>DATHQG010000326.1:0-7001 GCA_035483075.1 Edaphobacter sp. | reverse complement strand
CTCCAGCCGCTTCCCCACCATCCCTTCATGGCCCTCGTCTACTGGTGTCGCCAGGAAATAAGCTACCGCGTCCGAAACCATCACGGCCCTTCGGTCTGCCGTAAACAGCAGCACCCCGTCCCGCAGCGTATCCAGCATCTGATTCAGGTTCGCCTGCAGCGCCGTGTATCCTGCCTCCTGCGTGCGCATCTGCTCGCCCAGCCGGTCGATCGTCTTCGTCACTCGCACAACAGCATCACTCCCAACGCCGCCGGCCAGCAGCCCAATTGAGTCCTCGCTCCCAGCCTCTCTCCCAGCCAGCGTCAAGCGCTCCAACCGAGCACTGATCGCCTGCAACGGTCTCAGCGCCACATTGGCCAGCAGTCCCGCCGCCAGCACCGCCGCCAGCGTAGCCAGCAAAGCAAAAAACAATGCGGCCCGCAGCCACGGTTCATACGAGTTCTTCAAAAAGGTCGACCGCACCCCCACATGCGCAACCAGAAACGGCGCACCGTTCCGGTCCAGCGACTGAGAGATATCCAGCACTCGTGGCCTGCCGAACACGACCCCCATCTGCCGCGTCACGCCGCCGTCCTTCACGCTTGCCAGGCTGAACCGGAACGGCGCCTGCTGGTTCACCGCGTCCGGGTCGGTGCTCACTATCGTCATCCCATGCGCGTCCGTCACGCTCACGTCCTGTACCTCAGGCGAATAGCGCACAATCGTATTCATCACGTCCGACAGCGCCGGCTGGCTTCTCAGCGCATCCACCACTGCCACTTGCAGCGCCTCGTCGCTCCGGTCCACCGGCGGATTCGCCCGCAGCCCCGTCTCCACTGCCTTCCGCATCTCCAGCCAGACCTCGTGCGCCAGCACATCGTTCGCCGCCGCTGTCTGCTCGATTCTCTGCCGCATCAGTTCGCTGACAAACAGCGCCGACAGCACCAGCACGATCGCAAACGTCAACGCCGTCGCTGATGCCACCAACTTGGTCTTCAGCCGCATCTTTACTCCGTCACAGCAGCCGCATTGGAGTATTCCTTCAACTTATTCTGTAGCGTCTTCGAACTGATCCCCAATATCTCTGCGGCCCTCGTCTTATTATTATGCGTCGCCAACAGCGTCTTCAGAATCAACTGCCGTTCTGCCTCATCCACAGTCGTTCCCACCTCCACCCGCACCGAGTTCGACTCATCCAGATACCGCTGCACCTCATCTGACTGCGCCACGCCCCGCGCACCCGACTCCGCCCCCGCGTGCCTCGACGGCGCCGGAGCGAACCCCGCCTCCCCAAAGTGCGGCGGCAGATGTTCCTCTCCCAGCATCCCCGACCCTGCCAGAATCACCGCCCGCTCGATCGTGTTCCGCAGCTCCCGAACGTTCCCAGGCCACTTGTACTCCTCCAGCCGCCGCATCAGCGAGTCTTTCAGTCCCGCCACCGTGCAATGGTGCCGCTCATTCATGTCCTCAATCATCTTCTCCGAGATCGCCGACACGTCCATCAAATGGTCCCGCAGTGGTGGCATCTGAATATTAAAAACATTCAAGCGATAGTAGAGGTCCCCGCGCAGATCTCCATTCGCCACCGCCTTCTCCGGATCTTTATTCGTCGCCGCCACCACGCGTACGTCCACCGGCGTCTCGATCTTGCTTCCCAGCCGCCGCAACCGCCGGTCCTCCAGCACGCGCAGCAGCTTCGCCTGCGTCGCCATCGGCATCTCGCCAATCTCGTCCAGCAACAGCGTCCCCTCTTCCGCCAACTCGAAACACCCAGCCCGCCGCTCCAACGCCCCGGTAAACGCGCCCTTCTCATGCCCAAAGATCTCGCTCTCAATCAGCGTCTCTGGAATCGCCGCACAGTTCACCGCCACAAACGGCTTCAGCCGTCTCGCACTCAAATCATGCAGCGCCCGCGCCACCAGCTCCTTGCCCGTCCCACTCTCGCCCGTCACAAGCACCGACACATTCGACGGCGCCACCCGTTCAATCAGCGTAAAGATGTCCTTCATCTGCGGCGAAGACCCCACCAGCTCGCCCAGCACGCCCGTATCTCGCAACTGCCGCCGCGTTGCTTCCAGCTCAACATCGGCCTCCCGCTGCCGGCTCGCATTATGCAGGATCGTCTTCAGCCGAATCGGATCCACCGGCTTTGGAATATAGTCGTACGCCCCCATCCGCATCGCTTCCACGGCCGACTCAATCGATCCCTGTGCCGTCAGCATCACTACAGCGATCCGCTGCGGCAGTTCGCCAATGCGGCTCAGCAGCTCCATCCCATCCATCCGCGGCATTTTGAGGTCAGTGACCACAATCGCAGGCGCCCACGCAATTGCCTTCTCCAACCCCTCCATCCCGTCGGCCGCGCACTCCGCCCTGTAACCCCAGCTCTCGATCAGCTCCGTCAAGCCGCTGCGCGCATGGACCTCATCTTCAACAATCAGTACCTTTTCCAAAACATTCTCCAAGACAGTCACCGTCCTTCTTCAACTGATTCATTTCACTAATCGAAGCGTGCCAAATAAGATGCAAATCAAGCACCCGCAGCCCAACGCTCGCTACTCATCGCTCTCTAAGGATATCCTTGAATTCATGCTAGAACTTGAAATCACCCCCGAAGCCTTTGCCCAGCAGCGCCAGCGACCCGACACGCCCCTCCTGTTAGACGTCCGCGAACCTTGGGAGTACCAGACCGCCAGCGTCCCCAACTCCCTCCTCATGCCCATGGGCGAGGTCGCCTCCCGCGCCCACACCGAGCTCGACCCCGACGCTCCCATCGTCGTCATGTGCCACCACGGGGCCCGCTCCCTCAACGTAGCCTTATGGTTACGCGAACAGGGCTTTACCCACGCCCAGTCGCTCGCCGGCGGCATCGACGCCTGGTCCCGCACAGTAGATCCCGGCGTACCCCGTTACTAAACGCCATCTGGGCAAATCTTGCCAGGGCGTCGAACCTCTTAAGTAAATCCAGCATCCTATGTCTTTGCTGGTGTTTTTGAGGCAACTGCCGTTTATGCTTGAATTTATTGATGCATTTTCTATCTTGGGTCGTTCTGGGGGGGGTTGAATTATGAGTGCAAGAGCTGGCCTGGCCGCCAATGCATCCGTCCATCTGCCCCGCCCAGCGCCAGAACTCGGTTCAAATACTCATTCCGTCCACTTCTACGATGAAGACTCCTTCCTCCTTGACTCCCTTACAAAATTAGTCGGCACGGCCCTTGTAGCTAGCGATGCTGCCATCGTCATCGCTACACCGGAGCATCGCAAAGAACTTGCGAGACGCCTCAAGGCCCGAGGCCTCGATCTTGAATTGGCCGCGCAGCTAGGAAGATATTACGCATTCGACGCCGCCGAAACTCTGTCCGTCTTCATGGTCAACGGCGCTCCCGATGCCAGGCTGTTCGATACATTCATGGGTCACGCTCTCTCCTCCGTCCAGCTCGCCACCAAAGGCGAATCCTCCCGCCTCGTACTCTTCGGAGAGATGGTCGCGCTCCTCTGGACAGACGGAAACCTCGACGGCGCTCTCAAACTCGAACGGCTCTGGAACGATCTCGCACATACCCACTCCTTCCATCTTCATTGCGCCTATCCGATGAAGGGCTTCGATCGCGAGGGGCACAGCCAGGCGTTCCTCAACATCTGCGCCGAGCACTCCCACGTCGTCCCCACAGAAAACTACACGGGCCTCGACAGTGAGAACGAGCGCCTCCGCCACATCTCCCTGCTGCAGCAGCGCGCCCTGGCCGCCGAGGCCGAAGCCGCCGGCCGTCTGCGCGCCGAAGAGGCCCTTCGTCGTTCCGAGAAACTCGCCGCCACAGGACGGCTTGCCGCTAGCATCGCGCACGAGATCAACAACCCGCTCGAAGCCGTCTCCAACGCAATCTACCTGGCTCGCTCTTCTCCTTCAGAGGCGGCCGAATACTTGAAGATTGCAGACGAAGAACTCGCGCGCGTCGCCCAAATCACCAAACAGACCCTCGGTTTCTACCGCGAGAACGCATCTCCTGGCATCGTAAAAATATCGGCCCTACTCGATGATCTTCTCGCCGTATTCAACGGTAAGCTTCAAGCGAAGGACATCTCGATCACGAAACAGTACCGGGGCGAACTCGAGATCTGGGGTCTCGAAGGCGAACTCCGGCAGGTCTTCGCCAACCAGATCGCCAACGCCATCTACGCCATGCCGCAGCACGGTAGCCTCACGATAAGAACCAGAAAATCAAGGTGCTGGAGCAATGGCCAGTACCCAGGGACCGTCGTCAGCCTCGTCGACACCGGTTCCGGTATCTCGCACGAAGCCCTCCCCCAGATCTTCGATCCCTTCTTCACCACCAAGCAGGACGTTGGCAACGGCCTAGGCCTGTGGATCACCCAGGGCATCGTCACGCGTCACGGCGGCAACATACGGGTCAAAAGCAACACCTGCCCCGGAACAAGCGGCACCATCTTCACCACGTTCCTGCCCCATCACAACGGCAACACCCCCGCCATCCCCTTCGACTAAGCCCTCATAATTCAGGTTCTTTTGAGCATTCGCTCCTTCAACGTTACATAGATAGGCTCGCTCTTTAGCAGCATCGCCACCACCATTGCTCCCATCGACCCAGCCAATAACCCCAGCGTCACGTCGCCGCGCCCGGTCATCTCAACCGCCAGCACAATGCCCGTCAACGGCGCTCGAACGCTGGCCGAGAACAGAGCGGCCATTCCAACGACCGCACAAGCCAGAGGCGAAAGATCGACTCCGGGGATAAAGTGGTTTGCTACTCCCCCAAAGAGCGCCCCAAACGAAGCTCCGAGCACGAGCATCGGCGCGAACAGTCCTCCGGGCGTACCCGCAGCATACGACCACGGGCCCAACAGGAAGCGAAGAACAAACCCTACCAGCAAGGCCTTTGTCCCATACTGGTTCGAGAGAATGCCCTGGGTCAGCGGATCGCCACCTCCGGCCAGGTTAGGTACAAACCAAACAACAAGCCCCACTCCGGCACCCACCAACGTAGCCCAATAGACAGAAGTAATCCGCACAAGGCGATCTGAAAATCGTAGCAACCCCACGCTTACCCGGTTATAGAGCGCACCGACCTCACCCAACATGGCGCCCAGTAACAGATACGGTGCGAGCAAGTGGGTCTCACTTGACGTAACGAAAAGAATTTTATGGCCTAATAACCTCTGCCAAAATCCGCACCAAGCCTCTCTGCAATCGCACTCTTTCTCTTCCTCGCGTCCGCTTCACCGACACCAAGACCCGCGGCATGCACGGCTACGCCCCCGGCCCCAAAGAACTCGACGCCTCTTTCTTAGCGTTCGGCCCCGGTATCCCACAGCGCCACATGCCCCGCTCCAAACTGGTCGACGTGGCCCCCAGGGTGGCTCACATCCTCGACCTCCCAATGCCCGACGTAGAAGGCCACGACCTCCTGAAATAACTTGCCCTTCATTTGTCATCCTTGGGCAAGCTGCAGTACCCGTTCCTGCTTCGCCGTTGCCCGTTCTTTTGTTTACCCGGAACAAAATCGTCATTTCGACCGAAGCTGATCACGGTCTCATCGTGAGCAGCGCAGCGGAGAAATCCGCTTCTCTACCTCAACTCTTACTTCGCCCGAGGATGCGTCTCGTCATAAACCTTCTGCACCTGACCCACCGTCAACTGCGTATACCGCTGCGTCGTCGACAGTCGCTCATGCCCCAGCATCTCCTGAATGGCCCGCAGGTCCGCACCCTCCTCAAGCATGTGCGTACCAAAAGCATGCCGCAGCGTGTGCGGATGCACGTCCGCTGCCAGCCCTCGCGACAAAGCAATCGCCTTCACAATCCGCCCCACACTCCGCGTCGTCAACCGGCAATCCCCTCGCATCCGCAGGTTCATCATCAGTGGCCCATCATGCACCAAATCCCCTTTACCAGCGGCTAAAAGCTTCGCCTCCCGCAGGGGCAGATAAGCCCGCAACGCCACCGCCGCCTCATCTCCCAGCGGAACCAGCCGTTCCTTCCGCCCCTTGCCCCGCACCAGCACGGCATCGTCCCGCCATTTCACACTTCCCATATCCAGCCCCACCAGCTCCGAGTTCCTGATCCCGCACCCATACAACAACTCAAAGATCACCCTATCCCGCTCGGGCCACGCCACAGCGTCCTGCTTCTCCTTCGCAACAGCACCCTCGCCCTCCAGCGAATTCAGCACCCGATTGACCTCCTCCATACTCGGCACTCGTGGCAGATGCTTCGGCAGCTTCGGCGTACTCACCAGCAGCGCCGGGTTCTGCTTCACCTTCCCCTCCTTCGCCAGCCACTTGAACCAGCTCCTCACCGCCGCCAGCGCCCTCGCCGCACTGGCCTTCGTCAACCCCCTCTCATAAAGCAAGCCCAGGTAGGCCCGAATATGCAGATGCTCGACCTTTCCCACGCGCGTTCCGTCACCCAACGTCTCGCGCAAATAAGCCGCAAAGTTCCTCACCTCCCGCGCATAAGCCCGCACCGTATGCTCCGACGCCCCGCGCTCATTCGCGAGCATCGCCAGAAACCCCTCCGCCAACCCTTCGATCTCGCCAGCCTTCCCCATCAAAGAATCCTCGACTGCCTCAACTTGAAAAACCAAGTCAGCTTTTATCAGCGTTTGTCGTTCTGATCATTGTTGAGCGGTCACTCTCCGCTTCCCTCGCGGATGGTGCTCCCGATGCACCCTCTTCAAATGCCCCAGCGCGACATGCGTATAAACCTGCGTAGTAGCAATATCGGCATGACCCAGCAAAGTCTGAACACTCCTCAAATCGGCCCCATGCTCCACCATATGCGTTGCGCAACTATGTCGCAGCATATGCGGACTGGCCTTGCTCCCGGACGCCGTCGCCCCGCGAACCATCTCCCAAACCCATTGCCGCGTCAGCGGATTCCCCCGCACACTCAGAAACAGCGCACGCTGCACCCCGGCACGAATCAACCCTGGCCGCCCCAAACTCAAATATCTCTCAAGCGCCTCGACCGCACTCCGCCCCAGCGGAACGATCCGTTCCTTATCA
>DATHQG010000325.1:0-5162 GCA_035483075.1 Edaphobacter sp. | reverse complement strand
GTGCTTTTTGTTGCAGGGAGGGAGATGTTTGGCACCGCTGCGGGACTGATCGCGATGACGCTTTACGTGTTCGATCCGACCGTGGTGGCCAATGCGCCGTTCGTCGCTACGGACACGGGCGCGGCGTGTGGCTTATTTGCTGCGGTGTACACCTTCTATCGCTTTGTGAAAGAGATGCAGTGGCGGCGCGCCATGCTGTGCGGGCTTGTGACCGGTCTGGCGCTCACGGCCAAACACTCTGCGGTGCTGCTTCTACCGATATTTGTTTTGCTGGCCACGGGAGAGGCGGTGGGCAGATGGAGAGAGGACCGGCTTTGGCCTGGTCGCTATGTTGCACGAATGCTGTTTGGGATGGGGGCGATTGCGGCGACCGCGCTGTTTGTTGTTTGGGGTGTGTACGGCTTTCGCTATGCGATGCAGCCGACGGGAGTGGTGCTGCCGCCGCTTGCGGGCCAGATGGGTGCGCTCTCTCCCCTGATGAGGGGCCTGGTCTCTTTCTGTGCGCAGCATCATCTGCTACCGGAGAGCTACCTCTATGGTTTGGTGGATGTGCAGCGGGTGGGGGTCGAAACGACAGCGTACATCTTTGGAAAGGTATACGAGCACGGACAGTGGTTCTACTTTCCTGCGCTTCTCTCGTTGAAATGGACTGTGGGTTTACTGGGATTGTTGGCGCTTGCGATCTATGCGTTTTCGACGGGCAGGGTACGACGGCCGCGTGAGGTGTTCTTTCTGACGCTGCCTGCCGTGTTCTATCTTGCTGTCTCGATGGCGTCACCGCTCAACATCGGTGTACGCCATGTGCTTCCGCTGTTTCCATTTGTGTTTGCGCTGGCGGGCGGTGGCGCTGCGTGGCTGATTCGGCAACGGAGAGCTTGGGGGTATGTTGTTGGGGCATTGCTCTTGTGGCACGTCGTGGATTCGGTACGGGTGTTCCCGAACTATCTGCCATATGCCAACGTGCTTTGGGGTGGGCCGGGGAAGACGAACCTCTATTTTTCGGATTCGGCGGTCGACTGGGCGCAGCAATTGAAGCAGACGAAGCAGTGGCTGGATGCGCACAACGTCAAGGAATGCTGGTTTGCCTACTTTGCCGAGCCGTTTCTTCTGCAGAGTGACTACGGGATTCCCTGCAAGCCTCTGCCGACGCTGGACAGCATGTCGGAGGAGGACATCTATGTACCGCCGATTGTGCACGGTCCAGTGCTGATCAGCTACGGCGACCTTAATGGGTTCGAGTTTGGAACTAAGGTGCGGAACCCCTATCAGAGACTCTTCGAACGCAAGCCGGACGATGTTATCGCGAACGGGGTGGCGGTTTTCTATGGGGACTTCGCGTTGCCTGAGGCCGCGGCCCTGGAATATGTACAGCAGACGCAAGCAGATCTGACAAAGAAAGACCCGCAGGCGGCGCTCACCGCCGCACAGAGTGCCGTTGCCCTGGTGCCGGATGGCTTCGACGCGAATGTATCGCTAGGCGATGCCTTTGAAGCTACAGGGAACTACGCAGCTGCACGCGGGGCTTATTCGGCGGCGATCCGACGTATCCAGGACATGGAGCCGTCGGCGCAGGAGCACTGGAGGCCGATATTGGAAGCGAAGGTCGCGAAGGTGGCCTCAGACGAGCGGCGCTAGGGAGATTTTGCCGCCTGCTCTCCTCGCGGGGCTACGTCCGGGGAGGCGAGATTGGTTGTTACAATTTAGGTTTGCGACCTGTGTTTTGAGAGGGACCGGTACGGGATGTTGCGATTTTCGACAGCGGGAGAGAGCCACGGGGAGAGCCTGGTGGCAACGGTCAGCGGAATGCCGGCAGGGGTGACTGTTGAGCAGGAGTTTATCGACCGCGAGCTGTGGCGGCGGCAAAAGGGGTATGGGCGCGGCGGTCGCATGCGGATTGAGCGTGATACGGCGCATATTTTGAGCGGAGTGCGGCATGGGAAGACGATCGGGTCGCCGATCGCCATGGTGATTGCGAATAATGATTGGAAGAACTGGGCTGACATTCTGCCTGTGGAGCCCGGTGATTCGAACAAGCATAAGGCCGTTGCATCGCCGCGGCCGGGGCATGCTGATTTGGCGGGGAGTTTAAAGTATGACTTTCCCGATGCGCGCTATGTGCTGGAGCGGGCGAGTGCGAGGGAGAGCGCGGCGCGGGTGGCTGCGGGTGCAGTGGCGAAGCTTCTGCTGCGGGCGCTGGGGGTCGAGGTCGCGAGTCATGTGATCCGGGTGGGGAAGGCAGAGCTTTCCCGGGCAGCGACCTGGGACGAGATTGTGGCGTTGCAGGCCAAGGAAGAGGTGCTCCTGAACTGTGTCGATGCCGAGAACGAAGCGGCGATGAAGGCCGAGGTGGATGCGGTTTTGCGGACCGGGGACACGGTCGGTGGGGTGTTTGAGGTGGTGGTGCATGGCTTGCCGCCCGGGGTAGGGACGCATGCGAACTGGGACGAGCGCATGGATGGGTTGCTGGCGCAGGCGGTGATGAGTCTGCAGGCGGTGAAGGCGGTAGAGTTGGGGCGCGGCGTGACGGCGGCAGAGTCGGTTGGGTCGGCCGTGCATGATGCGATTGGGTATGAGGGTGAGGGGTTCACGAAGTTTTCGCGGGAGCACAACAATGCCGGGGGGATTGAAGGCGGCATCTCAAATGGTGAGGACGTTGTGGTGCGCGGGTATCTGAAGCCGATCTCGACGTTGCGAAGGCCGCTGGCTTCTGTGAGTTTTGCGACGAGGGAGCCGGTGAAGGCCGCGTATGAGCGGAGCGATGTCTGTGTGGTGCCGGCGGCCGGCGTGGCGGCGGAGGCGATGGTTGCGTTGACCATTGCGCGGTTGATGGTGGAGAAGTTTGGCGGGGACTCGCTGCGTGAGATGCAGCGAAATTTCAAAGGCTATTGCGAGCAGATTCGAGCGTATTGAGTGAGCGGAAATAACAAGATCCATGAGGTAGTGAAGTGGCCGGACCCGGTGCTGCAGAAGCCGGGCGAGAAGGTGACGGTGTTCGACGCGAAGCTAAAGAAGCTGGTCGACGAGATGTTTGAGTCAATGTACGCGGCGCAGGGGATTGGGCTGGCGGCGCCGCAGATCGCGATCTCGAAGCGGATTACGGTGATCGATGTGAGCTTTAAGAAGGACCCGGAGGAGCGGATTGCGCTGATCAATCCGGAGATCATTGAACGCGAGGGCAAGCAGGTGGAGGAGGAGGGTTGCCTGAGTTTGCCGGAGATCCGCGAGAAGGTGACGCGCGCGGCGAAGGTGAAGGTGAAGGCGCAGGACGTATCGGGAGAGTGGTTTGAAGTGGAGGGGGACGAGTTACTGGCGCGGGCGTTGCAGCATGAGATCGACCATTTGGATGGGGTGCTGTTTATCGATCGGCTTAGCCGGTTGAAGCGGGATCTTGTGATTCGGAAGATCAAGAAGCTGATTAAGAACGGCGAGTGGTGAGGTCCTGCCGGACGGGCCCGCTACGCGCGGGGCGGCCACTTCGTGGCGTGTGTACCTTGTTTTGGCGGGTCGTCGGGCTGCGTGGGGCCTCGCGATGCTCGGAGTTATCTTCCTGGCGAAGGGATAGGCGATGAAATTGGTTTTTTGTGGAACGCCGGAGTTTGCGGTGCCTACGCTGGAGGCGGTGATTGCGGCGGGGCACGAGGTCGCTCTGGTGGTGACGCAGCCTGACCGCGCGGCGGGGCGGGGAATGGAAGTGCAGGTCCCTCCGGTCAAGAGGACGGCCCTGGCGCGTGGGTTACCAGTGGCGCAGCCGGAGAAGATCAAGAACAATGCGGTGTTTCAGGCGCAGCTGGAGAGGATTCAGCCGGACGCGGTTCTTGTGGTGGCGTATGGGCGGATTATTCCTCAGTGGATGCTGGCGCTGCCGCGGTTTGGAAACATCAATCTGCATGGGTCATTACTGCCCAAGTATCGGGGCGCTGCTCCGATTCAATGGGCGGTAGCGAATGGCGAATTGGTGACGGGGGTGACGACGATGCGGCTCGATGCCGGGCTCGATACTGGCGATATGTTGCTGGCGCAAGTGTGTCCGATCGGGCGGGAGGAGACGGCGGTCGATGTGTACGAGTGTCTTGCGCCCCTGGGAGCGAAGTTGATGGTGAAGACACTGCATCATCTGGAGGAGGGGCTTATCTATCCAGAGGCGCAGAACCATTCGGCCGCCACGCTCGCGCCGATTTTGACACGGGAAGACGGGTGGATCGATTTTTCGCGTACCGCACAGCAGATCTACGACCGGTGGAGAGGGTTTCAGCCCTGGCCAGGGGCGCATACGCTTTTGCGGGGAAAGAAATTGATTGTGCAGAGGATGCATGTGGCCGGTCCTGGCGACGGTGAGGCCGGGGTGCTGAAGGTGCATGGCGATTCGCTGCATGTTGTATGTGGGAGCGGGAGTTTGATTGGGTTGGACGAGGTGCAGTTGGAAGGGAAGCGGCGGATGAGCGCTGCTGAATTTCTCCGAGGCAATCAGGTGAGAAGCGGCGAGCGGTTGGGGTCATGAAGGACAGCTCGAAGGCGGGGGCTGGGCAGTCGAAGGCGAGTGGGGCGGCTCCGAGGAAGTCGGCTGCAGGTGGGGCGGTGAGGAAGCGTCCGATGTCTGCGGGACCGACGGCTGGTGTGGAGACGGCGATTGCGAAGATCACGCCGGCACGACTGGCGGCATTTGAGATTTTGAAGCTGGTGGGCGAGGGTAAGGGGCATAGCGATGAGCTGTTGCACTCGTCGCGGGTGGATGCGCTGTCGCCTGAGGACCGGAACCTGACGACGGCGTTGGTGATGGGTGTGCTGCGGTGGCAGATTGCGCTGGATGCGAGGGTGCGTGGGCTACTCCAGCGACCGGAGCAGAGGCTGGCGGAGCCGGTGGCGATTGCCCTGCGCATGGGGGCGTTTCAGTTGCTGCATCTGGAGCGGATTCCAGCACACGCGGCGCTGAGTGAGAGCGTGGAGCTGTGCAGGGCCGCGGGTGAGCCGCATGCGACGGGGATGGTGAATGCGGTGTTGCGCAAGCTGGCTGCAGCGCAGAGGCCGGGTGTGCGGGTGTTTGAATCGACAGCTGCGTTTGCGGAGAGGTTGGGTCATCCGCGCTGGATGGTAGAGCGCTGGGTGGGGGAGTATGGGCGGGAGATCGCGTTGAAGATCTGCGAGGCCGATCAACAGGAGCCGGC
>DATHQG010000324.1:0-45127 GCA_035483075.1 Edaphobacter sp. | reverse complement strand
GTTTCTTTGGGTGATGGGGTGTTTTTATAACATTCCGCCGGCGCGGACTAAGGACGTTCCATACCTGGACGTGCTCACGGAGTCGATCAATAATCCGCTACGGATGTTGCTGGGCTGGTATGCGGTGACGAGCGTGCTGGTACCGCCGGTGTCGCTGCTGGTGTCGTACTGGATGATCGGATGCTACTTCATGGCGCTGAAGCGGTTCAGCGAGCTGTCCGAGATCGGGGACAGGTCAGTGGCGGGGGCGTACCGGGCGTCGTTCAAACGGTATACGCCGGAGTCGCTGCTGGTGTCGGTGGTGTTTTATGCTTCGACGGCGATGCTGTTTTTTGGTGCGTTCATCATCCGGTATCGCATTGAACTGATTCTTGGGTTCCCGCTGGTCGCGCTGGTGATGGCGATCTACTTCAAGCTGGCGTTCAAGCCGGAGAGCTCGGTGCAGAACCCGGAGAAGCTTTATCGAGAGCCGCTGCTGATGGGCGCGTTTACCGGGACGGTCGTTGTTATGGTGCTGCTTCTATTCATCCGGATCCCGCGTCTGGAGAACTTTTTCAGGCCGACTTTGCCGCAGAATTCGACGGCGCCGCTATGTGTAGAATGACTCCAGGATGACGACCAGGCTCGATGAGGCGCCGGTGAGTGCAGGTGAAGAGGCTGGGTCAGGGACCGCCGGGCTTCCGATGCTGGGATGGGCGATTCTGCTGCTGACGGCGGTGACGTCGGCTACCTGGTCGATGCATAGACTCCTGTGGCAGGACGAGATATTCAGCCTTCAGACGGACCGCGTGGCGACGCTGGGTGAGGTGCTGCGTATCCAGCGGTCCTACCCGATCTCGCTGGAGCCGCCGCCATATCATGTGCTTTCGCATGCGGCGATGGCCGTCTTCGGGCCCACGGCGTTTGCGCTGCGACTGCCTGCGTTTGCCGGTTACCTGATGATGCAGTTCTGTCTTTACTTTTTTGTGCGGAACCTGGCGGGGCAGCGGGCGGGACTGGTGGCGATGGCGATTCCGGCCTTGACCTGGACGATGTACTACTCGACCGAGGGACGGCCGTATGGCGTGATGCTGGGTTCGTACGCGATGGCGGCGCTGTGCTGGCAGATCGCTTCAAGGAGAGCTGGGCCACCGCCGTCTCCGCGAGTGTGGCCGCTGGTGGGGCTTGCGGCCGCGTTGGCGCTGACGTTGAATGTTCATTTCTACGGAGTGCTGCTGCTGGTTCCGGTGTGCGGCGCGGAGTTGGTGCGGACGCTGGTGCGGCGACGTCTGGACGGTGGGACGTTGACGGCGATCGGAGTGGGGATGGCGTCGCTGGTGGCGACGATTCCGTATGTCAAAGCTTCGGGCGAGTTCAAGAAGCATTATTATGTGGCGAAGATTTCGGCGCATATGCTGACGCAGCCGTACCGGCAGATGATGCTCGACTATACCGAATACCCGAAGGCCGTGCAGACGTTATTGATGCTGGTGATTCTGCTGGCGGGAGCGGTAGTAGTTTGGGGCTGCGCGCGCGCGGTGCGGCGACGAGTGGTTGTGGCGCCAGTGGCGGAGTGGGCGATGGTCCTCCTGCTGGTGCTGATTCCCGCGTTTGCGTTTGTGCTGGGGCGGCTGGTGACGCATGCGCTGGAGGTGCGGCACTCGATCGGGGCCATTCTGGGGATCAGCGTATTGATTGCGATTGCAATGACACCGGCGCTGCGACGGAAGAGCGTGTTCTATGGAGTGATGGCCGCAATGCTGGTGGGCATTGTGGTGGTGAATAGTGTTCGGACCAGGCAGTCTATTATGGCGAAACAGCAGACCTTGGCGGAGCTGACGATGGCGCCAGGATTGAAGGCCGAGGTGGACGCTGCACCTGATCGGAATATCTACTTTCCATACCTGGGAAAGTGGGAGGTGGCAAGTCAGTACGAGCCGGACCCGGAGCTGCGTTCGCGGCTTGTGTTTGTCTATTCGCTGGACGAAGAGCTGGGCCGCCAGCAGCATGACACGATGTATCTGTCGGGGATCCATACGAAGAAGTTCAGCAGTTTGCCGATTGTGTCATATGACGAACTGCGACGGACACCAGGTGAACATATATTTGCTGTGTACCACAGCGACTGGGACTGGACGGCCGCGGCATTTGCTGAAGAAGCTGCACATGTGGAGCCGATGGGGCAGGCCTTTGGCGCGGACCTGGTGAAGGTGCGGTTCCAATAGCCACGGGAGACGCTCCGCGATGAAACGTTAGCGATAGATGTAATGGTTGTCGAACGGATTGACTTTAGGGACACTCATGCAAAAGACAGCAGTTATTGTCGGCGCTGGACCTGCCGGCCTCACCGCAGCTTTGGAACTGCTTCGCCGCACCGATATCAAGCCGATCATTTTGGAAGCCAGCGACGAGATTGGTGGCATTTCGCGCACCATCAAGTACAAGGGCAACCGGATGGACATAGGAGGGCATCGATTTTTCTCAAAGAGCGACCGGGTGATGCAGTGGTGGATTGATCTGATGCCGCCGGATGAGGGCGACTCGGCTTCGGGGCCCCATGCCGAAGCCGAGATTAGCTATCAAGGAAAGAAGCGCGTGGTTGCGGTGCCGGCGCGATTGCCGGAGGAGCCGGTGTTGCGCGGAGCAGGGCCTATCCATCATCACGCCCCGGACGAGGCAGAGGTGGAAGATGAGGTTGAGGCGAAGGACCCGGTGGAGATGCTGGTGACGGTCGCTCCGCACGATCCGGACCTTGTGATGCTGATTCGTCCTCGCAAGAGCAGGATCTACTATCTGCGGAAGTTTTTCGACTATCCGATTACGCTGACGGCGACGACGTTGAAAAACCTTGGTTTGGTGAGGACGTTTCAGGTCGGCACGAGTTATGTGAAGTCGCAGATGGGCCAGATTTCGCCGGAGAAGAGTCTTGAAGACTTTTTGATTAATCGGTTTGGGCGACAGCTCTATCTGACGTTCTTCAAGAGCTATACAGAGAAGGTTTGGGGAACGCCCTGCAATGAAATCTCCGCGGAGTGGGGGGCGCAGAGGATCAAGGGGCTTAGCTTGACGACGGCGGTGAAGCATTTTTTGAAGAAGGCCTTTAGTGGGAAGGCAAAGGGCCGCGGCGACCTGGCGCAGAAGGGGACGGACACGAGTTTGATTGAGCGGTTCATGTATCCGAAGTATGGCCCTGGGCAGCTTTGGGAGCATGTGGCGGACCAGATTCGTGGGAAGGGTGGAGAGATCCATATGGGGTGGAAGGTGGATCGGATCCACTGCGCTGTTGCGGGTGGCGTGAACCGGGTGGTGTCCATCGATGCCGTGAACGCGGCCGGCGAACGGCGTACGTTTGCGGGAGATTATTTCTTCTCGACGATGCCTATGCGCGAGCTGGTCGAGGCGATAGACGCTCCGGTTCCGGATAACGTTCGGGAGGTGAGCGCGGGGCTGCAGTATCGTGATTTCATTACCGTCGGGCTGCTGGTCGACAGGCTGAAGGTCAAGGAGCCGGACGGCGGCCTGCTGAAGGACACGTGGATCTATGTTCAGGAGCCGGATGTGCTACTGGGACGGTTACAAATATTTAACAACTGGAGCCCGTACCTGGTGGCTGATCCGACGAAGGTGTGGATCGGGCTGGAGTACTTCTGTTACGACACGGACGATCTGTGGAAGATGCCGGACGAGGAGCTGAAGAAGTTTGCCATCGCTGAGGTCGCGAAGATCGGAATACTCAATACGGAGGAGGTGTCGGACGGGCATGTGGTGAGGGTGCCGAAGACCTATCCGGCCTACTTCGGGACCTATGACCGGTTTGAGGAGCTGCGGGAGTTTACCGATGGGTTCGAGAACCTGTTTCTGGTGGGGAGAAATGGGATGCACAAGTACAACAATCAGGACCACAGTATGTTGACAGCGATGACGGTGGTCGATGGTATTGTGGCTGGACATGTCGATAAGCCCGCGCTCTGGGAGATCAACACGGAGCAGGAGTACCACGAGGAGAAGAGATAGCTTGAGAAAAATTCTGGTCGTTGGGGCGTTGTTCTTGGTGGTCTTCGTGGCAGTGTTTCGGCAGCGGATCTTTGTGCGGGACCCGCTGGGCAAGGTCGAGAAGAATGGGGTCGCGCAGGACGCGGCGCGGATTTATATCAACTACTCGAACGATGTGCTGGTCGAGGATTCGTCACGGCATCAGTTTGTTCTGGTGCAGGGTTGGAGTGCGCTGCCCGGCGTCCCTCAACGCCTGGTTTGTCTCACTGGGTTGGTTTGCTGGACGGACGCCGATCAAGCGGCGGTGTTTCCAGTGGAGGGCGTTGGCGGCAGAACGCCTGCAGTGATGAGCGCAAAGGTGGTTACGTTCGTGGACGAGGCGGGTGCAGGTGTCAAGGCAGAGCTGCGGTAAAAAAGGGAACCGGGAGTGCGCAATGAGCGATGGACGCGAGGAGCGAAAGGAACAGGAGGAGCGGCGCCAATGGGAGGAGGAACGAAAGAAGCGCGACGATGATCGCGAGCGCGACTGGGAGAGGGACGGAGATCGGGAGCGGAGAGATTCGCGGGCCGTGGAGTCGCGCTGAATGCGGAGGTGAGGACGGAATCTGGGCGGCGTGCATCGGTCCGCTTACATGTGCGATCAAGTACGGTTACAAACAGATCAAGCACATCGGGACCGACCATCTATATGGACATGCGACCTGACGACTCGGGATGAAGCTGGGGACGACTGGTACGCGGAGCTAGGGTACTACTGGTACACCGACGCTCACAATCTGGCTGGCTTTGGCCTTTTGAACAGCGATCCATTGGGTAGTTCGCTGGTCAAGCATGTCCAGTGGAAGTGAGCCGCCGCTTAGGATCTCGTCGTGGAAGGTGCGGATGTCGAATTTGGAACCAAGCTCTTTTTTTGCTCGTTCGCGGAGTTCGATAATTTTGAGCTGGCCTAGCTTGTAGGAGCAGGCCTGCGCGGGCCAGGCGATGTAACGGTCGGTCTCGGACTGGATGAGCGGCTCGTTGACGTCGTTTTTGCGCATGTAGTCGACGACCTGGTCGCGGGTCCAGCCCATCGAGTGGATGCCGGTGTCGACGACGAGGCGGACGGCGCGGAAGAGCTCGGAGTTGAGTCGGCCGTAGTCGCTGACTGGGTCCTGATAGAAGCCGACCTCTTTGCCGAGCTGTTCGGAGTAGAGGGCCCAGCCTTCGGTGTATGCACTAAAGCCGGTATGAAGGCGGAATTTGGGCAGACCTGTTAGCTGCTGCTGCACCGAGATCTGCATGTGATGGCCGGGAATGCCTTCGTGGTAGGCGACGGCCTCGTCTAACAGGAGGGTGCGGTGGGCGAAGTCGCTGGTGGCGACGACGACGCGGCCGGGTCGCTTGCCGTCGGGGGTCCCGCTGGAGTAGTGGGTGGAGTCGGCGGCCTGGAAGGCGGGGATGGCCTCGACGGTGACCGGGCTGCCGGGGATGACGGTAAATAGCTCGGGAAGCTTCGGCTGCATCTGTGCGATATAGCGGCGGTAGTCGTCGAGGATCTGCTCGGCAGAGGTGGGGACCCACTTTGGATCGCTGTTGATGGAGGCACGGAAGGCGGCGAGGTCTGCGAAGCCAGCCTTATTGGCGAGAGTGGTCATCTCGGCGGTGATGCGGGCGACCTCGTCGAGGCCGATAGTGTGGATCTGTTCGGGCGTGAGGTGAGTGGTGGTGCGGCCGAGGATGTCGTTCTGGTACCGCTTTGCGCCGTCGGGAAGCGAGGTGACGGCGAGGTTGGTGCGGCCGTGCGGGGCGTAGTCGGTCGCGATGAATGCGGCAAAGGCGCGGTAGGCGGGGATGACATCGTTGTTGACAGCGTCGGTGATCTGGGCGGTGAGATGCCTCTGTTCGTCAGGCGTGATGCTGGCGGGATATTTTGTGGTCGGGACGAGAAAAGGGTCGGCTTCGATGATGCCGTTGCACTGGCCGGAGACCTTTTCGAGCAGAAAGCGGACGGGCATAAGGTTGTCCTTCATGCCGGCGCGGAGGACCTCGATCGTCTGGTTAAGGACGCGGGGAATCTGGCGGAGGCGCGCGATGTAGTCCTCGTAGTGCTTGACGGAGTCGAAGGGCATGGCGAGGGGAAGGTCGGCGAGGGCTGTGTGAACGCCGTTCATCTGGTCGACGGGCATCTCGTACTCTTTGAGTTCGTAGTCGTCGAGGCGCTGCTGGAGGACACGGGCGAGGAGGTCGTGGGACAGCACGTCCTGCTCGGGGAAGTCGGTGGTAGGGATGGCCTTCAAACGTTCAAGGAAGGCGATGTCGGCGGCGTGGCGCCGGTTTATGGCTGCGAGCGAGCGATCGGAGAGTTGATCGTTGTATCGATAGTCTCCATAGGCAGTGGCGCGCTCCGGGGCGTTCTTGAGATCAGTTTGATAGATCTCTTCGAAGAGGGCGTTCTGGGTGACGAGGCGAATGCCGACGGGGACGGGGGCGGCGGTTTGTGCAGGGACAGAGAGGCAGGTGGCGAGAAGCAGCGTAAGGAGTTGGGGGCGCATAAAGCGAGGGTAGCAGACCTGATATATGATCTGAGCTATTTTTGCGCCGACGGCTTCTTCGCCTTCAGTCCGCGATGGTGCCCTGGTGGAAGAGGAGTTGCCAGCGGTTGTCGCGGAAGACCCACACAGAAGAGCGATGGGAGATGGCGAGCGCCGTCGTGGCGCGGTAGGTGGCGAGCGCCGCGTCCTCAGCCAGGCGCTCGACGTAGTAGTTGCTGATCGTCGCCGGGCGCGGCCCGCTCTTGAGAAGGACATCGATGGTTTGCTGGCGGTTGAAGATGCGGCCTGACGAGCAGAATTCACGGTACTCCTGGGCGAAGAGAGGTACCAAGGCGGTACGGTCGGCCTCACGGTCCGGGTGGAAGAGACGCTCTTCGAGAGAGTAGAGATGATCTTGAAGTAGCGGGTTGGTCATTCCATTAGCTCCCAAGTGTTATACGAATGACGCGGGGTTCAGGACTACCGCCGTGGAAGGATTTTATCGGATCGCCAAAGGCTGACGGCCCTTTTGGCGAGGACGACCCGGGGGACATTCTGGAGGTCTTTGATGAAGGAGACCTCCCGCCAGTTGGCGAGCAGGTCGATGAGGGCTTGCTGCTGGCCGTAGCCGATCTCGAGGGCTAGCAGGCCGTTTGGTTTGAGTGCGTTGTGGGCCTCTGAAACAAGGCGGCGGTAGATGTCGAGGCCGGTTTCGCCGGCAAAGAGCGCGGTGGCGGGCTCGTGGTCGCGGACCTGGGGGTGGAGGGTGGCGCGGTCGGTCTCGGCGACGTAGGGCGGGTTACTGACGACGGCGTCGAAGGCTTCGGCTTCGTCGTTGAGGGCGGATAGCAGGTCGGATTGGAGGAACCTGATGCGGTCGGCCAGGTCGTGTTCGCGGGCGTTGGCTGCGGCAATGGCGAGGGCTTCCGTCGAGATGTCGAGGGCGACGATCTCGGCGTTCGGAAGGTGAACGGCCAAAGCGATAGCGATGGCTCCAGAGCCGGTGCCGATGTCGGCGATCTTCAGAGGTCTATTTGTGGGTAAGAGCTTCAGGACGGCTTCGACGAGATGCTCGGTCTCCGGTCGAGGGATGAGGACAGCAGGGGTGACGTTGAGGAGGAGGCCGTAAAACTCCTGCTGGCCGGTGATGTATTGGATAGGTTCGTGGCGCAGGCGGCGTGTAATGGTGTCTTCGTAGACGGCCTGCTCGCCGGGGGTGAGCTCGCGGTCGGGGTGGGCCAGGAGAGTGACGCGGGAGACCTGCAGGGCATGCAAGAGAAGCAGTTCGGCGTCGCGCGCGGCTTGGTCTCTAAGATGTGGATCAGCGACGAATCGTGCAGTAGCGGTCGTGAGTGCCTGTCGGAAGGTCATCAGCGGCGTCTAGCGAGTTTCGAGCAGGAGGACGTTGCCGTCAGGGTCGGTGATAGTGAGCGTAGCGCCATTCTTGGCGGCGGCGACTCCTTCCTTGTGCAGGTAGCGGGCGGACCTGCTGAGGTTCTCCGAGTTAAGCGTAAGACGCGCCTTGGTGCCGAAGGTGGCGGCCACGATCTCTACCTCCTGACCGGAGTCTCCGGGCATGTGCATGTCCATCTGGTCGCCGGCGATGGGTTTGAAGTGGAGCTGGTTGATGTAGAAGTCGCGGGCGGCGGCAGGGTCCTTCATGGCAAGGGCGACGGCGATGAGCTTCGTGGCGACGCGGTCAGGGCCGAGGTGTTTGCCGTTATCGTCGCTGTGAAGAGATCCGGGCATGTACTGCGTGTACTCGATGTTTTGCGGGCCGAACGGCTGCTCTGGGCCGGCCATGGTGAAGAGCAGATTGCCGGCTCCGGCCTTGCGAACAGCTGTGGGTGTCAGGCCACGGTCGACGTAGTCGTCATGAATCGTGTTGAGGTCCACGCCTTCGAAGCAGAGGTGAAGGAAGCCGGCGGCTGGATCACGCTCGCTGGTGGGGTAGAGTTCGATGAACTGATTGTCGTTGATCTTGATGAAGGATTCATAGGGGACGTCGTTTTTGCGCAAATCGAAGGCCTGCTCAAAACCGAGCTTTTGATAGAACGCGATGGAGGCCGCGAGGTCGTGCACGCGGATCGCCACGTGGGCGATTCCGTTGAGCGGAGGAGAAGACTGTGCGCGAAGGCTGAGGACGTTGAAGAGAGTCAGCGCGAGGGCGAGGAGGCGGGCGGAGCGGCGAGCCGAGATCATCACGTCATCCACTATATAAGGAGGAATCGTGAGTCCGGGAAGATTGGCGGCCTGGCTAAAACTGGTCGTCGTGTGGAGTGGCGTCCGGCTTGGCGTCGGGGGCCTGGGGGTCGACCTCTGTTACTCCGGGCAGCAGAGTGACGCTTCCCGTAAAGCGATGGTAGTCGCTGTAATGGGCCACAAATCGGCCCTTGTCCTTGCCATTGTTGAAGGTTCCGATGACGAGAGTCGGGAGCCAGAAGGTCTTGTCGCCGATCGTTGCGGGACCTATGTCGACGGAGGCGAAGGGTGCGAGGTGACGTTGGGCGGCGGCCTCTTCGGGAACGGTGCGCTCAAGGTGGACGAGCTGATGCGTTGCGGGATCGACTCGCGCGATGCCGGTAACACTCGGGGCCTGCGACGCGCAGTTAGGGGGAGCGGCGTCTTCTGGACGCGAGGCGATGGCAATCTGCCAGGTTCCACCGGGGCCGAGTTCGCTCAAACGCGTGAAGGTATAGCAGGGCCGATGCGCTGGTGTGAAGAACATCTCCTGGAAGCGGCCGAAGCCGCCGAAGAGCGTCGTCGGCAGGTGTACTTGTTGACCTTCGGCGACGGGCTTGCCGTCCAGCACGGTGATCTGACGCGACTCCTTCAACGGGCCGCCATTGGGGTCGCGGACGACCCTGAACGTGCCTTTGGCCAGTGCCTTTTTCTTGAAGATGAGATAGCTCGCCTCAGATTCGATGGTTTCGTTTGCTGTGATCGATGGCAAAGTCGCATTGTAAAGTGCGGCATTGGCGACCAGCTCGTCGATCAATTCGGGTGAGGCAGGGGTTTGCGCTGGCAGCAGACACGTTGTCAGTGTTGATGCAATCAGAGACACCAGTGCGCAGCGAAGAAGCATGGACCTCCCGTCCCGGTCGCGGTTAAAAGGGATTGTACGGCTGCGAGATCTCATGCGAACTGATGGGTTTCGGGCGGGTTAGGGATGAGTTGGGGGATGCTGGAGGCGGGAGATGAGGGATTGCTGGTACTCGGGGTGGTTGGTTTGGGCGAGATGAAGGGCCTTGGCGAGGGCTTCTTGGCCTGCGGGGACCTGGCCGGAGGCGAGAAGGACCTGGCCGAGGATTGCGTTGACGTCAGCGGCGTCGGGGGCTTGTTGTGCGGCAGTCTGGGCGAAGGTGAGGGCCTGGGGCAGACGGCCTTGGCGGAGGAGGGTGGTCGCGGCTGAGGCGTTGGTCTCGGCTGCGAGGAGCGGGAGGTTGAAGGTGCCGTGATAGACGAAGATGATATTCGCGATGGTGGCGTCGGGTTTGCGGTCGCGGAAGGTCGCGTAGGGATTGAGGTCACCGGGACCCCAGAGGATACCGTCGATGTCGGTGGAGCTGACGAGGACGGTGCCGGTGATGGTGGAGGGTATGGGTGCGGAGCCCATGCCGATCGTGTGCTCAAAGCCAGTTAGCAGGGGTCTGCAGTGGATTCCGAAGTAGCTGGGATTGACGCCGGGGTTGCCGTGGTAGTCGAACCAGCAGTTGGGGTCGGGGTGTTGGTCGAGGTAAGTCTTGGTCCACTTGAGGCCCTGGCCCCAGTCGGCGTCGGGGTCGGTGACGGAACGATAGGTGTGAGAGGGACCGCCGAAGAGCTCGTTGGAGTAGACGAGAAAGTTAGGGTAGGCGTGGAGCGCCGAGACGAGGGTAAGGACAAGGAGTGCGGAGACCGCGATGCGGGAGGTGCGGGAGCGATCGAAGAAGGCTGCTGCGCTCGCTCCGGCGAGGAGGATGCAGAAGGGGTACATGGGAATGAGGTAGCGGGCGCCCATGTTCATGCCGGATGTGATGCAGACCAGGAAGAAGAAGACGGCGGGAAGGGCGAAGAAGACGAGCGCGCGGCGGCGGCCGATGATGCGGGCGAAGGGGAGCAGAAGAAGGAAGATGAGCAGGGCGAGGGTAGTTTTGACGAGGAAGACTGCGGGAAAGAAGAACCATTGGTGGGTGCCGTAGACATGGCCGAATAGGAAGGTGGGGCGGAAGTCGGGGATGCTTAGGATGTCGATCCAGCCGTAGAGGTAGGCCTCGGGAAACAGGTGGTGGCGGGCGAAAAAGGCGATGATGTTGTGCTGCAGTGGGTGGTGGAGTTGTGTGAGGTAGATGGAGAGCGAGGGGGTGATCTGCAACTGGCCGGGACGGGCGGCGTAGCGGAAGCCGTAGACGGCCCAGAGGGCGATGTAGCCGGTGACGACGATCGCGCAGAGGGCGAGGGCGAGTTGGCGGAGGTGCCGCTGCTTGTTGCCCAGGGCAGACGTGGCTGGTGTTGCGGGGAGGTAGAGATCAACGAGTGCGAGCAGGACCAGGATGGGGAAAACGAGGACGCCGGAGTGTTTGGTGATGATGCTGAGAGACGTGGCGAGAACGCAGAGGGCGAGGCGTGGGGCGGAGGGCCGGTTGCAGAAACGATAGAAGGTGTAAACGGAGGCGAAGAGGAGACAGGCCAAGGCGACGTCGGTGGCGACGATTTTGCCGTTGGCGAGGATGAGCGGCTGGAAGGTGAAAAGGAAAAGCGCGAAGAGTGCGGGCATCGGGCCGAAGATCTCGTTGGTGGCAAGGAAGACCAGAAGAGCAAGGGTGAGGGTGAAGAGCATGATGACTAGGCGGCCGCGAAAGAGGATGGTGTTGGCGTCGGCGTCGGAGGAGTAGAGGAGCTGGACGCCATTGAAGAGGTCTTGCGCCTTGAAGAAGGGGATGGGAAGAGATGGAGGTTCTTTGAGACCCATTGAGAGAAGAGGGATAGAGGCGAGGAGTTTGATGAAGGGCGGGTGCTCCGGGTTGCGGCCGAAGTCGGCGTGCTTCCAGTATTCGAAGCCGGCGAAGAGGTGGGTGGACTCATCGAAGGTCTGCGACTCCTCGCGGGCGGAGGTGATGAGAAGGATCGCGAGGATGGCCAGAAGTGCGGCGGCGATGAGGCGCGTGAAGGTAGGGGTGAGAGTGGGTGATTGGACCTGGGATGTTTCAGGCATGGTCGCTGTCCTTCGCAATGACGTTAGGCAGAACGTCGGTCCTGCGGGTCGTGCGGGGCCTATGGGGACTTTGCTTGCGGTCGCCATCATAGAGATTCGAGGTTCTGATGCAAAGTGGGTGCGAGGCTCGCATGGGTTGTGGGTGAGATTTATTAGTTAAGTACATGCTTAAGTATTAAGGAGGGACCGAAATTTGTCAAGTAAACACTTAAGTATTTTGCAGGGCCGGAATGACTACGGCCGCGATCCTGAGGGGGAGTCGCGGCCGGAAGCGGAGTTATGTTGTTAGTGATCAGGCGGCCGCGGTCTCTGCCTTGAGCTTCTCAGCCGTGTAGTGCGCGATGAGAGCGTCGATAGTAGGTTGGAGCTGCCCTTCCATCACCATTGCGAGCTGGTGGTTGGTGAGGCCGATGCGGTGGTCGGTGAGGCGGTTTTGCGGGAAGTTGTAGGTGCGGATCTTCTCGCTGCGATCGCCGGAGCCGATTTGCTGCTTGCGGTCCTTGGCCTGGAGCTGGTGAATGCGCTCGGCTTCTACCTCGTAGAGGCGCGCGCGGAGGACGCGCATTCCCTTTTCGCGGTTCTTGATCTGCGACTTCTCGTCCTGGCAGCTGACGACGGTGTTGGTCGGCAGATGCGTAATGCGCACAGCGGAGTAAGTCGTGTTGACCGACTGACCGCCGGGGCCGGACGAGCAGAAGGTGTCGATGCGAAGGTCCTTGGCTTCGATCTTGATGTCGACCTCTTCAGCTTCGGGAAGCACAGCTACGGTAATGGCCGAGGTATGGACGCGGCCCTGAGTTTCGGTCGCTGGAACACGCTGGACGCGATGCACACCGGACTCGTACTTCAGCTGCGAATAGACGTTGTCACCTTCGATGATGGCGGTGACGTCCTTGAGGCCGTGGCCGATACCGGACTCGGTCTGTGAGAGGACCTCGACCTTCCACTTATGTTGCTCGGCGAAGCGAAGGTACATGCGGAAGACCTCGGCGACGAAGAGCGCGGCCTCGTCGCCGCCTGTGCCGGCGCGGAGTTCGAGGATGACGTTCTTTTCATCGTTGGGGTCCTTGGGCAGGAGGAGGACCTTGAGCTGCTCTTCGACGGGGGCGAGACGAGGCTCAAGCGTGGTGAGTTCCTCCTGGGCCATGGTCTTTACGTCGGGGTCAGGATCGGCGAGCATAGCTTTGGCTTCAGCGATACCCTCCTTGATCGTGCGGTACTCGCGGAATTTTTCGACGGTCGGCTCCATGTCGCGGTGTTGCTTGGCGATGGACTGAAACTTCTTCTGGTCGTTGACCAGTGTGGGGTCGGACATCTGACGGCCCAAGTCTTCGTAACGGGCTTCGAGTTGGTCGAGGCGGTCGAACATGACTACTCCATTGATAGGACAGTGATTAGTTGTGGGTGATTCGAGTTAGGCGGGGAAGGCGCAGCTAGGCAAAGTCATGACGGTCGGGGGACTGGGTCACGCGGGGAGTGAACACCGGATTTGCGGCTGCGTTCATAGCTATTTAGATGTTACTCCTGAGGTGGATGATGCGGAAAGCATCTTTTGGAGGGCCGCTGCGGGTGTAAGTTCTTTTTGGGGAGAGGGTTGGTGCGGAATGGCCTTGTTTGTGCAAGTTGCGGGGCTTGCGGAGGAGCTGGCCGGAGAGCCAGGCAAGCTGAGGAAGCGGGCAGCGATTGCTGGGGCGATTTCGGCTGTACAGGCGGCCGCGCCAGAGAGCGACGATGCTGGGCTGTTTGCGCTATTTCTTGCGGGAACGCCGTTTGCGGAGGCGGACGCCAGGAAACTCAACGCCGGTGGAGCGTTGCTGTCGAAGGCGTTACTGGCGGTGAGTGGCGCGAGCGATGTGGCGTTGACCGCCGCCTACCGCCGGCATGGGGACATCGGTGCCGCGGCCTTCGATCTGCTGATGGCTTCGCCCGCGACGGCTCGGAGGACGGCGGAGCTGACGCTCGTGGATGTAGCCGATGCTTTCGCCGGGATGGCGGCGGCGAAGACAACGGCGATCCGTGCGGCGCTGGCTGAGGGAATGCTGCGGAGGGCAACTCCCCTGGAGGCAAAGTATCTGCTGAAGCTGATGCTTGGGGACATGAGGACCGGGGTGAAACAGGGCCTCGTGGAGGAGGCGATTGCGGCCGCGGCTGGCGCTTCGGTGGAGTCTGTGCGAAGGGCGGTGATGCTGGAGGCGGACCTGGCCGGGGCAGTCCGGCGGGCGTTCGCCGGGACGCTGGACGAGGCGCGGATGAGTTTGTTTCATCCGCTCGGGTTCATGCTGGCGAGTCCGGTGGAAACCCCAGAGGAAGCAGTGGAGCGGTTTACCGAAAAGCCGGTGAAGGTGGTGGCGAAGGCGAAGAAGGGGCGGAAGAAAAAAGGTTCGATCGCAGGGGAGGATGAAGAAGCTGATGAGACCGCAACAGCAAGTGCAACTGCAGGTCCTTCGAGCCGAACTGCGCGCATCACTCAGGATGACAACGTCTCCGCAGTGCAGCGTAGTGTGGTGGAGGCGTTCCTCGAAGACAAGTATGACGGCATGCGGGCCCAGGTGCACTGTGGCGACGCCGGGCAGCCCGGCCGCGTGGCGATCTATTCCCGCAACCGGGAGGACGTGACAGAGAGCTTTCCGGAGTTGGAAGAGGCGTTTGCGCAAGTCCGACCCGAGCAGGACGGGGCGCTAATTTTTGATGGAGAGATTCTCGGGTGGGACCTGGAGCAGGCGCGGGCGCTGCCCTTTGCGGTCCTGGGTCAGAGGATCGGCCGCAAGCGAGTTTCGAATGAATGGAGGCAGCAGGTGCCGGTAGTGTTTATGGCGTTTGACCTGATGTATACGGGTGGCGAATTACTGCTCGAGTTGCCGTTGCGCGAGAGACGCAACCGGTTGGAGGTGGTAGTGGAAAGGCTGGTGGAACGGGTCGTGTCGCCGGTGATGGTAGACGAACGCGCGCGGGACCAGCAGACTGTGTTGTTTGCCGTAGCCGAAAGCGAGGGCGTTGAGCGGCTGATGATCTCACCTTCGCGGCTGGTGGAGTCGGCGGAGGACATCGATCGGGCCTACGCGGAGGCACGAGCACGGGCGAACGAGGGCGTGATGCTGAAGGCTGCGGAGTCGGTCTATCAGCCGGGCAGACGCGGATTGGCCTGGGTCAAGCTGAAGCGCGAGTTGGCGACGCTGGATGTAGTGGTGACAGGCGCGGAGTTCGGCCATGGAAAGCGTGCCGGAATCTTGAGCGACTACACGTTTGCGGTGCGCGGCGAGAACGGGGAGTTGTTGAATGTCGGGAAAGCCTACTCGGGGCTGACCGATGCGGAGATTGCGGAGATGAGCGCGTGGATGATGGAACACACGATCGAGGACCAGGGATTTTTCAGGACGGTCGAACCGCTGATGGTGCTGGAGGTGGCGTTTAACAACATCATGCGCAGCGGGCGTCATGCTAGTGGATTCGCGATGCGGTTTCCGCGGATAATGCGCATCCGAACGGACAAGCCGGTGAGCGAGATCGACACCGTGGAGAGGGTGGAAGAGATCTATCAGTCGCAGGTGGACAAGCCGGTGGAGGCGTAAGTCGGTCGACGTTGGCAAGGGTCTGTAGCGCGGCTAGTATGGCTGCAGTCCTGCTTATATGTTTAAGGAGCCTTCAATCATGCGCACCTCCCGCGTTCTTACTTCCTTCGTTGCTTTCATGGCCCTTGCTTCTTCGCCCGCTCTCCGAGGCGAAAACACTACGCCTGCTCAGGCCATTCGCGCTGTGCTGGATAAGCAGGTCGTCGACTGGAACAACGGCGACATGGAGGCCTTCGCGACCGGCTATAAGAACTCGCCCGATATTCTCTTCATGGGCCCAACGATCTCGAGAGGCTATGCGCAGATGCTCGAGCGCTATCGCAAGGGCTACTCCGACAAGGAGAAGATGGGCACGCTGAGTTTTTCGGAGTTGGAGGTGCAGCCACTCGATGATCGTTTTGCTACTGTGACCGGGCACTTCCATCTGGAGCGCACGGTCACGGGTGGCGGCAACGCGGACGGTTTCTTCCTGCTGGTATTTGAAAAGACGCCTGCCGGTTGGAAGATCATTCGCGATGATTCGACGGTCCTTCCCAGGAAGACGGTCGAATAACGGCCCCAGACCTCCGGACGTGAACCTTTGCGCCGTCGAAGAACATCAGACGATGTACAAGGAGTCGTCATGGAATATCGCCAGCTTGGCAAATCTGGTTTGAAGGTCCCGGAGCTTTGCTTCGGTGCGGGTACGTTTGGCGGTGGTAGCGAGTTTTTCAACGCGTGGGGAGCTACCGACGATATCGGCGAAGCGAGGAAGATTGTCGATATCTGCATGGCTGCCGGGATGAACATGTTCGACACTGCAGACGTCTACTCGGCCGGTGAGAGTGAGACGGTCCTTGGCAAGGCGATCGATCACCTCAATCGAGAGGATGTGTTGATTTCGACGAAGGTCACGTTTCGTTTAGGTAAAGGGCCGAACGACGTCGGATCATCGCGGTATCACCTGATACAGTCGGCCGAGCGGTCCCTGAAACGTCTTGGGACGGACTATATCGACATATACCATCTGCATGCCTTCGATGCGACTTCACCGGTGGAGGAGACGCTTCGGGCGCTCGACGACCTGGTTCGTGAGGGCAAGGTGCGATATATTGCGTGCTCGAATTTCTCCGGGTGGCATCTGATGAAGTCGTTGAGTGTGAGCGAGCGCTACGGATGGTCGCGGTATGTTGGGCACCAGGCGTATTACTCGCTGGTGGGGCGCGAGTACGAGTGGGAGTTGATGCCACTGGCACTCGATCAGGGAGTGGGCACACTGGTGTGGTCGCCGCTCGGCTGGGGACGGTTGACGGGCAAGATTCGCCGAGGCTCGCCGATACCGGCAGAAAGTCGCCTGCATAAGACCGCCGCACAAGGGCCGCAGGTGCCCGAGGAGCATCTGTACAAGGTCGTCGATGCGATCGACGAGATCGCGAAGGAGACGGGCAAGACGGTGCCGCAGATTGCGCTGAACTGGCTCCTGCGCCGGCCCACGATCTCGACTCTCATCGTCGGTGCAAGGAACGAGAAGCAACTGAAGCAGAACCTTGGCGCGATCGGGTGGGAGTTGACCAGAGAGCAGATTGCGAGGCTGGACGCGGCGAGTGAGGTCCCGCTCACGTATCCCTACTGGCATCAGCGGCAGTTTGAGGAGCGAAATCCCAGGCCGGTTTAGACCTCAGAAACCAATTCTTTTGTCCTAAAGTGTCGCAGTGAGATAGATCTCTGCAGCAGTCACTGCGGGAGTCTGAAGCCGCGGTTTGGGTCGTAAGAGAACTTCATGAGGCCATCGCGGTAGTCGATACCGATCGTCAGATGGGCCAGGGCGGTGTAGCCGATCAAGCCCGAGATCTCCATGTTCATATTTTTGCTGATCGCTGGCGTAGCAAAGGCCACGACGTCCTCGACCTTCTGGGAGATATTGGCGAACCTGAAGGTAATGCTATCGGCCGTATAAACAGTGTCCACCTTTCCGCTGATTCCCTGGACCTTGATGTTGTCAGCGGAGTGGACCTTGGTGACCTGACGTGCGACCTCAGGCGAGATGGTAGTTGAAAATGCACCGGTATCCAGAACGAACATTCTCAGTTCGGTGTTATTGAGCGACGTGGGAACAAGCAGATTGTGCCCGATACGATAGATGTGGGTCCAGTCCTTCATCTCGGGTGCGATATAGCGGTCGTGCGGGCCGCTCGCGGCAGGTTTGGGAGCTGAGGGTCCTGGTTCGGCGGTCTTGGCGGGAGAACCGTCGTCTTCCTGGTCGCTGTCAGTTTGTAGTGTGGGTTTGGCCGCGGCCTCATCTGGCCGCAAAGGCAACGGCGCGAGCAGCAGCTTGCGCGTGGGATAGTCGAGGGTGATCAGGAAGCGCGAGAAGACGTCCATCCCGATCAAACCGTCACTGTCGATTACATTGCGCTGGTCGATGACCTCGACCTGGCAGTCGCGGAACTCGAGTTGGCCGATCTTGATGTCATCAACATATGCGATGTAGGCGGACCTGCGTCCCTCACTGCCAATACCGCCAGCCTCTGTCCGGCTGAACTCCTTCAAGCCTGCGCGCTGAGCTACCGAACGGCTGATGACCAGGCCCCCGGCGCCCGTGTCGATCTGCAGGCGGGCGTTGTGGTCGTTGAGTTTTACGTCCAGACCAAATGCGCGAATGTGGGCGCCATCTCTCATCATTGGAGCGAAATCAACGGAGGCGGTCGCTGTATCCGAGACGAGGTGGCACGCCTTATGCGGCTCGGCGACCCCCTTCTTTAGATAGTCGAGGTAAAAATGGAGGTTCTTTAGCGCTTCGGGATCGTCGCCGCCTCCTGCGGAGAGATAGGCCTCCAGCTCCGCTATGCGATCTTTTACGGGGAGGGTCTCGAGCCAGCTGCGCCGAATTCTTGGATCGTGAGGATCCAGAGTATGCGCTGTCGCAATCTCCTTGGCGGCAGATGCGTAATAGGAGTTGAGTCGCAAAAGCTGGGCATTGAGCAGATGGAGCCACGGATAACAGGGATCGAGCTTTGAGGCTTCAGCGGCGGTCGCGCCCGCGGTCCATGGTGTGCCTTCGCGATACTGTACTTCGCCGAGCGCCGTCATGAGAATCGCAGACTTCGGGTACTCGGTAAGGGCCCTCTTGACGACCTCATCTGCCTCCTTTAGCTTTTGCTGCCGGAGAAATACCTGGACGAGGCCTGCGGTCACAGCAGGGTCGTTCGGCTTCTGCTGAAGCTGCGCCTGATAGAGGGTCACAGCACGATCGTAATCGCCGTGAAGGAATGCCTGGTCCGCTTCGGAGGGTGTGTAGGCCGTTGCGATCTTGCAGGTGACCGCCAACGCTGAGTGGCCTCCGACGCAGGCCGCGAAAAGGAACGCAATCGTCAGGCATCGACGCAGGCAGGAAGAGAAGAGAGTGGGCACCAAAGTCGAGGTCTCCCGAAGGCCTTTGGAATCAAACCGCGATGTAAGCATATCGGGGAAAGTCACGTTCGGAAAGAACTCTCGGCAGCCTTTGCATATAACATGACGATTGCAGCCATAAATATGAAAGGCCCGCAAGCTAAGGTGGCTTGCGGGCCTTTCATATTTGTATTGGCGATAGCGATTAGAACTTCACCAGCAACGCGCCTGTTATCCGGTTTTCGCTGTTGCGAAGGTCGGGACTCCAGCCAGGGACAAGAGATCCTGGAGCTCCGGTGTTTCCTCCGGGCGGCGTGACGCCTCCAGGCCCGGCGAAGTACGGAACGTTTGCCGCGCGGTGGTTGTACTCCAGACGGTAGGTGATGTACTGGCTCGGCATGTAGTCTGTTGTGACCGAAGTGTCCCAGGCCTTGAATGGATCTCCAGGGTTCTCGGTGAAGTACGGTGTTCCCGACGCGGCCGTCGCTCCATTGATCGGCGGCAACAGCACGAGATATCGGCCGGGGTTGTTGATGCGTCCGCCTCCTATCGTGAGTGCATACTTGTTGCGATCAAACCACAAGCGGTTGTAGACCATGAAGCCGAGGAAGCTCTGCTTCGGTCCGCCCTTGGTATCGCCGTAGCAACTGACGCCGCCGCCGCTCTCGCAACCTGCGTCTCCGGTGAGTGTGGCCGCAGCCATGCTTATAAGATGCGTTGTGCCTTGGTAGTACATGTACTGGACACTGTCGTCGGTGTGGTAGCGGGTGCGGGTGGGTATGCCAAGAGCGTCCTCGCCATAGCCATACTGGTTGCCGAGAATCTCCAGCCTGCCAGTGGGCCTCCACAGGATCTGTCCGCCGAGTCCGGGCCGATTATTAAACCTGCCGTAGGACTGCCAGCCGTTGATGAACCATGGCTCGATTTTCAACTTGGCCGTTGGATACCACTGCACGCGGACACCGTTGAAGAACCATGGTGTGTTCGACGAGACGTACGACGGCTGATAGGCCCAGTTATCGAACTGGTAAAACGAGAACAAACCGACGTACGAGAGGAAGATGCCGGCATCCACGTTGAGGCCGTGCTGCACGTTAAAATGGTAGCCGGCGTTGGCTTCGGACACATAACGATATGCGTCGGCAAGGTCCCACTGTCCGCGAGCCGGGCTGGCGTCGTTGCGCGGCGTGGCCGTGGAGTAAAGACCTATCTGGCTCAAAACGCGGGCCCGCACATTGCCATAGTGGAAGTCGCCGCCGATTCCAAGGTCTGTCAGCGTAACCTCGTCGGACCGAAATACCTCGCTCGATCCAACGATGGTGTCGTCCTGCGGATGGCGGAAGTCGTAGGTATAACTCACATCCGAACGTATCTCCGGAGTGAAGAACTTGGTTGCATAGGGAGTATCTACCGTGCGTGCGTTGCCGTTGAGCCAGGTGAAGTCGGCATAGGCGAAAGGCTCTGAGTGCGGGCTGGAGGGGTCCGTAACTTCTGGCTCTGCTTCACTGAGGTTCGGTGCGGCAGCTGAGGCCTTTGCCGTTGTGATGTGATGGGTCTCCGGCTGGGCTGAGTTGGCCTTCTTCAGCTCTATGAGTTCCCTCTGGATCTCTTCCAGCTTGTCCTGCAACTGCTGGATCTTGAGGTCCTGGCCAGTCTGAGTCCCTTCAACTACCGTTTGCAGGTTGGGTGTCTGGGTCTGTGCCAACAAATTTCCTGTGCTAACCGTGAGCCCGACTCCGAGCGTTAGCCGCATCAGACATAACCTCTTGCTGGGCAATTTCGCCGTTTTTTCCACTTTACTTCTCCATTCTGGTAGCCTCCGCGGCTTGAGCACGCGAACCAAACCACTCGTTAAGCTAGCTAGCGCACGATAAAGAATTCGTCACGAATACATAAAGAATCCATAACTGGGCGCAAGGGCCTCATTACGAAGGGGTTGGGTTTCGCCGCCTGTAGGCCTCTGTTTGACCTGCACCTGTTGCTTGTATGACAACGCGACATAGAACTTTGATTCTGCCGTCGGCAAAATATTTCGAGTCTCACTGTGCAGGGAATATGAGACCGGAACGGCGCGAGGCCCGTCATCATTCGGAAATGATTGATCTACAGGTCCTGACCCGTACGTGATTCGGCCCTCCCTTCACGCGAGGAGGGGAGGGCCGAATGGTCGCAAAACGTAAGGTCCAGAGCGTGATGTATCGCGCGCAGGAGCTACTGCGCCGGTGCCGCTGCCGGGGCGGCCGGCTTTGGCTTCCAGAACGGGTCGGCCTTGACCCACGCGGGGTCCGGATAGCTCTCCTTCGGGTTGAAGGCGAACAGGTTGGTCACGCTCGACACGACACAATCCGCGGTCAGCTCCGCCAGTTTCTTCTTATCGGTGTCGCTTAGTGAGTCCATAAATTTTTTGGAATCGGCAAAGCCGCTATCGACTTCGGCCAGAGATTTCATCGGGTTCAAAACGAGGAAGACCCCACCGTCGGATCCACCGACAGGTGCTCCGTACACTCTTTCGAAGGTGGCCCAGTGTGCGTTGGGAACTGCCTTTCCAAATCCGTCAACGTACATCTTGACGAGTGCCTCCCACTGTCTTTCATGGCCCTGGCGAACAACAAATTGGGAGACCTCGAAGTAACGAAAATGCGCGATGTCCACGTTTGAATGAAGGCTCATGTCATCACGATAGACAGAAGTGCTCGACTCGTACGCGGTGAGCAGATCGCCGTCGGCGACGCTCGCACGGTCCAGCGCAGCGGAGAGGGTCGCGTTTTTCTGCTCGGCCAGAGTGTCCTTTTCCCAGGCCTCGAAGGATGGATAGCCCATAAAGAAGAGGGCCCGTGACGGCCCTGAAAGAGAATCCATTCCGAAGTAATGAGTGGGCCATTTGGCCGAAGTCATCGCGCTGACGAACATGCCTTCGGTCTTCATGTGCGCGTTTCCACCCTTGCCGGGTTTAAGAAACTCGCGTTGAATCACGAGGACCTTCGGTGGTCCCATGTTTTCCTGGGCTGAAGCGATGCCGGAACCGATGAAGAGCAGACACAATCCTAGAGAGAGAGGGGTTAACTTTTTCATTGAGCAGCCTCCTTGGCTGAAAAGCGTGCATCAGGTAAAGAGTTTGCCGGCGAACAGGAACCGAGGACGCCAGATGGCACAGCAAGAGCAGGGGCCGATTTCCAGAGGCCTGGGAGCTACGGATGGGCGTGGCATCGAACTCAGTTACCGTTCGACGCTGCAACCTTTTGGTTCCAGTGAACCAAGAGAGCTTGCGCCCCGGAGAAGGAAATGTCAACGGAAGATTTTTGAGGGAACTAGAGACAGGCGCGCATCAGTGGCGATCGAGATTCTAGTGGCCGGCGGAGGGGTCGGCGTGCTTCGGCGGCCGGGGAATGAAGAAGAGCAGCGGGATCATGCAGGCGCAGAAGATGCTCATGTACCCGATGACGTCGAGATAGCCGAGCATGGCCGCCTGGCGATGAAGCTGATTGTAGATGTAGGCCTGAGCGGTGTGGGAGCCGGTTCCGGTCATTGGATTGCCGCTTGTGTGACCGCCAAACATGCCCTTGAGCTTTGCGACCTGGTTCATGAAGGCGGGGTTGCCCGTCGTGAGGTTGCGGACCATGTTGTTCTCGTGCGTCGCGGTGCGGCGCGTAAGCACGGTGGCCATGAAGGCCGTTCCGCAGGAGCCGCCGATGTTGCGCGCGAGGTTGGTCAGGCCCGAGACGTCGTTGTTCTCCGACTGCTTCACGCCGATGTACGCGATGGTATTGATGGGGATGAACAGGAACGCCAGACCAGAGGCCTGGAAGCAGCGCAGAAAGACCAGGCGTCCATAGCTGACGGTGAGGTCCATGGTGTGCATGGTGATCAGCGACACCGTGAGCATGACGAAGCCGTAGCCGATGAGCTTACGCGGGTCGACTCTGCCGACAAGGAAGCCGACCACTGGCATCATGCACATCATCATCAGGCCGGCAGGAGAGAGCACAAGTCCCGCAAGCTCTGCTGTGTACCCCAGCAGCGTCTGTACCAGTTGCGGTATGAGGATCGTCGTGCCGTACAGCGAGAAGCCGAGGACGAACATCAGCAGAAAGCTGATCGCGAAGTTACGGCGCTTGAAGAGTGTGAGATTGAGGATCGGGCGGTGACCTTCGCGGAGCTGCTTCAGCTCCCACCAGATCATCACGACGAAGGCGACAACCATGGCGACGGTGAAGAACGTGATCAGATGCGAGGAGAACCAGTCGTCCTCCTGGCCCTTGTCGAGAACGAACTCAAGTGAACCAAACGTAAGAGCAAGCAGGCCGAAGCCGAGGAAGTCGAGCTTGATCCCACCCTTCTGCGAGATCGCGACCTGCTTCTTCACGTACGGCGGATCTTCAACGATGCGCGAGGTAAGGAAGAGCGAGATCAGGCAGATCGGCACATTGAGGAAGAAGATCCAGCGCCAGTCGAAGTTGTCCGTGATGTAGCCGCCGAGCGTGGGGCCAATCGCAGGGGCGCAAACGACCGCGAGCCCATACATTGCAAAGGCCTGCCCGCGCTTTGCCGGCGGAAAGGTATCGGCGAGAATGGCCTGCTCCGAGGGTGCAAGGCCGCCGCCTCCGACCCCCTGCAGAACGCGGCAGAAGATGAGCAAAGGCAGCGTTGGCGCGAGGCCACACATCGCGGAGCTGATGCCGAAGAGCGCGACGCAGATCATGTAAAACTTCTTGCGCCCAATGAAGGTGGTCATGTACGCGCCGGCCGGCAGGATAATGGCGTTGGCGACGAGATACGCGGTGAGGACCCAGGTGGCCTCGTCCTGCGTGGCGCCGAGGCCGCCTGCAATATGCGGCAAGGCGACATTGGCGATGGACGAGTCCAGCACCTCCATGAAGGTTGCCAGGGTGACCGTCATGGCGACGATCCACGGGTTGACGCGTGGTCGCCAAGGCTTCTCAACCGCCGGGTGCGGGTCGTGGGAGTGAGCGTCAGGTAGCTGTGCGCCAGGGAGTTCGAGTGTTGTAGCTGCCATGAGTTTCTATTGGATTATGGCAATCTGAATCAAGATTCAGAGAATTACGTGTAGGATTTGGCGATCTCAGGGGCAAATTTTCTGGTGGAATCGAGGTAGGCTAGCTTTAATGCTCAAATTCGCTCTTCGCAATCGGCCATCCAGTGTTCTTGTCCTACTCGCCTGTACTGCCATCTCCCTTTCAGCGCAGACCTCTCAACCGGTCGCGACCCAAGCCGCGCCGCCGGCAATCAAGGCCCCGACCCATGCCGACCTCCTGCGCGGAGCCTATGGACCGTATCGAGCCAACAACGACCTGCTCTTCTACCACCTCGATCTCCGCGTCGATCCGGACAAAAAATTCATCAGCGGCACGAACACTGTCCGCTTCAAGATGTTGCAGGACGGTACGCGCATCCAGCTCGAGCTTTATCCGACACTGCAGATCGACAAGATCGTGATGGGTCCGACGACGCTCAAGTACGACCGCGACGAAGGCACTTTCTACGTGGACTTTCCAGAGACGTTGCGCGCTGGCCATACTTATTCAATTGATGTCCACTACTCGGGCAACCCTCCCGAGACAGGGCGGTTTGGCTGCTTCACCTTTAAAAAAGATACGACCGGCCATCCGTGGATCAACACCGCCTGCGAAGGCGACGGCGCCTACATCTGGTGGCCCAACAAAGAACAGTGGCGCGACGAGCCCCAGGAGGGAATGCTCATCACCGTCGCCGTGCCGAATGGCCTGATGGACGTTTCGAACGGAAAGTTTATGGGCAAGAAGGACCTCGGCGACGGCTACACGCGCTGGGACTGGCGCGTACATTACCCGATCAACAACTACGATGTCGCGCTGAACATCGGCAACTACGTCCACTTCGATGATAAGTACAAAGGCCTGCCGCTCGACTACTACGTGCTGCCCGAAGACATGGAAGGGGCCAAACGGCAGTTCGCGCAAGTGCCGGGCATGATGAAGGCCTACTATCACTATCTCGGCGAATACCCTTTCAAGAAGGACGGATTCAAATTGGTCCAGGTGCCCTACGCGGGCATGGAACATCAGAGCGCGGTGGCCTACGGAAATCACTTTGCAAACGGCTACCTCAACCGCGACTGGACCGGCGTCGGCATCAGCCCACGGTTTGACTTCATCATCATCCACGAGAGCGGACACGAGTGGTTCGGCAACGCGATCACCGCTGCCGACAAGTCAGACATGTGGATCCACGAGGGCTGGACAACATACCTCGAAAGCCTCTACGTCGAGTACACCTACGGCCACGACGATGCGATGAAGTACATCAACGCCTACAAGAAGAAGGTCAAGAACGATCGGCCCATCATCACGGCCCGCGGCACAAACGCCGAGCCCTCGCAGGACCAATACTTCAAAGGCGCGCTCTTCATCAATACACTCCGCAGCATTGTCAATGACGATGCGCGATGGTGGGCGATGCTGCGCGGCTACTATCAGAAGTTCAAATACCAGAACATCATGACGGAAGATATCGTCCAGTACTTCAACCAGCAGACGGGGATGGACCTTACTCCGGTCTTCGATCAGTATCTCCGGCACACCGCTGTCCCCACGCTGGAGTTGAAGTTTGACGATGCGGCAGGTACGGTCCAATACCGCTGGGTCGCCGATGAAAAGGCGTTCGCTATGCCGGTCCGCGTAGGGTTAAAGGAACACTGGGAGACGGTCCATCCCACGACGGAGTGGCAGACGATGAAGACGCCGCTGACCCGAGACCAGTTTGATGTAGCGACCGATCTCTACTACATCAACGTCAATAAGATGTAAGGCGCATAATTAAGAAGCGGCACTGGGCAGTGTTAGACTCCGAGTTTTCCGCCGCAGTTGAGTTGTTTCAGCGATGCAACGGAGTGGAAAGAGAGAAGCAAAATGCATCAGGACCTTGAGAAGTTGATTTCGTTGCAGGCCCACGACGTAGAAGCCAAGCGGCTGCGCGATGAGATGGTCGCGCTCCCGAAGCATGTGGCGACGCTGGAGACGAAAGCGAAGGCGGCGGAAGGGCAGCGGGCCGTGATCGTCGATCTGATCGGCAGGGAGGAGGCGCTGCGCAGACGGCAGGAGTCAGACGTCAAAGATCACCAGACGAAGATCGCACGTGTGCGCAAGCAGATGGATCTCGCAACGACGACAGTGCAGGTGACCGCGTTCGAGCATGAGATCGCCTTTGCCCAGGCCGAGATAGGCAAGCTGGAAGACGCTGAGATCGAAAGCATGGAGCGCAGCGAGGGGTTGGAATCGCAGAAGCGACTTGCCGATGAAGCCGTAGTCGACGCCACTGCGACACTGGAACGCGAGCGGTCGCGCGCTGCAGAGACCATCGGACAGGACAAGACCCTGCTCGCCGCAGTAGAAGAAAAACGCAAGGCTGAACGGGCGGAGATTGGTGAGAGTGCGCTCTCGACCTACGACCGTATCGCAAAGGCCAAAGGGACCGCGGTGGCCGAGGCCCTCAATCAGAAGTGCATGGCCTGCCAGATGATGGTGCGGCCACAACGCTGGAACGATCTGCGTGACCGCAACAACGACGAGACGATGATGACCTGCGAGAGCTGCGGCCGGCTGCTGTACTACGACCCGGCGCGAGACTCCCCACAGCGCAAGACCGTCCCGGTGGAGAGCATCGCGGCGTCGATCATCCGCTCTCTTTGAACTAACGATTAGCAGCTAGGACAAGCGTGAAGCGCATTTGTGTAGATATGGATGAGGTGATGGCGGACGCGCTCGGTGAGCATCTGCTGCGCTATAACCGCCACTTTGGCGAGGAGATTACGCTCGAAGACCTTCAGGGGAAGTGGCTGTGGGAGGTCGTCTCGTCGGACCGTCATGCCGTGCTCGAGGCGTATCTGCGGTCGGAGGACTTCTTCGACGTGTTGGCCGTGATGCCGGAGTCGCAGCGTGTCCTGCGACGGCTGCAGATGAACTACGAAGTGTTCATTGCGACGGCGGCGATGGAGGTCCCGACCTCATTTCAGGCGAAGTACCGCTGGCTGGCGAAGCACTTTCCGTTCATTCCTGCATCGCACATCGTCTATTGCGGCGATAAGAGCATTCTTCGGGCCGATTACCTGATCGATGACAATCCACGTCAGCTCCGCCGCTTTAAAGGCGAGGGGATACTATACAGTTCGCCACATAACGTTGGCGTGACTGGATACAAGCGGGTCAACGACTGGCTTGAAGTCGAAGAGATGTTCTTGGGCTAGTGGCCCAAGTGCTGCGGGCCCGCGACCGCCGCTTGCCTTGCGGGAAGCTCTGTCTTGCAACGGTCGCAATGGCCTCAACAACGGCCCGGTCCTCGCCAGTTCGATAGGCGAGCTCAATGTCACTCTCGACGGTGACGCGGCGAAGGCCCAGGCACGCGACATTGGGTGCGGCTACTTGTCTTACGCAAGCGGGCGCAATTGTTACGCCCAGACCTGCGCCGACGAGACGCATGATCGTCAGCCATTGCGGTGCCTCCTGCACAACGTGGGGACGAAAGCCGTGCTCTTCACAGATCGAGACCGGCTTTTGGTACGCAAGAGTTCCGGCTGATGGTGTGAAAAAGACAAAAGGCTCATCGTGAAGTTCTCTGGCTGAAATTGCCTTGTGTTTTGCCAGAGGATGCTTCTTCGGAACTACAGCGATAAATGGTTCAGAGAAGAGCCGCTCGACCTCGAGGCCGGACGTTTCACCGCCATCACGCAGGAAGCCAGCGTCGAGCTCACCTTTCAAAAGCTTTTGCACTACCGCGGAGGTGTAAGACTCGTGCAGCTGCAAATTTACCTTCGGGTATAACCGACGATAACGTCCCAGCATCGCCGGAATTGCAGTCAGCATCGCCGAGCCGATGAATCCCACTCTCAGAAAGCCTTCTTCGCCGCGACCGATGCTGCGCGCCTCTTCCATGTCCTCCTGCACGTTGCGCAGGGTCCGTCTCGCTCGCTCCAGAAAGACCTCGCCGGCGCTGGTGAGTTTTACCGCGCGGGACGTCCTGAGGAAGAGCGGATGGCCAAGGACCGCTTCGAGCTTGCGGATCTGTTGAGAGAGCGGAGGCTGAGCGAGGTGAAGACGTAGCGCTGCACGTCCAAAGTGCAGCTCCTCTGCCACTGCGACGAAGTAGCGTAGATGACGAAGCTCAATATCTCCATCCATATCTCAAACATCATAATTCGAACAAACAAGATATTGGACGTATCGGAGCTTTAGGCTTAGGTTTTTGTCAGAGGGAGAATTTATTATGGCTGAAACCCTGGTCCAACCAGCTTCTTCTGAAGAGGCCATCGCGATGACAGAGATCGCATTTCGGCTGTTTCAACACGGCGATGCGGACGCTTTTCGCACGTTGAACGAAGAGTGGATCGCGCGATACTTCAGCCTGGAGGAACACGATCATGTCCAGCTGGACGATCCGGAGGACCACATTCTCCGGACTGGTGGACAGATTGCGATGGCCCTGTTGGGCGATGAGAGGGTTGGCTGCTGTGCGTTGGTCTTCGTACGACCGGGTGTTTTTGAGCTCGCCAAGATGGCCGTCTCAGAGCGCTACCGTGGCCATGGCATCGGACGACGGTTGCTCGAGTTCACGATCGCGCAGGCGAAGGCGCTTGGCGCACACACGCTCGAGCTGGCCAGCAACACAAAACTCGCCAACGCGGTCCATCTATATGAATCATTGGGTTTCCGCCAATTGCCTCCTGAGCGGACGGAGCCCTCTCCCTATGCTCGCGCGAACATTTTTATGGAGTTGCACCTGTCTTCTCCTGCGGAAATATCAGGCGTAAAGCGCTGATTCGAAGCGCTGCAGCGCCGCTTCGGACCATGCGTGGGTCGACTTGCGCCAGGTATCTCCCCGCTCTTCGCGAAAGTTAGGGAAGTCCATGCGGCAGTAGCCGCAGCGCGCCTGGAAATCGTACAAGGCCTGTGCGGTGCCATCGAGATAAAGGACGGCCTGCAACCCGTCGCGAGACCATTCGACCGAGGCGATACGCTGTGGCTCAGGCCGCTGGTTCTCGGCATCGCTCTTGGCGAGCGCGGCGACGTTGTAGATGAGCATCGCGTCGAGGATGCTATTTTCGTGGACCTCCTGCGAGCGGTCGCAGGCGTAGAAGTAACCTGCCACTCCTTCGTCCTCGAAGACAACAGTCCAAGGCACGGCGGTGGAGTTAGACGAAAGAAACGCCCGGCCCGGGGTAAAGGAAAGCGACTGCATATCTCTCACGATACACTCGAAGATGTGGCCGCTGCTTGTCATGATTGGATGAAGCGATGCAGGCCTGTCAAAGGATGGAATCCGGATGCGGGACAAGATCAAATGACAGATAAAGGCCGGCAATCGAGCGAATGAAGCTTCCCCGCATCAAGATCGGTCGACCCCAGCGACTGGCCGCGCTACTACTGTTATTTTTTATGGCGGAGTGCCTGTGGGTGGTGAATCGGCAGCAGCTCTCACAGCAGGACTACCGTTACGCCGAGTGCGGCCGCGAGATGTGGGAACGCCCCTCGCCATTGGCCGGATATTTCACGACCTGCGGAAATCTAAACGGCGACGGCACCTTTGCCTACCGCGTCGCTGGGTTTCCGCTGACCGTGCAGCGGACGGTAATGCTCGGTGCGGACAAGCTGCGCAAGCCGGAGGATCGCCTCTACGCCGAAGGCACGCTCCACGGTTCGACTTGGGAGGCGAGGCACCAGCTTTTCAGCGTAAAGTACCTGCTGCACCTGCCGTTTATCTTCTTCGCGGTGTGGTTGGGCGGCGGCCTGTGGTGGGTCTCGCGGCGTCTGTTCGGCAACGAGGGCGGCTTCTTCGCGTTGGGACTTTACTGCTTCTGTCCCGCAGTCGTGCGCTACGCGGTGACGCCGAACAACGATGTACTGGCCATGTGGGGGCTCTACGGGCTGGTGTACGCGGCCATGGGGGTGGCCCATGCGATGCAGGGCCCGAGAAGCAAATGGAGGCCGCGCATCGTGCTCCTGACGATAGCGCTCGGACTGACGGCCGCGGCGCATTTGCTGGCGGCAATGATTGGTTTCGTCATGGCGATGATATGGATGATGCATCTGGCCGAGCGCCGGCGCAGCTACGTGATGCAGGTCCTCGTCTTCTCCGCCGTGGGTGCGCTGGCGATTCTGTTTGCGTTCTATGCGTTCCGGCCGGCGCCGTTCAGCTATGTGTTCACCGGTGGAGGCGCGCGCTCCTGGTTTGCATGGGATGGGGCCCGCCACTTCTTCCTGAATATGGCGAACGGGCCGATTGCGGTGGCAACGCTGGTTTCGCTTCTGCTGTACGTCACGGTGCGCCGCTGCCGGTACTTCGGTAACACGGCCCCTCTGGTGATGGTGCTCCTGCTCTTCCCTCTGGTGACGACTCAGACGATCTCGCAGCCGTGGCTCTGGGCGCTCCCATTTCTATTTACGTTTGTGGGCGGCGTCTTCGCAGACGCTCTGGAGACGAGGCAACGGAGGCTGTTTCTCGTTCTATCGGGTGGAGTGCTCTTGACCCAGGCCATGCTCTGTCTGGCGCTCCTGCCGGAGATCGCGCGTTAACCTCTATCAGACCCTGCGACTGGATGCGCGTTCGGTTTTCCTCGAATTTTTAGAAATTTCCTGCATAATAAATCGGCACCCCCGAGAAAATTACGCCTGAAGGATGGTCCGTTCGTAATGATGAAAGCTACCCTCCGCTCCGCCTGTACCGCGTTTGCCCTGACCCTTCTGCTGCTCACGACCGGATGCCACCGCCATCGCAAATCGAAGTCCGCGCCGAATACGGACGCATACTCGGACAACCTGCATCAGTTGGTGGAGAAGAAAGCGCTGCCGCCGGAGAAGGTCGACACCACCAAGGCCCCCAATCTACGGTGGCCGGACTTCTCCGACTATGAATCGTATATCCAAACCTTCTACGACGACCGCAACTACGAGGTGGCCTGGACCCGCGACGGTGCGCCGACTGCAACCGCGACCGCATTCATCCAGCAGTTTCAGGACGCGGCGGCCAAGGGGCTGATTCCGGAAGACTACGACGCACCGCGCTGGGCCGATCGCGTGAAGGCGCTGAACGACAAATCGGCGGACGCCATCTCCCTCTTCGACGTCGCGATGACAGTAAACGTGATGCGCTATATCTCTGACCTGCGCATCGGCCGCGTGAATCCGGAGCACTTCAACTTCGACATTAATGTGGCAGACAAGAAATACGACCTCGCCGAGTTCGTCTCGGACAACGTCGTCGACGCGACCGACGTACCCAAGCTGATCGTTGGCGTCGAGCCAGATTCGGAGGACTACCGGAAGACGGAGCAGGCGCTCGCACACTATCTCGATCTCGCAAACCAGCAGGAGCAGGCCGGCGCAGGGCCATTGCCGATGGTGGCCAAGACAGTGTCAGTGGGTGACGCTTATCCGGCGGCCGGCGCTCTGCTGACGCGGTTGCAACTGGAAGGGGACGCTCCCGCCGACGTCGTCGCAGACGCAGCGACCCACACAGTCTTCAATTCCACGTTGTCCAAAGCGGTGAAGAGCTATCAACATCGCCACGGCTACACCGAGGACGGAAAGCTCACCCCGCAGATGATCAAGTCTCTGAACGTACCGATGGCAGACCGCGTAGCGTCGCTGCAGGACTCGCTCGAACGGTGGCGCTGGCTGCCCGACCCATATCTGCACGCGCGCCTGATGGTGAACCTCCCCGAATTTGTACTGCGAGGTTACGACCCGGATCACAAGCTGGACTTCACCATGCGCGTCGTCGTCGGCAAGGTAATCGGCGAGCATGAGACGCCGGTGTTCACGCACATGATGAAATACGTGGTCTTTCGGCCCTACTGGAACGTCCCCGTCGATATCGCGCGCAAGGAGCTGGTTCCGCACATCGCAACGAACCATGGATATCTCACGACGAAGAACTTCGAAGTGACCAATAACAAGGGTGTCGTGCTGACCGACTACACAGCGAAAGACGTCTCCCAGGGCGCCGTAATGGTGCGCGAGAAGCCCGGGCCCAAGAACTCGCTCGGCCTGGTGAAGTTCATGTTTCCCAATCAGTACGATATATACCTGCACTCCACTCCCGCCGTCTCTCTCTTCGAGCAGACACGTCGCGACTTCAGCCATGGCTGCATCCGAGTGCAGAAGCCGGCCGACCTCGCCGCGTGGGTACTGCAGGGTCAGGGCGGCGACTGGGACCTGGCCAAGGTGCAAGCCGCGATGAACAGCGGCCCGGACAACCGCACCGTCAGCCTGAAGACGCCTTTGCCGATCGTGATCTTTTACCTCACGGCGAGGGTCGACGAAGATGGACAAGTTAACTTCTTCGACGATATCTATGGCTACGACGCGTCAATGCAGAAGGTCTTTGCCAAGGGGCCGCCCTACCCAGTCAAGCCTTATCCCGCAACGCCAAAGCCTAAACCAGGCGACACTGCATAGCGATGGAGGTACACTGCTGTCGTGAAAAAGCAGGAGTTCAATCCGAAGGTCGATGCCTATATCGCCAAGGCGCAACCCTTCGCGCAGCCCATCCTCGCGCACGTCCGCGAGCTTGCCCACAAGGCCTGTCCCGATGTCGACGAAGAGATCAAATGGAGCATGCCGTTCTTCGTGTTGCGCGGCGTTGTCCTCGGTCACATGGCCGGTTTCAAGCAACACTGCGCCATCGGCTTCTGGGGCCCGGAGATGCACGCGACTCTGAGAGAGGATGGGCTGCTCTCTGAAAATGGAATGGGTGCGCTCGGCAAAGTCTCCAGTCTGAAAGACCTTCCTTCCGACAAGAAATTACTCGACTACTTTCGACAGGCTGCAGGCCTCGTCGCAAGCGGGCAACGCACAAAGTCGATCGTGCGGCCCAGGAAATCGCAGAAGCCTGCACCGGAGGTCCCTTCGGAATTGGCCGCCGCGTTCAAGAAGAACAAGGCCGCGGCGAAGGCCTTTGCGGGCTTCAGCCCATCCTGTCAGCGCGAGTACACCGACTGGATCGCCGATGCCAAGCGACCGGAGACGCGGCAAAAACGCATCGCGACGGCGATAGAGTGGATCGCCGAAGGTAAGCAGCGCAACTGGAAGTATCAGAACTGCTAAGGCGTCGCGGCCGGCTTCGTTGCCCCGCCGGATGCCGCGGATTTACTGAGCTGCTGTGCAAATTCAAGGAAGACCAGCGCCGTCGGCGAATAACCGCTCGGATCGGCCTGGGTGAAGTCCCCGGTCAGCGGGTCCATCTGCTGGCGGAACTCGGTGTGACGGCTGATGGCCTCGCACCACTGCTGCATCATGTGATTCATCTCGGCCTGCTTGCCGTAGTAGGGCATCCAGCGCGGAGCGCGCAGTGCGGTCAGGGCCTGGCTCGCTCCGCCCCAGCTGTTGCGTGGGATAGGCCGGACAAAGGTGGGGTCGTCCATCGCAATGGACGTCAGCGGATACGGCGCCCAGAAGGCCTTGGGATTGTGGATCTGCCGGGTCCACACCGCGTCGATGATGACCTTGTCCTTCGCGTCGTAGCGCTTCAGCACATGCTCGCCGAGAACACGGCTGTTCACGTCCGAGCGCACGCGGACGAAGTTGTTCTGCGCGTCGAGGTCGTAGAAGGCGGCGTCCTTGGGATCGTAGAGTCTTTCGATGATCAACTCACGGATCGTCTCTGCGTCGTCGTGCCACTGGCTGGCTTCGTCTCCCTTGCCGAGTGCGGTCGCCATATGGGCGAGCGCCATCCGAGCGCCGAATACCGTCGCAGAAAGATCGGGGCACAGCCGCGGCATGGTCGTCATCGGCGGACACTTGCGTGCATCGCCATCGGGACAGCGGTTGGGGATGCCGACCCAGCGCGGGCTGTTGTCGTGGCCGGTGTCGTAGGTGCAAAAGCCTTCGACCAGCCCGGTCTTGCGGGTATCGCGGTACTCGCGAAGCCACGCGTCCCAGCGGCTGCAAGCCGAGTAGGCCGTGACCAACAGTTCATCGTCGCCAGTGAGCTGCGAGAGCTCCCATGCCGTAGACGCGATGGGCACGACCATCTGGATCTGGCCGTAGCCGACGTCGGATACCTTGATGGCGGCGGGGAGTTGCCCCGCTGATTCATGCCCAATGGGCCGCTGCAGCGCGAAGAAGGCCATGTGGTTGTTGCGGGCGATCTGCAGCGGCGTGAGAGCGCCGTCCTGTGTGGCGATGTACGGCGCGAGCGTACCGTACACAAGGGCTTCATGCGGGCCGCACTCCTGCCAAATGCCGGGATAGACGGCGCCTTCGAACAGAACAGGGTGTTCATAATGAGGGACCGTCTTCACGTTTCCGGCCAGGACGGAGAGCGCAGCGTCCCATGTCCGCGGCCAGCGGGGATCGTTGCTCGGGAACGAAGGACGTGGCGGGGCGGGGGGTGCCGAGATGGGTGAGGCTTGAGCACGCCGCGGCAGTAGCGTCGCACCTGTAGCGAGCGCAGACAGCTTCAGAAAACCCCTTCTGTCCTTTGTCTCCAGAGGCCTCTCCTTGGTGCGCGGCACGGAGCAATCTTTTAGCGGCAGGATCTTAAATCAGTGTAGTACCTCGTGTCGACGAGATAGACTTGCTGCAATGCGTTCTCGATCAAAGCCAGAGAGCACGGATCCGGCGCAGGAAGCTGCTCCGTCGGACGCAAAGCTCGATCCCGTTCTCTTCCGGCGCAAGCTGATGGCTTGGTATAAGGGCCACGCACGCGAACTCCCCTGGCGCGGAGTCAGCGACCCCTACCGGACCTGGCTCTCCGAAGTAATGCTGCAGCAGACCCGAGTCGCGGCCGTCATCGAGCACTACGAAACCTTTTTGCGGCGGTTTCCGACCATGCTTTCTCTGGCGTTGGCGCCCGAGTCCGAGGTGCTCGCCACCTGGTCCGGTCTGGGTTATTACAAGCGGGCGCGCCTGCTCCACAAGACAGCACAGTTCCTCACCACCGAGCGCGGAGGCGTGCTTCCGAGCACAGCAGCTGAGCTGCGCACTCTGCCCGGGATCGGCGAATATACCAGCGCCGCCATCGCCAGCATTGCCTTCGGCGAAAGCATCGCCGTAGTCGACGGCAACGTGGAGCGGGTGCTGCTGCGTCTGACGGGTCGCCCTGAGATCCGGACCGCTGCGGGACGCGCCTTTGTGCAGCGGCGGGCGAGCGCTCTGATGCCGAAGCGGCGCATCGGCGAAGGCGTCAACCTCGCCGGTGATCACAACCAGGCCATGATGGAGCTCGGAGCGACTCTCTGTCTGCCGCGGAACCCGCTCTGTCTGCATTGTCCGGTCTACTCCATGTGCAAGACTCGGGGCGAGCACATCACGCCGCAGCGCGCGGCGCAGCTCAGCCGGCCGGCTGCGTATCTGCTCAGCCTGCAGAAACGCGGCAGGCTCACCGAGGTACTATTGGAGCTTCGCCCCGACGATGCCAGCCTGATGCCGGGCATGTACGAGCTCCCCCCCCTCCCGCAGGACGCCGTCCAGGGACGCGAACCCTTGCTGCGGCTGCGTCACGCGATCACGAATACGAACTACTACGTCCAGATCTTCGCCGCGCACGGCCCCGACGACAGCGGATTGCGCCGCGCAGTCCCGGCTGCAAAGAGCGACCTGCACTGGGTGCTGACCAGCCGCCTCAGCTCGCTGCCGCTGACCGGGCTCACGCGCAAAGCGCTCCAGCGTCTGGATGTGATGACGGTGAATCTTCCGAAGCTGCCGGCCGCGGAAACCGCGTCGACATTCAGGTAGATCAACCGGATGGCGACCGTCCGAAGGCTCGAACGGACAAACAGGCTTACTGCATTCGCGCGGAGTTCTTCTTCACGCCGCCCGCAGAGAGAATCGCCGTCGACACGCCCCGGACCTTGCCATTTCCCAGATTGATCGCCCGCGAACCGTTCCCCATCTGGAGCATCAGCGGATGTTGCAGCGTCACAATCACGGCCGAAGCAGGCGTCTTGCTGCTGCAGACGTAGCTGTGAATGGTATTCGCATCGAAGTAGACTGCATCGCCCGCTTCGATGCGGTGCGTCGCCTCACCATGCCGGACGTCGAGCGTCCCCGACAGCAGATAAAGAAACTCGCAACCGGGATGCTGATGCGCCCGCGGCGCTCGGCCCTCTTTTTCGGGGAGAAACTCCGCGAAATAGGGGTCGAGCTGGCGGTCCGGAACCAGGTAGCCCAGGCTCTCGAAGAAATACGTCGGGTCGTCGGCACCCGTCTGCGGCAGGCGCACGCGCTGGTCACGACGATGCACACGAAATAACGTCTGCGGCTCCGGGTCAAAGAAGTAGCTCAGGTCTTTAGAGAAGACCATGGCGATACGCGCCAGGTTCCGTAGCGTCGGCACCACCCGCCCTGTCTCGAGTTGCGAGAGAAAGCTGGCCGAAAGCCCGGTGTGGCGCCCCAGCTCCACCAGCCCCATCGACTTCTTCAGCCGCAGATGTTTAATGCGCTCGCCAATGCGCTTTTCGGCGATAAACGACTCGGCGGCCACGCCATCTACATGGATGTTGCGAAACCCGTTCCCTCCGCTGCCAGAAAGGACGTCGTCAAGGGGAGGCGGAACCTCTGCGGGGGTCACAGCTGATGGGGAAATGGTATTTTTGCTCATAGGATTGCTGTGTGCTGCACCAACAGATGTTGAAATGTGATCAAAAGATGTACGGAACAATTCAATTCTTAAAGTTGGATGCTTGTTTTTTGACCCAGAGCAGCCGGAAGCCTGCAAAATGCCGGACCGCGCCTTCGCCGCCTCAATGTCCCGACGACCGCCGTATGATCAAAGATCAATGAAGTTTTCGCCTATCGTCTGCCGTCCGCACGCCCGAAGATGGCTTCCGGCAGCTGCGGCCGCGCTTCTGATCGCCTGTGCAGCCGGTTGCGCCAGTCCTGGTCCGCCGCAGCCGCCCTCCCTCAATCTCCCTGAATTGGCGAAGGACCCCACCGCCGAGCGCGTAGGCGACGTAGTACGCCTGCACTGGACCACCCCCAAATCGACGACCGACCACCTCGACGTCAAAGGCCCTATGACGGCGGAGGTCTGCCGAATCGCCGTCTCTTCCGCGCCCCCGCCCTATGTCTGCATCCCGGTCACCCGATTGCCCGTACAGCCCGGCCCGACCGCGGCCTCGGAGACGCTCCCCCCGGCCCTGACCGTCGGTTCCGCGACCTTGCTGACATACCGGGTGCAGATCTTCAACACCCAGGGCCGCTCAGCGGGCCTGTCGCCTGAGGCCTTCGCCGCTGCCGGCGCCGCTCCGCCCCCGGTCGAACAGCTTCGCGCCACGCCCACCCGAGACGGCGCCATGCTCGAGTGGCAACCGAAGGACTCCACCGCCCCAGTGGAGCTGGACCGCCTGCCGATTGGCCCCGATGGCAATGTCATCGAGCCTGCTCCAACCAAGACGTCCTCAAAGTCCTCATCGAAAACCACGATCAAAAAGAAGCCAGACAAGACCCAGAAACCTGCCCCTCAGAAGCCCACCCCCGACTCCGCACCGAAGTCGCTTCTAGCGCCGCCGGCCGCCCCAATCGAGGTCAAACTCCGCACGCCACTTCAACCGAACGACGCGGGCGGCACCATCGACCACACCGCACAAATGGGCGAAAGCTACCAGTACACCGCCCAGCGAGTCCGCGCAGTCTCGCTCAGCGGCCACAGCCTGGAGCTGCGCAGCATCGTTTCGTCGCCCGTCACGGTTGTGATGCGCAACACCTTTCCCCCGCATGCTCCTTCCGGCCTCGAAGCCGTTCCCGGAGGCGCAACGGCGGCCGATCGTTCCATCGATCTCTCCTGGACGCCCAATACCGATCCTGACCTCGCGGGATATATTGTGTATCGTCAAGAAGTTGACCCAAAAGGCGTAGCCGCGGGCACAGCGACGCGCCTGAACCCAACCCCGGTCGTCGGTCCTGCCTACCGCGATCAAACTGCCATGGCCGGTCGCCGCTATGCCTATCGAGTCACTGCTGTCGATACAGCAGGCAACGAAAGTGCGCCCAGCGACCCGGTCCAGGAGACTTTAAGGGAGCAATAACAATGCGTTACTGCAAGTATTTGTCGTCTGAAAGCGGTGCCAGTCTGTCACGTTATGCTCTCGTGGAAAAGCGCAACGGCGTCTACTGGGCCACGCTCCCCATGCAGGCCCCGCAGGAAGACCTCTCGGCCCGCATCTTCGGCGGCCTTCCGGTTCCCACGCTCGCGGTCAACTTCGAGCCTGTGCCGCTGTCCGACCTGCAGCTCCTGCCGCCCGTCACTCCGTCAAAGGTCCTCTGCGTCGGCCGCAACTATCGCGACCACGCCGCCGAGCTGGGCAACGAGGTTCCGAAAGAGCCTCTGCTCTTCCTCAAGCCGCCATCGTCCCTGCTTGCCCCCAGGGGCGTCGTCCGCATGCCGGCCATCTCAACGCGAGTTGATTACGAGGGGGAACTCGGCGTCGTTATCGCCCGCCGTTGCCACAAGATTGGCCCCGACGAAGACGTCCGCCCTTACATCCGCGGCTACGTCTGCGTCAACGACGTCACCGCCCGCGACATCCAGAAGTCCGACGGCCAGTGGACCCGCGGCAAGGGCTTCGACACCTTCTGCCCGGTCGGCCCCATCGTCTCTGACGAGATCGACCCTGTTGGCGGCCCACCGGTCACGGTCATCACCCGGCTCAACGGCGTCGTCAAGCAGCAGGGCTCTACACGCGACCTGATCTTCCCCATCGCCGATCTCCTCCGCTACATCACGCAGTTCATGACGCTTGAACCCGGCGACCTCATTCCCACCGGCACCCCGGCAGGAGTTGGCGCCGTTAAGCCGGGTGACCGCATCCAAATAGAGATCGACGGTCTGGGCGTCCTCGAAAATGAATTCGCAGCCGAGTAACATCGGCAGCGCATACTGTGGGCCAGCGCAACCGCTCAGGGCTTGATAAAATCGGTACCAACAGCGAAGGAGCACACTATGGCATCGTTACTCGAACAGCTTCGTGCATACACCACCGTCGTCTCAGACACCGGCGACATCAACGCGATCCATCAGTTTCGTCCGCAGGACGCCACCACGAACCCCTCTCTGATCGCCGCCGCGGCGGAGAAGTCCGATTACGCGGCCATCGTAGACGACGTCCTGAAGCAGGTGCGCAAGGACGCCGGCCCCAGTGTGTCAGACAAGGACGTCGCAGCACGCGCCTTCCGGCCCCTGGAGGTCGCCTTCGGTCGCAAGATTCTCGACATCATCCCCGGCCGTGTGTCCACTGAGGTAGATGCCCGCCTCTCCTACGACACGGAAAAATCCATCGCCGAGGCGCGCGCGATCATCGCCCTCTACAACAAGGCCGGCATCTCCAATGAACGTATTCTCATCAAGCTTGCCTCCACATGGGAAGGCATCCGCGCCGCAGAGGTCCTCGAGAAGGAGGGCATCCACTGCAACATGACTCTGCTCTTCGGTCTCCATCAGGCGATCGCCGCCGCCGAAGCTGGCGTCACTCTAATCTCGCCCTTCGTCGGTCGCATTCTCGACTGGTACAAGAAGGACACCGGCAAGGACTACGTCGGCGCTGACGATCCCGGCGTCCACTCCGTCACCACCATCTACAACTACTACAAGAAATTCGGCTACAAGACCGTTGTTATGGGCGCGAGCTTCCGCAACATCGGCGAGATCACAGAACTCGCCGGCTGCGACCTCCTCACCATCGCGCCGAAATTGCTGACCGAGCTCGAAACCACCCAGGGCCCACTGCCCCGCAAGCTCGATCCCGCCAATGCGGCGAAGCTGAACATCCAGAAGCTCACGATCGACAAGGCGACCTTCGACAAGATGCATGCCGAGGACCGCATGGCGCACGACAAGCTGAAGGAAGGCATCGAAGGCTTCTCCAAAGCTATCGAAGATCTCGAGGCGATGATGACCAAGCGTCTCAGCGAGATCAGCGAGCCAGCCGCAGCGGCACGTTAGCCTTCGGACAAATCAACCACTGCAACTCGACGGCCTCCAAAGGCCGTCGAGTTTTTTTAGTATTAGTTTTGTACTTGGCACAACTATTCCACATAGATTCATCTCTCACCAGGTAGAGGTAAATCTATGCAAGGCATGAAGTTTCTTACTTTGACCGCTGTCGCCGGTCTCTGTTTCGCCGCAACGGCTCCCAAAGCGCACGCTCAGATCAGTGTTGAAATCGGTGCAGCTCCCCAGTGCCCCTATGGCTACTATGAAGCTGCTCCCTATGGCTGTGCACCATACGGCTATTACGGCCCCGAGTGGTTTACAGGCGGTGTCTTCGTAGGTGCCGGCCCATGGTTTCACGGGCCCGCCACCTTTCATGGCCAGGTAGATAACAACTACGGCCACGAGCACTACAAAGGTGCAATGCCAGAGCGCGGCGAAAAAGCTACGCCAGAGCACCCGATTCCACCGAAAGATTTCAAAGGAAATGAAACACGTGATGGACGTGGTCACGTAAGCAACGAAAAAAAATAAACAGTCCAAATCAAAATGAGGGGCCTGCGAAGGCCCCACTTTTTTGCGCAAAGTATCTCCAATAACAAACCCGCGGGATGCCCATCCGTACCTTTCGGCGAATGGAGTCGTAAGAACGCAATCTGCCACATCGCCTTTGTTTTTGTTTTTCTCTTCCAAATTGAACAATCGTCATTTCGACCGGAGCAACTCGCGTTCTTTGCGAGTTGCGGAGTGGAGAAATCCGCTTCTCTACCTAGATCGTTGGCCCGCTACAACGCATTTGTTTTTCCAGTTGTTCCTGGAACAAAGCACTACGTCCACCCGCTGGAGACTTTCTTTGCAAAGCCATCTTCTACAATGACCTTTGATTTCGCCGAAGCATTTCTTCAACCGGCAGGCAACCTTCCCAAGGCCTCCTCGACTTAATGATTTCATCGCCGCACAACTTCGCCCCGCCCTCTTCTTCTCTAAACGAGAAGAGGTGAAAATATGCGGAACTTTAAATTCTTTGCACTAACTGCTATCGCCGGTCTGTGCTTTGTAGCAAGTACTCCTAAGACACAAGCTCAGGTCAGCGTGTCTATTGGCGCCGCCCCAGTGTGCCCCTACGGTTACTACGATTACGCCCCCTATGGCTGCGCCCCCTATGGCTACTACGGCCCCGAATGGTTTTCCGGCGGCGTTTTCATTGGTGCAGGCCCGTGGTACCACGGTCCGGAACATTTCTCCGGCCATGTCGATAACCACTACGACGTAAACCATGGCTACCGGGGTCCTGTGCCGAATCACGGCGACCACGCCGAGCATCCAGTCCCGCCCCATGAGTTTAAGGGCAACGAGATACACGATGGGCATGGCCACGTTTCCCACGAAGAGAAACACTAATGCAGCCCGAATCAACTCGAGGGCCCGCAAAGGGCCCTCGTTCTTTATTCGATCTCGCTTCATGGCTGCGTGACGGTTGCTATCCCTGACCACCCGCAACTGCAACGGATGTCGAGTCTCCCACCTTTGCCTTCATATTTGCGCCAGTCTTAGGCAAAAACTCGGGCCTCTGCTTCAGCGCATACATGCGTTGGTCCGCGATTCGGAGCAGATTAATCGAGTCATCGGCATCGTCCGGGTAGAGGGCAATGCCCATGCTCGCCGAAACGGTCATCGACTGCCCCTCGACCATCACCGGCTTCTCCAAGGCCCCCCGGACTGACGCCATGAAGTGGTCCAGCGGCTTGTCCACGCCGAGGTCCGTGGCAACGATGATGAACTCGTCCCCGCCCAGCCGCGCCAGTGTATCGGAGGCCCGCACACTCCTCCGCAGATGTGACGAGACCTCGCGCAACACCTGGTCTCCGGCCTGGTGGCCCATCGTGTCGTTGATGATCTTGAAGCCGTTCAGGTCCAGGATCAACAGGGCAAGTCGGGTGTTCGCCCGATCTGCGCGCTCGATCGCCGTGGTCAGCCGGTCAGCGAACAGCCGCCGGTTGGGCAGGCCCGTCAGCTCGTCGTGCAAGGCGAGCCACTCGTTGCTCGACACCTGCTCCTCCAGCATCACCAGAATCATGCCGATCGAGATCAGCGACTTCTGCATATTCCAGATGTGTGAGGCGATATCGGCGTAGGCGCGGTATTGCACGATCCATGGGTGCAGCAGCAGGCACACGGCCCAGATCGCAAAGCCAGTCACAATGGCCAGCTTGCCTGTGCTGTTATGCGCCAGGCGTCGTTGAAAATTTAGGGCCGCGATTGTGTACACGCAGCAAAGACTCCAGTAAACGGCCTCCCGATATTCCGCGCGGTGGATCAGAAACCCCATCGCCAGCCAACCGCAGACGTGCAACCCCGCGTACCTCCAGTTGTGCCGCAGGTAGAGCGAACTGGCCACTCCAATCACCAGGCCAGCGGCCATGCTGGTAAAGAACGCAACGGGCGAATGGATATGCAAGCCGTACAGCGTGGTGATGGCCAGTAGCGGCAACGTATTCAGCGCCAGGTACTTCAGTTCGACATTTCGAGAGAAAGGATATCCGCCTGAGGCCCATACAAAAACCACCCCGGCCAGCAAATAACAATCCATCACGATCAGGTGCAGCCCCCGCTGTGGCGGCCCGTTCGGAGCGTAAAAGGTGTGGGCGACGGCTTCAACCAGAGTGAAAAATAGACCCAGCAGCCAGATATCTGCGCGCCCCTGTGGGTGACGACGCCGCAGCAGCAGAAGGATGACGATCAAGATCGTCAGGGCCAGCAGATCAGGTAAAAACGAATAATTCATCAGGCTCCATGAATCTCAACGGTTGGATTGGCCTGAAAAGGAAGGCCCGTGAGAGACACGTTGTCACGTTGCCGGCGATAGAACTTCACTTGTCGCCTTGAATCGAGAGACAAAACCTTCATATCGCCCTGCGCTGGCCCACGCAGACTGGCCTTAGGACCCACTCCGGCAAAAGATGTTCCGGATATACCTGAAACAGTGAGAAGTAAAAACGCCTGGCCCGCCCGCAGGGTCTTTTTCTCTCTATGGCACCAAACAGTCTCTGCAACTTGGTCATGACCCGTTTGAGAGGGCTAGGGCGTCTACTATAGCAATAATTATCCAACATTCGGCAAAAAACCTGCATGAAAATGCGCAGCGTAGCTAGTGTGGTGCCTTATAACTAACATGCGGTCTACTAGCACTTACAGCTTAAGCCTTTTAGTTCGGAGAATTCGGCCTATCACCACTCTTGGCAGACTAGGCCAAAGGCGTCCGCCGCTGCATCGCCTTCGAGTTGTAGAACGTATGCACCATTCGCTGCAAGAGCGAACGGCTGGCCTGGAGCGTCAACTCGGGTCTGTGGCCCGGTGAATGGAGGAGTGTCGGTTCCGCGTCGATCGTTGCAAAAAAAAACTGAAAAATGTGGAAAAAGTTGGCATGTTTTTTGTCGGAGGATTAGTGGTCGTTTCCAGCCACACTTTCACCACAACTCCACCACGATTTACCACGCAATTCACCACGTTCTGCACATCAAAAAACGCGAAACCCCCTTGCAGAACGCCACTTTCACCACGCGAGAAAAAAACTACAAAATATAACGCGAAAGGTCCTGGTCCTTCACGATAGAGGCGACCTGCTGCCGCACATACTCGGGATCGACCACGATCACCTTCTCGACGCCAGTAGCGGTCTGCCGCTCAATCACCGGCAGGGGCGGCGAGGGCATCTGCGGCTCCGACGTAAGTGGCGCGGAAACATGCACTTCGCCCACGACGCCCTCTTCGGTAATCTCGGCCCGCGGACTCTTGAACAGGTCCGGCGCCTGGAAGCTGATCTCATCAAGCACCCGCTCCAGGATCGTATGCAGCCTTCTGGCCCCAATGTTTTCAGTAGTTTCATTCACTCTGAAGGCAAACTGCGCCATCTCCGCAATGGCCTCCTTCGTAAACTCCAACTTCAGCCCCTCAGTCTCCAGCAACGCCGTAGACTGCTTCACCAGCGAAGATTTCGGCTCCGTAAGGATGCGAATAAAGTCATTTACAGTCAACGAGTTAAGCTCGACGCGGATCGGAAACCGCCCCTGCAATTCGGGAATCAAATCGCTCGGCTTCGACACATGAAACGCTCCAGCAGCAATGAACAAAATGTGGTCCGTCGAAACCATCCCATACTTCGTATTGACCGTAGTTCCCTCAACAATCGGCAGAATGTCGCGCTGTACGCCCTCCCGCGAGACGTCCGGCCCATGACCGCCCTCGCGTCCAGCGATCTTGTCGATCTCATCAAGGAACACAATCCCTGAATCTTCAACGCGTTCCACAGCAAGCCGGGTCACCTGGTCCATATCGATCAGGCGGTTCTCCTCTTCCTGTACCAGGTAGTCGAAGGCCTCGGCCACCTTCATCTTGCGCTTCTTCGTACGCTGTCCGAAGAGCCCCGGCAACATGTCCTTCAGGTTGATGTCCATCTCCTCTGAACCTTGGTTCGAGATGACCTCAAAGCTGGGCTGATTGCGGTCGCGCACGTCCAACTCCACGGTTCGCTCGTCCAGCTTGCCCTCGCGAAACTGCTGGCGAAGCTTCTCTCGTGTTCTCTGTTCGCGATCTCCCGGCTTCTCCTCTGAATCCTCCAGAGGAGTCATTGCAGGAAGCTGTATGACGTTGCTCCCCGGCTCTTGCGTGGCCGCAGGCGTGGCGGTTGGTGTCGGTGGAAGCAGTAGATCGATCAAACGGTCCTCGGCAGCCAACTCTGCCTTGTCCTCGACCTCTTCCATCTTCTCTTCGCGAACCATATCGATGGCTATCTCCACCAAATCACGGACGATCGACTCGACATCGCGCCCAACATAGCCAACCTCGGTGAACTTCGAGGCTTCGACCTTGAGAAAGGGCGAGTTGGTCAGCTTCGCCAACCGGCGCGCGATCTCGGTCTTGCCCACGCCTGTGGGTCCGATCATGATGATGTTCTTCGGCATGATCTCTTCAGCGAGCTCGGGCGAGAGCTTCTGCCGGCGCATACGGTTACGCAGTGCGATGGCGACGGCGCGTTTGGCAGCATGTTGTCCGACAACGTACTTGTCCAACTCCGCGACGATCTCACGCGGTGTCATCTCATCGAGTGCGAGCGCCTGATCTTCGGCAGCTCCGGGTAGAAAAATTGCCATGATGCTGTACTCCTCAGTACGTGAACCGCGGTCGCGAAAACTATGCGACAGAAGTTCAAAGGTTTGTACGATAATTCGATGCTATTGGTTCGCTGCGGTCTCCGACTTCAGCTCTTCAATGGTCATCTGGTCGTTCGTGTAGATACAGATCTGGCCGGCGATCTTCAAGCTCTTAACCGCGATCTCGCGGGCGCTCAGATCCGTGTTTTCCATTAGCGCGCGGGCACTGGCCAAGGCGAAGCTGCCGCCGCTGCCAATGGTCGCGATCCCTTCATCCGGATCGATCACATCGCCGTTGCCCGATAGCAAAAAGGTTTGCTTTGCGTCGGCCACGATGAGCAGGGCCTCCAACTGCCGCAACATCTTATCGGTGCGCCAGTCCTTCGCGAGTTCGACGGCGGCGCGACCGAGGTTGCCGGCATACTGTTCCAGCTTGACCTCGAAACG
>DATHQG010000323.1:0-9919 GCA_035483075.1 Edaphobacter sp. | reverse complement strand
GGTTGCTTGCCGAGGAGATTTGCGGTCGTTGGCAGGTAAAAATGGCCGTCTCCTTTGCAGGTGACGGCCATTTGCGTGTTGCTGGTGCCGGCGGGTTAGAGCACGCCAGCGGGTTTCGGGTTCTTGGGGTCGAATTTTGCGGTCTGGATCTTTTCGGCGAGGCCGATCTTGCTGAGCACCCAGATGCCGTAGTAGTTGATATCGAACTCGTACCAGGTGAGGCCGTGGCGTGCGCTGACCGGGTGGGCGTGGTGGTTGTTGTGCCATCCTTCGCCGCCGGTGAGGAGAGCGACCCACCAGTTGTTGCGCGAGTCATCCTTGGTCTCAAAGCGACGCTTGCCCCAGAGGTGTGTCGCGGAGTTGACGAGCCAGGTGGCGTGGAGGCCGACGGTGACGCGGAGGAAGGTCCCCCAGAGGACCATGCCCACTGCCCCGACGATGGCGTGGCCCGCAGGCGCAAGAGCAGCGCCGATGGCGATCTGGATCAGAGCGGTGGCGACCAGAGGGATCCAGTGGTACTTGCTGAGCCAGACGTGGACGCGGTCCTTGGTGAGGTCGGGAGCGTAGCGGCCGAGGAGGGCGGTCTCAGAGTGCAGGGCGCGGCCTGAGAGGATCCAGCCGGCGTGGGCCCACCAGGTTCCGTCGTGCGGGGTGTGGGGGTCGCCTTCCTGGTCGGAGTTCTGATGATGGACGCGGTGTGTGGCGACCCAGAAGATGGGACCGCCCTCAAGCGCGAGACAGCCGCACATGGTGACGAAGTATTCGACCCACTTGGGGGTCTTGTAGCCGCGATGGGTGAGCAGGCGATGGTAGGCCATGCCGATACCAACGTTGATCGCGAAGAAGTAGGTGATGACGAAGGCGGCAAGGTTCTTCCAGGAGAAGAAGAAAAGGGCGGCGATGGCCCCAACGTGGAAGAGTCCCATGAAGATGGTTGTGACCCAGTTGATCCGGCCTTCCTGGTGCTCTCGGCCCATGCGAAGGTCCTGCTTGATCTTCTGGGTGACTTCGGCGACGGCCGGGACTACAGTGGCTAGCTTGGGAGCGGTCTTTACCGGGGCTGCTTCGATGGTGCTGATGGGAGTCATCGTTCTATCTGTCCTTTGAACTGCTGAATTAACGCTAGCAGGACGGACGAGGACGCGTTGTAAGACTTTTGTAATCCTCCCCCAAAGGTGTTAGTTGATAGTGTGGAGGGACGATGAGATTGCGACGTTCGGTGATGATGACGTTGGGGTACGTGGGTTGTGCTCTCGGGTGCGGATCCGCGCTGGGGCAGGCGATCGATTTACCAACAAGTAAACAGATTGTGCGACCGGTGCCGGGGAGTCCGCAGCGGCTGAACAGCCTGCCGATGTCGATGGCGGTGTCTCCCGATGCGCGGTATGTGGTGACGGTAAATGCAGGGTATGGGACGTTCGAATCGAACTACATGCAGTCGCTGGCGGTGATGGATACGCGGACGGGAACAGTGACAGATTTTCCCGAGGCCGCTACCGCCGCTCGGGCGAAGCAGACGCTGTACTCGGGGCTCGCCTTCAGCCGGGACGGCAGGCATGTCTACGCGAGTATGGGTTCGGAGAGCGATCCGCTGGGGATGGAAGGTGGCGATACCGGAAGTGGAGTGGTGGTGTATGGATTCTCTGAGGGAAAGATATCGCGCGAACGGATCATGAAGATTCCGCTGCAGCAGCTGGCCCCCGGGCGGAAGACACTGCTGATCGATGGGATCGAGGGAGATAAGGGCGTGCCGTTTCCGGCGGCGATCGCGGTGCTGGGTTCGGCGGGAGCGGAGAGGTTGCTGGTCGCGGATAATTTGTCGGACGATGTGCTGCTGATGGATGCGGCGACAGGCGTGGTTGTGAAGCGGTTCGATCTTTCGGAGAACGATGCTGTGCCTTCGACCTATCCTGTGGCGCTTGCTGTTTCGAAGGACGGGACGCGGGCGTTTGTCGCACTGTGGAACGCGAGCGAGGTGGTCGAGCTTGATCTGAAGAAGGGAACTGTGGGGCGAAAGCTGGAGCTGCTGAAACCGGAGAACGCTGTGGCGGCGGGCACTCATCCCTGTGCGTTGGAGATTTCTCCCGACGGACGGACGATGTATGTGGCGCTGGCGAACCGGGACGCTGTGGCGGCGGTGAATGTGGGAGGGGACCAGTTTGTGGTGAAGGGATATTTCGATACGCGCCTGCCGCAGCAGAGTTACTTTGGCGCGGAGCCAGAGGCGCTGGCCCTCTCGCCGGATGGGTCGCGGTTGTATGTGGCGAACGCAATCTCGGACGCAGTTGCCGTGATGGATACAACAAAGCTGACGGCGAAGGCGGCGAAGGAAGGCATGGTGGAACCGATCGGTTTTTTGCCGACGGAGTGGATGCCGATGTCGATGAGCTTTACTGGCGGCAAACTTTATGTCGCCACCGCGAAGGGTAAAGGGACGGGGCCGAACAACTTTGCCCAAAGACAGGTGCCCGGGCAGCGAGGAGGCAGGCAGGGCAGCTCCACCTATATTGCGAATCTGGTGTACGGATCTCTGGCGGTGTTGGATGTGATGGGGATGGAGCAGGAGCTGCCGAAGTGGACGGCGGAGGTGCTGGAGTCGAATAGGATGAAGGCGGCAGAGGAGAAGATCGAGTTTTCTGACGGCAGGGTGGACCACATCAAGCATGTGATCTATATCATCAAGGAGAACCGTACCTACGACCAGGTGTTTGGAGATTTGAAGCTGAACGGGAAGCCCGTGGGGAATGGAGACGCCAGCCTGGCGATGTACGGTGAGAACGTGACTCCAAATCAACATAAGCTGGCGCTGCAGTTTGGCGTACTGGACAACTTCTATGACTCGGGTGAGGTGTCCGGAGACGGGCATGTGTGGTCGACGGCAGGGATCGGCACGGACTACCTGGAGAAGACGTGGCAGCAGAACTACCGGGGCGGGCAGCGGACCTATGACTTCGAGGGCGTGGTGGCGCAGGGATATCCGATTCTGCAGAAGATTCCGGACGTGAATGAGCCGGCGAGCGGATATCTGTGGGGCAACATGGACCGGCATGGCAAGACGCACTACAACTTTGGCGAGTACATCTCATCGACGTTTTGCGACGCGAAGAAGAGTGGAAGCTCGCAGGAGGGGCCGCTGCTGGAAGGAGCTCGGTGCAGCCAGCCGACGGTCAAGCCGGGTGGAGCGTTTCCAGAAGAATGGGGCGGCGGAGTCAATAAGTGGCCGTGGCCTGTTCCGCTGCTCGCGAAGAACGTTCCAACGAAGCCGGAGCTAGTCGGGCACTTTGCGCCTGAGTCGCCGGACTTCAATCTGCGAGTTCCGGACCAGATCAGGGCGGAGATCATGCTGAAACATCTGAAAGGATGGATCGCGGACCGTGACGCAGGCAACGACACGATGCCGAACTTCATTGTGATGCGGCTTGGGGACGACCATACGGCGGGGACGACTCCGGGTGGCCCGACACCGAAGTCTTCGGTGGCGGACAACGATCTGGCGATCGGACGGATGGTCGATGCTGTGTCGCACTCGGCGTACTGGGACGATACGGCGTTCTTTATCCTGGAAGACGACGCACAGAATGGGGCGGACCACGTGGATGCGCACCGAAGCCTGGCGCTGGTGGTGAGTAAGTATTCTCCGCGTGCAATGGATGGTGGGCCGTTAGTGGATAGCAGATTTTACTCGACTGTGAGCGTGATACGGACGATGGAGACGCTGCTGGGAGTTCCGCCGATGAACAATAACGACGCGTTCAGCTCGATGATCAGTACTTTGTTTGTCGGGGCGGGAGACCAGGCGCCGTTCTCGGCAGACTTGACGAACCGGGACAACGGGTTGATCTATACGGCGAACCAAAAGACGGCCCCAGGGGCGCGTGAGAGTTCAAAGATGGACTTTAGCCACGAAGACCGGGCGCCTGTGCAGAAGCTGAATGTGATTCTGTGGAAGGACGCGATGGGCGATAAGCCGGTGCCGCCGCAGTTGAAGGTGAAGTTGAAAAATAAAAAGGACGATGATGACGACTAAGGTTGCGCCGTTTCGATTGAAGCCGTGGTTCAGTGAGCGGGTGTGGGGGAAGCGCGACCTGCGGCCGTGGTATTCGGATACAGGGACGAAGGAGTTGGTGGGTGAGGCCTGGCTGACAGGGCCGCAGTGTGTGGTGGAGGCGGGGCCATTGGCGGGGCGAACGCTGGCTTCGATCGCATCGGAGCTGGGTGGAGAGTTTCCGCTGCTCGTGAAGTTGCTGTTTCCAGCGGAGAAGCTCTCGGTGCAGGTGCATCCCGATGACGCGCAGGCCCGGGCGTTGGGAGAGACGCGGGGCAAGACAGAGTGTTGGTATGTGCTTGAGGCTGCGCCAGGGGCGGCGGTCGCGCTCGGGTTGAAGGCTGGCGTGAGTGTCGCGGACGTGAAGGCCGCGGTGGCGAACGGGAATATGGAAGAGCTGATGGAGTGGGTGCCGGTGTTCGTGGGGGACATGCTGTTTGTGGATGCGGGCACGGTGCATGCAATCGGGCCGGGGGTGGTGCTGCTGGAGACGCAGCAGACGAGTGATGTGACCTATCGGCTGTATGACTATGGACGGCCTCGGGAGTTGCATCTGGAGAAGGGCCTGCAGGTGATCAGGACGAAGACCGCTGCGGGGAAGGTCGCGCCGAGGGTGATGGATGGTTTTACGCGGCTGATTGAACAAAAATATTTTGTGGTGGACCGGTTTGATCTCGGGAGCGTCTCGGAGGCCACTGTATCGTTTGAGGGATCGGGATGCCTGGTTGGATTGGCCGGGAGGGCAGTTGTTTCGACTGCCGAGGGTGAGGCTGTAATCGTTCCGGGGCAGGCAGTCATTGTGCCGTCGGGGGCGAGCGGCGTGATCGTCGATACGGACACGGGATCTTCGTTCCTGCGCTGTGTCGCTCCGGTTTAGTTGAGGAAGACGCTTAGTTCACTTGCGGCGTTGCGGAGTGGGGTAAGGTAGCGGCTCTGCATCTCGAGGACAGAGAGGCGGGGGGCGTTGCCACTGAGATTGACGGTGGCGACAACGCGGCCTGAGGCCGAGTAGACGGGCACGGCGAGAGAGCGAAGACCGACCTCGTACTCCTGGTCGACGAGCGCGTAGCCGTTGCGGCGGACGTTGCGCAGGGCGAGGCGAAGCTTTTCGACCGAGGTGATGGTGCGGGTGGTGTGTGGGGTGAGGGCGACCTTTGCGAGGTACTGTTCGAGCTGCTCGGCGGGGAGGTAGGCGAGCAGGACCCGGCCCATGCTGGTGCAATACGCTGGGAGGCGGCTGCCGATGTGGAGGTCGACGGCCATGACGCGGTTGACCTGGGTGCGGGCGATGTAGACGATGTCTTCGCCGTCGAGCGTGGCGACGGAGAAGGACTCGCGCAGGGCCGCGGACATGCGCTCGAGGATAGGCTGGGCGGCGCTGGAGAGGGTGTTCGACGTGGTGTAGGTGTGCGAAAGGGTGAGCATGCGCGGGCGGAGAGAGTAGCGGGAGCCGTCTTCTGCGCCGGCGAAGCCGAGTTTGGTGAGGGTGTAGAGGCAGCGGCGGACAGCGGCGCGGGAGAGTCCCGTCTTGATGCTGAGTTGAGAGATGGTCATCTGCGGCGACTGCTGGGTGAAGGCTTGGATGACGATGAGTCCGCGGGCGAGGGAGGTCATGAAGTTGGGGTCGCCGGTGTAAACGTCGAGTGCGGCAGCGGGGGTGGGTTTGGGGCCGGCGGCAATGGCAGGAGGAGGGACGGTTGGGAGGGTTTGGCGGGGGGTAAGGCTCATGCGCAATCTCTTTCCGTGCCGGCTGGCGAACAAAAGCGTTCGATAGACGGACTATATATACGATAAACGCACAGTGGCGAACGGCGCAAGATTGTGGCCGATGTGACGAATGCGGCGATGGTGGAGGTGAGCGGCGGATCAGCCGGTAAATTCTTCTTCGGCGGTTTCGGCGATGGCTATATCTTGCACCGAACGCTGCGCGACACGATGCCCAGCGGCGACCGCAGTCAGGCACAACACCACTGACAGAACAACATTTACGAGGGCCCTGCCCCAGGCGCCGGAACGCGCCAGGTCGAAGGTCTGGAGGCTGAAGGAAGAAAAGGTGGTGAACCCGCCACAGACCCCCACCATGACGAAAAGTCGCATGTTTTCCGAGACGGGGTATTTGCCGCCGTGCAGGGTCAGCGTACCGAAGTAGCCGATGACGAAGGAGCCGATCACGTTGATGAGAACGGTGCCGACAGGAAAACCCATACTAAGATCGTAGGAGATGGCCAGCTTGCCGATAATGAAGCGCAAGAGCCCACCCAAAGCACTGCCGACTGTGACCCAGAGATAAGACATCGTCTGCCTCGTATTCCTTAATTTAAGAACATCGAATTGGCAGAGGTCATCAGCCGGATCGCTCAGGCGGTTTTGGGAGACCTCATTCCCATGAACCAATCGTACAACATGGCTGCGTTTCTTTGGGTTGTCTTGCAGACGGGGGTCGCATGGACACGTAAGGCGATATTAAGCATCGGCTGGATAAGCGATCCAGCCGATGCTTGTTGATCTTATGCCAGCAGAAATCTAGAAGGGGATATCGTCGTCCGTGATGCCTACGTCGGCGTAGTCGGACTGGCTGGCGGGGGTGCGCTGGTCGTAGCTGCTGCTGGATTTTGAATAACCGCCGGTCGAGGCGCCTTCGCCAGCAGGTTTGCCACCGAGAAGAGTGAGTTCGTTGCAGAGGATCTCGGTCTTGTACTTCTTCTCGCCACTGGTCTTATCGTCCCAGGAGCGGGTCTGGATCTTGCCCTCGATGTAGAGCTGGGTGCCCTTTTTAACGTAGTCGCGGACGACCTCAGCGGTGCGCTGGAAGCAGACGATATTGTGCCACTCGGTCTTGTCGGCCCAGTTTCCCTGTGCGTCCTTCTGCCGGTCGGCGGTAGCGAGAGAGAAGCTGGCGACGGTCATGCCACCGGCTGTAGAACGGATCTCGGGATCTTTGCCGACGTTGCCGAGGAGAAATACTTTGTTGACGCCTTTTGCCATGTTCGATGCTCCGTTCAATGCGGGGTTTTAATGGATGAGGATAGCAGATGGTGGACTGTGGAGAGGTGGTCCAAATTTGGTCAGCGGCGGCGGTCGCCGATGAGCTTGAGCGCAGCGAAGAGCAGGGTAAGGAAGCCGGTGGGAAGGCACGCCATCGCCAGCATGAGCGAGAGCCAGCCGAGGTTGGTGTGGGGGCCCTGACGACGCAGAATACCTCCGAAGCTGGTGAAGATGAGCGCGGCGGCGATGACTCCGGTGCCGAAGAGGAGAAGGCCGGTGCGGAGGAGCTTGCGGGTGTCTGGTTGCATAAGAGCGATTCAGGGTCTCGGACCACCGGACTGCGTTAGCGGTAGGCGGCAAGCATTGCGTAGACGATGACTCCGGAGACCGAAACGTAGAGCCAGATGGGGTAGGTCCAGCGCGCGAGGCGGCGATGCGCCGGGAAGCGGCCCGTGAGCGAGAAGAAAAAAGTGATGAGAATCATCGGCAGGCAGACGATGGCAAGAAGAATGTGCGGCGTCAGCAGTAGCCAGAGGTAGATGAAGCGGGCAGTGGGATAGGCGCGTGGGAAGAGCATGTCGCCGTGCAGGACGTGGTTGGCGATGTAGGCCACGAGGAAGACGCTCGAGACGATGAATGCGCCAAACATGCTGTTGCGGTGCGCGATGATCTGGCGGCGGCGGATGAAACGAAAGCCGATGATGAGGAAGACTGCACAAAGTGCGTTGAGGACGGCGTCGAGCGCGGGAAGAAAGGCGAGGCGCGTGCCGGCAGCGTCGACGGGAGGGTGGTAGTAGACCAGCCAGGCAAGGAAGAGTGAGGCGACTGCGCTGATGCCGATGATGGTGGCGATGACGGACGGCGGGGTGCGCAGATTTGTGCTGGGTACAGTGGCTTGCATTAGAAGAAGAGGCGTCCTTTGGCGTCTAGCATCATGGCGGCTAGCAGAAGTGGAAGGTAGATGATCGAGGCGCGGAGGAGGTCGCGGGCGACCTGGCGTGAGGCCTGGGAGTCGGGGTCGCGGACGATGCGCGCGAAGCGAACGGTGTACCAGAGATAGCCGAGACCCAGGACTGTTGCGACCACGGCGTAGGCGTTGCCTGTGGTGTGGAGTGCGGTGGGCCAGAGGCTGACCGGGCCCATGAGGACGGCGTAAAACAGGGCCTGGATGACGGTGCTCTTCGCTGCGTAACTTGTGTCGGGCAGAGTAGGTGTGAGACGGATGCCGGCGCGGGCATAGTCTTCGCGGTACATCCAGCCGATGGCCATGAAGTGAGGAAACTGCCAGACGAAGAGGATGGCGAAGAGAGCGACGCCGGGCCACTCGATGACGCCGCGGGCCGCCGTCCAGCCTATAAGGGGCGGGAGCGCTCCGGGGAAGGCGCCAATGAAGGTGTTGATGGTGGTGACGCGCTTGAGCGGGGTGTAGATGGCGACATAGCCAATGGCAGTGAGAAGAGTGAGGGTGCCGGTGAGGATATTGGTTGTGTAGGCGAGGTAGAGCGAGCCGAGGAAGGTGGCTGCAAAGCCGAGAATGAGGCCGTGGGTGAGAGAGATGCGCCCGGCAGCCATGGGCCGGTCGGCCGTCCGGTGCATGAGGCGGTCGGTCTTGCGCTCGAGTGCTTGATTCAATGCACTGGAGCCGCAGGTGACGACGGTGATTCCGATGAGGGCCTGGACGAGGCCAGCATGGAAGGGACTGATTCCACTGCGCAGGCTGCCGAGGTAGAAGCCTGCCCCGGCGGTGATGATGCTCATGGTGGAGATGCGGAGTTTGAAGAGCGTGGCGTAGTCGGCGAGGAGCGTGTGGGGCTTCGCGGGCGCTAAGACGTGATCGGTTGTCGCAGACGTGGCCACAGAGTAAGGATAACGCGTTTGTGGGCGCGGGAGAGCGGTGGGGCCGCGCTATTCGGCCGACTCTCCGTGTTTGCCTTCACCGTCTTCGACTTGTTTGGTTTGCGGACGCAGGAGGGGGAAGAGGATGACGTCGCGTATGGATTTCGAGTTGGTCAGGAGCATGGTAAGGCGGTCGATGCCGATGCCTTCGCCGGCGGTGGGGGGAAGGCCGTAGCCGAGGGCGCGGACGTAGTCCTCGTCCATCTGGTGGGCCTCGGAGTCGCCGCGTTCTTTCTCGGTCAACTGCTGTTCGAAGCGGGCGAGTTGGTCGACGGGGTCGTTGAGCTCGGAGAAGGCGTTGCCGACCTCGAAGCCGCCGATATAGAACTCGAAGCGTTCTACCCAGTCGGGCTCGTCGGGTTTTTTCTTCGAGAGCGGGGAGACGGCCAGCGGGAAGTCGTAGATGATCGTGGGCTGGATGAGGTGCTCTTCGGCGAGGAACTCGAACAAGTCCGCAATGAGCTTACCGATAGGTTGGTTTGGAGGGTAATCCGGATGAGCAATGTTGTAGTCGCCAGCCTGTAATTGGAAATACAACGCACGAACGTCCTCAAGCGAATCAAATGAACTCATGTTCGGGGGTGTTCCAAAGTTTTTGGGCCAGAACTTGATGATCGCCTCGCGCATGGAGTAGCGGTGCCACTTGCTCAGGTCGATCTCACTGCCGTTGAAGTGAGTGATAGTGGTGCCGTTGACCTCCTTGGCGACGAAGATGATGAGTTCTTCGCTGAGCTTCATCAGGTCGTGGTAGTTCGCGTAGGCCTGGTAGAACTCGAGCATGGTGAACTCGGGGTTGTGTTTGGTGCTGATGCCCTCGTTGCGGAAGTTGCGGTTGATCTCGTAGACGCGGTCGAGGCCTCCGACGACGAGGCGCTTGAGGTATAGCTCGGGGGCGATGCGGAGGAAGAGATCGAGGTCGAGCGCGTTGTGATGCGTGGTGAACGGCTGCGCGGCCGCGCCCCCTGCGACCTGATGCATCATCGGCGTTTCGAC
>DATHQG010000322.1:0-14335 GCA_035483075.1 Edaphobacter sp. | reverse complement strand
ATGTAGACGCCGAGGGAATCTGGGGCGCTGAGGCCGGGGCGTTCTCCGATGAGCGTGACCGTGAGGTTTGCGTGGAGTAGTGACCCTATCTCGTCGCCGATGGCTACGCGGGCCTGAGTGACGACGCTGGTTGGGCCTAGTTGACCTTGATCGGGACCGAGAAGGTTGATTGTTGCGTCGAGCAGAGGGAGGGCATGGCGTTCGATGGCGAGAGCAGAGAGGCCATCGGCGATGATGAAGACGATGTCTGGGTCCTGATGGGCGGTCGCGGCGAGTTGCTGGAGTGCTTGCGCGGATTCGGGACGGAGGGTGCGGCCGAGGTCGGGGCGGCGGAGGTAGAGCTGGCGTGGATCCTGGCAGGGAGCGGCTGTGACCGCAGTTTCGAGGGCGATGCTCTCCAACTTTCTTTGTTGCAGTGCGTGGAGGAGGGCAGGTACGTCCAGGTGCGCGTGGACGGCGTCGCGGGCCATGGCGTGATCGAGTTGGAAGCGGAGTTGAGCGGAGGTCGGGACCGCCGGACCGGCTCGGCCTAGTCCTACGCGCGCGGGTGTGTAGCGGCGGAGCACATCGGCGAGTGGGGAGGGTCGAGGCTCGTTTGGAAACCCACGTCCCAGATTCGGGACGTGGGGCACCCCATACTTTGGCTTATTCATCATGAGGAGATTCCGGGAGGCAGGAGGGCGGCGGGTTGTGCGATGGAGTTGAGGTGGTGGAAGGCGTCGCTGGTGAGCCAGGCTTCAAACTCGGGTGCGGGGCGTAGGCCGAGGAGGCGGCGGAGGTAGAGGGCGTCGTGGAAGGAGGTGCTCTGATAGTTGAGCATGATGTCGTCGGCGCCGGGGACGCCCATGATGTAGTTGACGCCGGCAGCGCCGAGCATGGTCAGGAGAGCGTCCATGTCGTCCTGGTCGGCTTCGGCGTGGTTGGTGTAGCAGATGTCGCAGCCCATCGGGAGGCCGAGGAGCTTGCCGCAAAGGTGGTCTTCGAGGCCGGCGCGGAGAATTTGCTTGCCGTCGTAGAGGTATTCGGGGCCAATGAAGCCTACTACCGTGTTGACCAGCATTGGGTTGAAGTGGCGGGCTACGGCGTAGGCGCGGGCTTCGAGGGTTTGCTGGTCGACTCCATGGTGCGCGTTGGCTGAGAGGGCGCTGCCCTGGCCGGTTTCGAAGTAGAAGATGTTTTCGCCGCCTGTTTCCGAGCTGATACCGCCTCGGTTAAGTTCACGGGCCATCGTGTGAGCTTCGCGGAGGAGAGCGAGATTGATTCCGAAGGAGGCGTTGGCGGCTTCGGTGCCCGCGATGGATTGGAAGAGAAGGTCGAGGGGGGCGCCGCTGCGGATGGCGTCCATTTGCGTGGTGAGATGGGCGAGGACGCAGCCTTGGGTGGGAATGCTGTAGCGCTGGCGGATGTGGTCGATGAGGTGAAGGAGGGTCGTGACGGAGGCCACGTTGTCGGAGACGGGGTTGATGCCGATGACTGCGTCGCCGGAGCCGAGGAGGAGGCCATCGAGTATGCTGGCGGCGATGCCTATGGGTGAATCGGTGGGGTGGTTGGGTTGGAGGCGGGTGGAGAGATGGCCGGGCAGGCCGACCGTGGTGCGGAAGCGGGTTACGACGGAGATTTTTCGCGCGACGTAGATGAGGTCCTGTGCGCGCATGAGTTTGGAGACGGCTGCTGCCATCTCGGGTGTGAGGCCGGGGGCGAGATTCGCGAGTCGGTCGGTGGTGGCTTCGTCGGAGAGGAGCCAGTCGCGGAGTTCGCCTACGGTGAGATTGGCTATCGGTGCGAAAGCGGGTCGGTCGTGCGTGTCGAGGATGAGGCGAGTGACTTCGTCGGTTTCGTAGGGGACGATGGCTTCGTTGAGGAAGGTGGCGAGGGGGAGATCGGCTAAGGTCATCTGGGCGATGACGCGCTCTTCTGCGGTGGCTGCGGCGATTCCGGCTAGCTGGTCGCCGGAGCGGAGGGGCGCTGCCTTTGCCAGTAGCGTTCGCAGGTCCGCGAAGGAGTGCTTTGTGCCGCGGACTGTGTGGCTGAAGGGCATGACGGTGCTCTCGACAGGGAAGAGTTTCTTCTTTCTGCCGATTGTATGCGGCTTCGCTAGGCTGGCGGCGGCGGTGCTATGGATGAAGTGTTGCTGGCCTTGTTGCCGCGGAGGCCGGCGAGGATCTGGACCAGGAAGTCGTTGGCTGCGCCCGGGTTGTTGGGCAGGAAGAGGGTGTTGGTGCCGGCTTTGGTGCCGATGTCTTTGAGTGTGTCGAAGTATTGGGTGAGGAGGACGAGGGCCATGACGTCTTCGGCGGTGGCCCCGGGGACGGACTCGCGGAAGTGCTCGATGGAGGAGCGGAGGCCGTCGATGATGGCTTGACGCTCGGCGGCGATGCCCTGGCCCTGGAGGGCTTTGGACTGGGCTTCGGCCTCGGCTTGTTTGACCTTGAGGATCTTGTCGGCTTCGCCGCGTGCCTGAGCGGCGACCTGTGCGCGCTGGGCGGCGTTGATATCGTTCATCGCGGCTTTGACTTTGACGTCGGGGACGATGTCGGTGACGAGCGCGGTGAGGATGTTGAAGCCGAAGCCGGACATGATGGTATCGAGCTCGGTTTTGACGGCGACCGAGATGCCGGACTGCTGCTCAAAGGTCTCGTCGAGGCTGAGTTTGGGGACGTGGCCGAGGATGGAGTTGAAGACGAAGGACTCGATCTGTTTCTGAGGACTGGAGAGTTTGTAGAAGGCGTCGTATATCTTGTCGTCGAGGATCTGGTACTGGACGGAGACGGGGATCTGGACGAAGACGTTGTCGTGGGTCTTGGTCTCGACGGAGAACTGGGCCTGCTTGACCTGGAGGTCAACGAAGTAGACGCTTTCGGCGAAGGGAATGAGAACGTGGAGGCCGGGACGGACGATGCGGTTGAATTTGCCGAACCGCTCGACAACGCCGGCGGTGTAGGTGCGGACGGTAAAGAGGGTTTTGATGATGGTGATGAGAACTACGATGGCGAGAATGACGAGGAATACCAGCAGGGCAGTGTTCAGGGGCTCCATATGTGTGGGTACCTTTGCAAGCGAGGATACATGAGGCGCGACTAAGGTGACGGAAAATTCGGGTGGACGATGTCCGAGGTAGAGAAGCAGATTTCTCCACTTCTCCGTTCGACTTCGCTCAGGGTCCCGGTCGAAATGACAGAATTATGAGTGGGTGCGGCATTTTCTTTATGGGCCAATTTACGATGAGGGTATGGCTACTTACTTTTCTGGTGAGGCGTTGAAGTTCTTGCGGGGGCTGAAGCGGAATAATGACCGCCTTTGGTTTGAGGCGCGGAGAGACGTGTTCGAGAAGGAGCTCAAGGCGCCTATGCTGGCGCTGATCGGTGAGGTGAATGAGGCGCTGGCTGAGTTTGCGCCGATGCATGTAAGGCCTCCGCAGAAGATCATGATGAGGATCTATCGGGACATTCGGTTCAGCAAGGACAAGCGGCCTTATAAGACGCATGTTTCAGCGTGGTGGGTGAGGGACGGGCTGCAGAAGACTTCGGGAGCTGGGTTTTACTTGAGTGTTAACCCGGAGGAGGTCGTCGTTGCGGCCGGGGTTTATATGCCGGAGAGAGAACAGTTGCTGGCGATACGGCGCTATCTGGCGGAGCATCATGAGGAGTTTCTTGCGTTGATGAAGGGGAAGAAGCTGCGGTCTCTGATGAAGGAGAACGACGGGGTGCCGCTGACTCGTGCTCCGAAGGGTTTTCCGGAGGACCATCCGGCGATTGATCTGCTGAAGAACAAGCAGTGGGGGGTGTCGGCGAGGTTGCCGGCGGAGCGGGCGATAAAGGCCACTCTAGTGAAGGACGTGGTGGAACGGTTCAAGGCAGCGGCGCCAGTGATTGCGATGCTGAATGCTCCGTTGGTGGGGAAGCCGAAGAGGCCGATGTTTTGAAGAGCGTGAGTTTTGCCCCCTGAGCTGAGTAGCTTTGAGACTTTTGTGTTGCGTCAGTTTTGCTGGCGGTCTGGCTTGGGCGTTGTGTCGGTGTCGCTTTGCGCAGGTTGCAGATTTCCTTCTAGGGCAGAGGACCATTCGCGTAGTTTCTTGCCGATCACGATCGCGTGGGCTTGCTGATAGGGGACCTTCTTCTCCTTCATTACCTGCTCAATGGTTTCCTGGTGACGGGGAGTCTTGTCGGAAGGAACGGCGAGATCGTGCTGACCTTCAAGAAGGGTCGCGACCACACCGAGCGCGAGTGTTTCTCCTCGATGCTTCGCCTCACTCATAGCAGGGTCTTTGTTGACTGCGCCAGCCTGACTGCGCAGATCAGAGGCAACAACTCTGGGGTCGGCCCCGGCGTTTGCAATGGTGTCTACTGACTTTTCTGCAAAGATTAGCCCTTCGTAGACGCCACTTCTCATCTGGTAGATCTGTTTGAGAACGTCCTGGTCTCCATCGCTTTGCCCGTTTGCGAAGATGACCGCGTCGACTCCGCCGGGACAGTCGATGGCCCACGGTTGCATCGGTATGTCCGATGTTGATCGAGGAGGGATGGACTTTTCGGTGCCGTACGCCACGAGGCTGTCGAAACGAATTTCGGCGCTAAACTTGGGGCCTTCATCTTCCTTTGGACACCGGAAGGTTGCGTGGAGAGCGACGATCGGGCTGTTCGCCAGGTTCTCAACACGTTCCTGCCAGCCCCCAGGAGTGCTGACAATGGTCTCGCTGACCTGACGCAGTTGTCCAATGCCCTGCAAGCACGGCAAAAACAACGCCGAAAGCGCTATGAGAGACCTGAGCATTGGGAGAGCCCCGCTTCAAGGGAAATTCTTTGCTGAGATTGTATCGAAGGGGCACGAAAGGACGGCAGACGGAGCTACCAGTAAATATCGGGACAATTTGCTGCGCTCAGGATGCCGACAAGAACAGGCAACAGCAAAACAAGGCGCGGTGCGGGCTGGAGAGGGTCGTGGTAGAGAAGCGGATTTCTCCACTGCGCTGCTCACAAAGTACGTGAGCAGCTTCGGTCGAAATGACGATCCAGAAGGACTTGAGACAAACGGGCGACGACGTCGAGGCGTTGGTAGATCTCAGGCTTTCGGTGGGGCTCCGGGGAGTGCCTTGCGGACGATGGGGGCGACGCGGGTGCCGAGGAGCTCGATGGCATGCAGTAGTTTGTCGTGGCGGAGGGAGGCGACGCTCATCTGGAAGCTGATGCGGGAGATGCCGCCGAGGTCCTCGTTCAATTGCAGGAGCTTGGTGGCTACGGTTTCGGGGTCACTAACGAGGAGCGCGCCTTTGGGGCGGCGGAGGACTTCGAACTGGTTGCGAGTGACGGGGGGCCAGCCGCGTTCTCTGCCAATTTTGGTAAAGGCTTCGGCGTATCCAGGAAAGAAGTCGTCGGAGGCCTGCTGGTCGGTGTCGGCTACGTAGCCCAAGGCGTGGACGCCGACCTTTAGGGTCTCGGGGGCGTGACCGGCCCGCAGGCCCGCGGCACGGTACAGTTCGATGAGTGGGCGGAAACGGTAGGGCTCGCCGCCGATGATCGCGACCATGAGGGGAAGGCCGAGGTCTCCGGCGCGGACGAAGGATTCGGGTGTGCCACCTGCTCCCAGCCAGACGGGAAGTGGATTTTGCAGCGGGCGCGGGTAGACGCCCTGGCCGTTGAGCGGGGGGCGATGGCGGCCGGACCAGGTGACGTTGGTCTTTTCGCGGAGGGTAAGGAGGAGGTCGAGCTTTTCGGCGAAGAGATCGTCGTAGTCTTCGAGCTTGAGGCCGAAGAGAGGGAAGGATTCGATGAAGGAGCCGCGGCCGGCCACGATCTCGGCGCGACCACCCGAGATGAGGTCGAGTGTGGCGAAGTTTTGAAAGACGCGGACGGGGTCGGCGGCGCTTAGGACGGTGACGGCGGAGGTGAGGCGGATATTTTTGGTGCGGGCGGCTGCGGCCGCAAGGATAACGGTGGGAGCAGAGTCGAGGTATTCAACGCGATGATGTTCGCCGAGGCCGAAGACGTCGAGGCCAACTTTGTCGGCTAACTCGATCTCTTCGAGGAGATGCGCGATGCGCTGCTGCGCGGTAACGGTGTCGCCGGTGATTGGGTCTGGGACCAACGCCGCGAAGCTGTCGATGCCGATCTGCATCTGTGGGGCTCCCTCCATCTATATTATGGGCCGCATTGAGACTGATGCCGCGAGGCAGGAATCGATTCAGTGTGCTGTCCACTACGCCACGGACGATGAGACTGTCCGTGGCTTTCGGTTGAGTGGCGAACCAGTAGTGGCTTTGGGAGATGCGATGTTCAGGACTTGATGAAGGCTAGGAGGTCGGCGTTGATGATTTCGGCGTGAATTTGGCACATGCCGTGAGGGAAGCCGGGATAGACCTTGAGCTTGGCGTTCTTCAGGACCTTCGCGGACTTCAGACCGGCAGCGACGATGGGAACGATCTGGTCGTCTTCGCCGTGCAGGACGAGGGTAGGGATATCGATCTTCTTGAGGTCTTCGGTGAAGTCAGTCTCGGAGAATGCCTTGATGGTGTCGTACTGGCTCTTGTGCGAGCCGAGCATGCCCGCGAGCCAGAAGTTGTCCTGTACGCCCTTGGAGATTTTGGCGCCGGCGCGGTTGTAGCCGTAGAAGGGCAGGGTAAGCTCCTGGTAGAACTGCGAACGATCGGCGACGAGGCTGGCACGAAGGCCGTCAAAGACGGACAGCGGCAGGCCTTCGGGGTTCTTGTCGGTCTTCAACATTAATGGGGGGACGGCCCCGATGAGCGCGGCCTTTGCAACTCGCTTGGTGCCGTGGCGGCCGAGGTAGCGGGCGACTTCGCCGCCGCCGGTGGAGTGGCCGACCATGACGGCATTCTTGAGGTCGAGAAAGTTCATGAGCTCGGCGAGGTCGTCGGCGTAGTGGTCCATGTCGTTGCCGTCCCAGGGCTGGCTGGAACGGCCGTTGCCGCGGCGGTCGTGCGCGATGACGCGATAGCCTAGTAGACCGAGGAAGAGCATCTGAGCGTCCCATGCGTCGGCGGTGAGGGGCCAGCCGTGCGAGAAGGTGATGGGTTGTCCGGTGCCCCAGTCCTTGTAGTAGATCGAAGTGCCGTCTTTCGTTGTGATGTAAGGCATGTTGATTCTCCTTGTCTCTCTCGTCTCGGTTGGTGCGAAGCTGAGACATTGGTGGATGTGGATTTGGAGCAACGGACTGCCGGTTGCTCTGCTGCCGCTGGAAGGTGGACGACGGGTTCCCGAGATAGGATGCAGATTTCACAAATACAGCAGAAATATTAATGCTTTTCTGGATTGATTCTGGTCATGCGATCTCTTTTTGCGAGCGCGTTAGTCTACTGTTCATCTGATGTTTGTCACATGCGTAGTCGGAGGGCCATTCATGTCGATTGTTCTGAGGCGATGTATCGCACTTGTGCTTACTTGTGGAGTAGCGCAGTTTGCGCTCGGTCAAAAGACACCTACTGTTTCGGACGAAACGAAGCAGCACATTAAGGACGTCGAGGCGGGACTCTTGCCGAGCGTTGTGGTGAAGGGCGATCCGCATCCGGGACATAGTTTGAGCGAACGAATGGCGGCATTACATGTTAATGGCGTGAGTGTCGCAGTGATTCATCGTGGCGTGATCGAGTGGGCAGAGGGCTTTGGGGTGATGAGTGTCGGTGGCCCTCCGGTTACTGGGGAGACATTGTTTCAGGCGGGCTCGATCAGCAAGCCGGTAGCGGCGATGGCTGCACTGCGCCTGGTGCAGGAGGGAAAACTTTCGCTCGATGCGGACGTTAATACGTTGCTGACAAGCTGGAAACTGCCGGACGCTCCGGTTGCCGGTGGGAAGCCGGTAACGCTACGCGAGCTGCTGACCCATACAGGTGGGACGACCGTGCATGGATTTCCGGGTTATGCGGCAGACGCGTCCGTGCCAACGCTTGTGCAGGTGCTAAATGGCGAGAAGCCCGCAAATACGCCGGCGATTCGAATTGAGGCCGCTCCGGGTAGCAAATGGAACTACTCGGGCGGCGGCTACACGATCATGCAACAGGTCCTGATCGATGTGACGAAGGAGCCGTTTCCGAAGCTGCTGCATGACACAGTGCTGCGACCGATCGGGATGACGCATAGTACATATGAGCAGCCGCTGCCTGCGGAGCTGCGTGCTTCGGCGGCGACTCCATACGAGGTGGATGGTAAGCCGGTAGCAGGCGGCGCGCATACCTATCCGGAGATGGCGGCGGCGGGATTGTGGACGACGCCGACTGATCTGGCACGTTATTGCATTGAGGTGCAACATTCGCTGAAGGGCGAGTGGAACCATGTGTTGTCGCAGGCGATGACGAAGCAGATGCTGACGCCGGGGATGGGAAAGTGGGGTCTGGGGTTGCAGATTGGAGGTTCCGATTCAGACCCAAACTTTGGACACGGAGGCGTCAATGCAGGGTTTGAAAGCACAATGACGGCATATGAGCAGGACGGGGAGGGCGCCGTGGTGATGACGAATGCGCAGGGCGGCTCGAGGCTGGCGGACGAGGTAATGCGAAGTATCGCTGCGGTGTACCATTGGCCGGACTTTCAGCCCAAGGTCCGCACAGTGGTGACGGTTGATCCGAAGGTCCTTGCGGGCTATGTGGGCACATATGAGTTGACGCCGCAGTTCAGCCTGGTGGTGACGGTGGAGGACGGTCATCTCGTGACGCAGGCCACTGGGCAGGGTAGTTTTTCGATGCTCGCGGAGTCGGACACGAAGTTCTTTCCGACGGCGTTTGAGGCGGAGATTGAGTTTTCCAAGGACGATCAGGGAAATGTGTCTTACCTAATGCTGCGGCAAAATGGACATGAGACGAAGGCGTTGAAAAAATAAAAAATGCTTGTTTTGCTGGGCTTTTTTGGGGTAAATTGTGCCCGGATTCGAACAAAACCGGAAAAAACCCGAAAAAACCTGTGGAAACCGAAGAATTGTGGTTGACAAAGCGCTTGGAAAGGATGAAGGTGAATTGCGGTACAGTTCTCCGGACCCGCATGAACATTGATGATTTCGCATTGGAAACTGGATGCGGTTTCTCTTCGGAGTTGATGCAGGTTAGGTGAGCGGATCCGAGAAACTACATTTTCGAAAGCAGAAGGAGCAAGACAAATGGCAAAAGGAATGACAAAGACAGCGCTGGTCCGCCACCTGGCGGAGAAGCTCGAACTGACCAACAAGCAGACCGCAGGGTTCCTGGAGTTTCTGGCCGAGACCGCTGTGAAAGAGACCAAGAAGAATGGCGAGTTCACCATTCCTGGGATCGGCAAGCTGGTGAAGGCTGAGCGCAAGGCGCGGCTGGGTCGCAATCCGCAGACCGGCGAAACGATCAAGATCAAGGCCAAGACCGTGGTGAAGTTCCGCGTGGCCAAGGTTGCGAAGGACACGATCGCACCGGTCAAGAAGTAATTTCGCTGCGGCGCTGACTGCGGCTGTTCGCGTAAGAGTGTCGCATTCGAAAGGGCCCTCCCCGATCGTCGCGCCTCACGGGCGTCTGTTGAGGCGTGAGAGTAACAAAAAGCCCGTTGTGCCCTGATTCGTTTGGGTGCGGCGGGCTTGTTGTTTTGGAGTTGCCACAATTGCCCGGCTCTAACAAGGCAAGAGTGCCGGAGACAATATCTCAATCCCCATCAGCAAGCGTATAGTTAGCGCCATCCCCTGGGGCCACGCAAGTCCGAAGTTTCTGGAGGCGACCATGGCAAAGATTGCTGCGTTTCTCTACGGAATCCTGGCTTATCTCCTCTTCCTCGTCACGTTTCTCTATGCGGTAGGATTTGTCGGGAACTATCTGGTTCCTAAATCCATTGATTCGGGGCAGGGAGATTTCTCCTTCGCGGCCCTCGTGATCGATGCTCTTCTGCTGGGCCTCTTCGCGGTGCAGCACAGTGTGATGGCCCGCCCATGGTTCAAGCGAGCGTGGACGAAGGCCGTTCCTACAGTGATTGAGCGGAGCACGTTTGTTCTTTTGGCGAGCCTGTGCCTGGATCTGCTCTATTGGCAATGGCGGCCGATGACGGGGGTTGTGTGGAACGTCGAGAACGCGGCGGGACGCTGGGTCCTGGTGGCTCTCTTCTTCCTTGGCTGGCTGATTGTCCTGGGGAGCACGCTGATGGTGAGCCATACGGACCTGTTCGGCTTGCGGCAGGTTGGGCTATATCTGCGTGGTCAGCCGTATGAGCCGATCGGGTTCAAGACGCCCATGCTCTACAGGAGCGTTCGTCACCCGATCTATCTGGGCTTCCTGATCGCATTTTGGGCTACGCCAAAGATGACCCTGGGGCATCTGCTGTTTGCCTTGGCGACGACAGGTTACATCCTGATAGCCATTCGGTTTGAAGAGCACGACCTGATCAACTTCTTCGGGGACGCGTACAGGCAGTACCGGCAGCGTACGCCGATGCTGCTTCCATTTTTGAAGCGATCGAGATGAGTGCCTGCGCATCGGTCAGTTGCTTCGTCGCAAATGACGGCCAAGGGGTTCGTGCCTAGTTTCTTGGGAGGAAGGCGCGTGCGATGAGGGAGATGCCGAGAGAGATGAGGACGCCCTTGATGAGGAGGATGGAGTTGTAACGCCACCCCAGGACGGCAAAGGTGATGACTACGCCCCACATGTAGATCTCCCCGAGGAAGGCCATGGGCCAGTTGGGTCGGACGTCGGAGGCGGGGACGCGCGGTGCGATGGCGAACCAGAGACGTGAGACTTTGGTGCAGTAGGCGAGGTAAGATCCACCGAGTTTGGCTGCGAGGAAGGACTCTTCGGCCGCGATGAGACGGAGTTGGAAGAGGGCGACCGCGAGGACGCAAAAGACGGCCCCGCTGGGCGGCATGAGGAGCGCGAGCGCGAAGGTGTGGGCGAACGTGCCGAGGTAGAGCGGGTTGCGAACATGGCGATAAGGGCCGGCCGCGACGACTCCTTCGCCGTGCATAGCCGCACCCTGGACGACGGAGGTGCCGAGGTGGGCGGAGCCCCAGGTGCGTAGGACCGCTCCCTTCAAAGCGCAGAGGATACCAAAGGCAAGCACGATGATGGTCGCTGCGCTGAAGCTGATCCACCCGCTACGCGCGGGCCACGCTGCGAGGAGCTGCCAGGTGCGGATGGAATCCAGATGTAGCCAGTAGTTCCACGGGGCGACGAAGCCTAAGCAGTAGATGACGGCGAGGATGAGGAAACGGAAGCGAAATTCCGTGGGTGAGGCTTTCATTACGACGGGGTTGGTCCTCTTTACTGTTCTTCGATTTTGTTTTCTTTACTGCTTGTGCGTTTCGTCTTTGTAGACTACGCCGGACTTCATGACGAAGTTTACGTGCTGGAGGACCTTGACGTCCTTGAGCGGGTCGCCGTCAATGGCGATGATGTCGGCCCACTTGCCGGGTTCGATGGCGCCGACGCGGTCGGTCCAGCCCATGAGGTCGGCGGCGTTGAGGGTACCGGTTTGAATGGCGGCAAGGGGAGCCATGCCGTATTCATTTACGTAGACATCGAGCTCGTGGGCGTTGAGGCCGTGGGGATAAACAGCTGCGTCTGTGCCCAGAGCTATTTTGACGCCGGCCGCGATGGCCTTTTTGTGGTTGGCCTTCATGGCGGCGCTGACGTCAGTCATCTTCTGCTGATAGAGCGCGGGGAGATGGCCGTACTGTTGCATCCAGTCGACGAGGTAGGCGGTGGGGACCAGGTAGGTGCCGTGCTTCTTCATGGCGGCGATGCACTCGTCGTTGATGTAGGAGCCGTGCTCGATGGAATCGACTCCGGCTTCGGTGGCCCAGAGGATGCCCTGCGCTCCGTGGGCATGGGACGCGACCTTGCGGCCGAGACGGTGGGCGTCGGCGACGATGGCCTGCAGCTCTTCCATGGTGTACTGGCTGGCTTGCGGGTCGTCGCCTTTGGAGAGGACGCCGCCAGTGGAGGCGATCTTGATGAGGTCTGCGCCGTACTTGATGTTTTCGCGGACCTGGTGCTGGACCGCTGCGATGCCGTCGGCTACACCTTCGCCGTGGACGTGGTACTCGTAGGGAAGAAGGTTCTCGTCCATGTGGCCGCCGGTGATGCCTAAAGCGGGTCCGGAGACCTGCATGTGCGGGCCGGGAATATGGCCGGCGTTGATCTCGTCGCGGAGGGCAACATCGGTGAAGTCATTGGCGCCGACGTTGCGGACGGTGGTGAAGCCGGCTTCGAGGGTGACCTTCGCGTTTTCGACTCCGATGATGGCCTCTTTGGCAGGTGTCATCGAAAGTTCGAAGTAGGGATCGAAGTTGTTGGCCATGGTGAGGTGGGTGTGCACGTCGATGAGGCCAGGCATAACGGTGTATTTCGTTAGGTCGATTTCGATGTCGCCGGTTTGTTTTGGTGTGGAAGCCGTGGGAGCAATGGCAGTGATGCGGTCGCCGGTGACGATGATGGTCTGGGCGGCTGGTTCTGCGCCCGTTTTTACGTCGAGGAGATGACCGGTGCGGACGAGAGTGCGGGTGGCGGTTTGCGCCGAGACGGAGAAGACTGCAATTTGTAACAGTATTAGTGACAGATAAAATTTTGTGCGAATCGTGATACGCATTTGCAGTCTCCTGGTGATTTGTTTGAGGCGTGTCTTGAGAGTGTCTGTGATTGAGGTGTTATTGTCGAGGAATTATTGGCCGCCCAATGCGGTGAGGATGGAGTCGAAGTCTTCGAGGCCGGAGTACTCGATGATGACCCGGCCCTTACCTTTCTTGTCCTCAATGTGGACCTTGAGGCCGAGAGTGCGCTGGAGGCGGTCCTGGGCCTCGCGGACGTTGGGGTCTTCGGGTTGGGTGGGTTTTGCTTCTTTTTTAGGTTTGGATTCGGGGTTGATCAGGCCCTGAACGTAGCTTTCGGTCTGGCGGACCGAGAGATTGAGGGCCATGACTTTTTGGGCGGCGGAAGTGATTGATTCTGCTGAGTCTAAGGCCAGGAGAGTGCGGGCGTGGCCGAAGGAGAGGTCGCCTGACTCTACTTTGTGCTGGATTGGATCGGGTAAGCGTAACAAACGAAGGAAGTTCGCTACGCTGGCTCGTTCCTTGCCCGTGCGGGTGGCCATCTGCTCCTGGGTCATCTTGAAGTCCTGGCTAAGTCGTTGATAGGCGCGGGCTTGCTCCATGGGGTTGAGGTCGGCGCGCTGGAGGTTTTCGACTATGGTCATCTCAAGTGTTTGTTCATCAGAGGCTTGGCGGACTATGGCGGGAATCGTGGATTTTCCGGCCTTGCGGCTGGCGAGCCAGCGGCGTTCGCCGGTGATCAGTTGGTATCTGGCCTGGCCGTTCTGTGGGCTAAGTGGCCTTACTACAATGGGTTGCACGACTCCGGAGGCGGCGATGGATTGAGTTAATTCTGTGAGCTGGGCCTCGTCGAAGCGGGTGCGCGTCTGGTACGGGTTGCGCTCGATGTGGTCGAGCGGGATTTCGAGAGGCTTTCCTATTGATTCTACAGGAGTTGTTACGGGAGGAGGGGCTGTCGGGCGAGACGGGAGGAGGGATTCTAAGCCCTTTCCGAGGGCGCGGCGCTTCGGATCATGTTTGGGATCGTGGGTAGCGATAGTCATTTTTTGACGGCCTTTTGCTGGTTATTTTGTGGTGAAAGTGTGGTGATTTGATGGTTATTTGCTGGACTTCCAGAAGCGGTTCTTCTTTTCGGGGACCTGGAAGGACTTGAGGGAGCTGGCGGCTGCAGCTGCGGCCGCTTTGCGGCGTTTGGCTTCGGGGCTTTCGAGGTTGTTGCGGGTGAGGAGTTCGACGGCCAGTTCGCGGTACGCTTCGGCGCCGCGGGACTTCGGATCGTAGAGGGAGACCGGTTTGCCGTGGCTGGGGGCTTCGGCCAGGCGGATGTTGCGGGGGATGGAGGTCTTGAGGAGTTTGTCGTCGAAGAAGGACTTGAGGTTGTCGTTGACCTGCTGGGAGAGGTTGGTGCGATCGTCGTACATGGTGAGGAGGACGCCTTCGAGGGCGAGCGAGGGGTTGAAGGCCTGGGTGACGCGGTCGAGGGTGCTCATGAGCTCGGAGATGCCTTCCAGGGCGAAGTACTCGGCCTGCATGGGGACAAGGAGGCCATCGGAGGCGACGAGGGCGTTGAGGGTGAGGAGGTCGAGGGCCGGAGGGCAGTCGAGGAGGATGAAGGGGTAGTCGGCGCGGATGGGGGCGAGGGCCTCGCGGAGCTTGAATTCGCGGCCTTCGAGGGCGATAAGCTCGATGGTCGCGCCGATGAGGTTTTTGCTGCTGGGGACGAGCTTGAGGGCGTCGATTTCCGTGGGAAGGAGGGCTTCGGCGATGGTTGTGTGGCCGAGGAGGACGTCGTAGATGCTGAGGCGGGCTTCGTCCCGTGCGAAGCCGAGGCCACCGGTAG
>DATHQG010000321.1:0-5044 GCA_035483075.1 Edaphobacter sp. | reverse complement strand
ACCTCCGGGCTCGCCCCGGGATAAAACGTCTGTACCTGGATCGTCGGATAGTCCACCTGCGGCAGCGCCGACACTGGCAGTTGCACATACGCAACAAAGCCCGCAAGCAAAATGGCCACCATCAGGAGAGAGGTGGCCACTGGCCGAAGAATAAATGGCCTCGATGGACTCAACGCAGAACTCATGAAGGCCGACCCGCCGTCTGACCTGCCGCATCGACCTCAGCCGTCGCCCCATCCGTCTTTGCAGGGGCCGCCTTTGGAAACACCTTGCTGCCGTTCTTCAACTTCTCCTGCCCATCCACGACGATCTGGTCACCCGGCTTCACGCCACCGTTGAGGATCACCTGCGTCCCTTCGGTCAGCTCCACGTTCACCGTCTGCGCCAGGACGTAATAGTTCGTCTGGTTCTCTGCCAGCTCCGGAACCGGCATGTCTGTGTTCTTCTTCTCGACCAGGTCCGCTGGCGGCTGCCCCTGCTTCAGCAGATAAACGAAGTTCCCTTGCGACCCCGTCTGCAACGCTGCCGCCGGAATCACGATCGCGTTTGGCTTCTCCTGCAGGATCAATCGAATATTCACAAACTGGTTCGGAAACAGTGCGCCGTCCTCATTGTTAAAGACCGCCTTCGCCTTCACTGTGCCGGTCGCCGTGTCAATCTGGTTGTCCACAGTCAGCAGACTCCCGCTCGCCAGGTGCGTCGAAGCCGCGCGATCGAACGCCTCCACCGCCAGCCTGCTTCCTCCTCGTGTCCTCTTCAACACCTCGGGCAACTGGTCCTCGGGCAGCGTAAAGATCACCGCTATCGGCTGCAACTGCGTCACCACCAGCAAGCCATTTGCGTCCGCTGCATGCACGATATTTCCCGGATCGACCTGCCGCAGCCCCACGACCCCGTTGATCGGCGAAACGATCTTCGTGTACCCCAGATTCACCTTCGCCGCCTCAATCGCCGCCTGGTCCGCAGCGATCGACCCTTCGGCCTGCCCCGCGGTCGAAATCTGCGCCTGCTGGCTCTCCTTCGACACCACGCCTGCCTGCAGCAATGCGCTGTACCGTGCTGCCTCCGCACGCGCATTCACGGCGTTGGCTTGGTCCTTCACTAACTGTCCCTGTGCCTGCTCCAGCGCCGCCTGATACGGCTTCGGATCGATCTCAGCCAATATCTGGCCCTCACGGACCGCCTGCCCTTCGTGCACCGGCACCTGCATCAACTGCCCATCCACACGGCTCTTGATCGTCACCGTGTTGTACGCCGTCACCGTCCCGAGCGCCGTCAGAAAGATCGGCATCGTCTTCTGCTGCACCGCCGACACCTGCACCGGCGTCGGCCGGTCTGCCTGCGCCGCCATGATCATCTGAACGGAGTCCTGGTCCTTCGCGTTCCGGCGGATCTTCCACACGGCGGCCCCGACCACCGCCACAATCACCAGTAACACAATCCACTTCCGCGCCGCGGATCCCTTCGGTGCCTCAGGCGCCGGCTGACGCGTCGACAGGTCCGTCGCTGGCTCCGACGCCCTAACTCGCGGTGCTTCCGGTTCGTTCGTCTGCGCTGACAGCATGGGTGCTCTCTGTTCTCTCGAAATTCAATCGTGTGCTATCTGATTGTTGTGCCCAGAGCTTAAGAATACTTGATAATGACGTTGAATGCCTCAGCAGATAGGCCGTAGCGACCGCTCTCGTTCCACGCTACCCTCTATCTGCTTGTCTGAGACATATAGCACTCATTGAATTAGACGTAAGGAAGGACACTTTTGCCTATTTCGGCCCCCGAATTCGACATTGCCGCGTTGCCAGTCCTCTGCGTCGACCTGGACGGGACCCTCGTCAAGTCCGACACCCTGCACGACTCCGCCCTCGCCGTCGCCCGCCATCATCCGGCGGCACTGCTGAACATTCCCGACTGGCTCGTTCGGGGCAAAGCGGCCCTGAAACGCCACCTCGCCAACACCGTTCAGCTTGACGTCGCCCACCTCCCCTACAACCGCGAACTCCTTCAATATCTTGAGCAGCAGCGGGCCACCGGCCGTTCCATCTACCTCGCCACCGCCGCCGACGCCGACACCGCCAACCGTGTCGCCGCCCACCTCCGCCTCTTCGACGGCGTCCTCGCATCCGACGGCGAAACCAACCTCGCCGGCAAAAACAAGCTCGCCGCCTTCCAGTCCCGCTTCGGCGACAACTTTTCCTACATCGGCAACGCGCTGCCCGACCTCCCGTTGCTCCAGCACTGCCAGCAGCCCATGGTCGCTAACCCAACCTCCAGCCTCCGCGCCGCTCTCCGCAAGGCCCGAATCGTTCCTGTCCGCACCTTCGACGAGCGGGCCTCCCCACTCAAGTCCTGGCTCAAGGCCATCCGCCTCCACCAGTGGGCCAAGAACGTCCTCATCTTCGTCCCTCTTCTCCTCGCTCACGCCTGGGCCCCTGGTCTCATCGCAGCGGCCGCCCTGGCCTTCCTTAGCTTCAGCCTCTGCGCCTCCGCGACTTACATCGTCAACGATCTCCTCGACCTCGAAGCCGATCGCCAGCACCCCCGCAAACGCCTCCGCCCCTTCGCCTCAGGTGACCTCTCGGCCCTCTCGGGCGTTGTTATCGTCCTCTTCTTCCTCGCGGCCTCTCTCGTTCTCGCGCTGTTGGTTCCCCACGCAATCGCCGCCCTGTCGCCTCAGCTCTTGTTCCTCATAAAACCTCACTACTTCCTTCTCTGGCTTGGCATCTATCTCGTCACCACGCTCGCATATTCGTTACGGTTTAAGCGCTCCGTCCTGGTCGATGTCATCGTTCTCTCAGGCCTATACACAATTCGCATCATTGCCGGCTCCGCTGCCTCAGGAGTCGCGCTCTCCACCTGGCTCGGCGGCTTCAGCATCTTTTTCTTTCTCTCCCTCGCACTGGTCAAACGCTTCGCCGAACTTGAAAACCTACGCGAACGCGGTGGCGTCTCTGCCGGGGGCCGCGGCTACCACATCACAGACATTGAACAGCTTCGCAGCTTTGGCTCAGCAAGTGGCTTTGCCTCGGTCGTCGTCCTTACCCTTTACATCTCGACCTTGGACGCTGCACAGCTCTACCAGCACACCAGACGCCTCTGGCTTCTCGTTCCCGTCCTTCTCCTCTGGATAATGCGGCTCTGGCTCCAGGCCTCGCGCGGCCAACTCAATGAGGACCCCGTCGTCTACGCCATCACCGACCGCCGAAGCCTCCTCCTCGGCCTTCTCGTCGTTGCCATTGTCCTCTCCGCCCTCTAGCCGCCGCTCGGCCCTCCGTTTGCTGTCCACTCCGCAGAGCATTTCAGGAGAAACTTCTCCCCGCAAGGGCATGAGGAGCATCATGTCCTAGGAGGACTCAAAACAGATGCGAGCAGATATTGTCCCCGGCGCCATCTTCCCTGACTACGAACTAAGCGACCACACAGCAACTCGCCGCAGGCTCTCCGAGCTGCAGGGACAACACCCTATGGTGCTCGTCCTGAGCCGCGGAGGTTTCTGTCCCAAAGATCGCCGTCAGGCGGAGCTTCTCGTCCAATTCCATCGCGAGATGGAGGTAGGCTACTGCCGTCTCGTCACCATCAGCACGGACAGCATCTCTGAGACCAACGAATACCGGGCCGGAGTCGGTGCCCACTGGACCTTTCTCTCCGATGCCGGTCGGCGCATACAGAAAGATCTCGACATCGCCGAATATACCGATCCAGTCCATAATCCAATGATTCCCCATACACTCGTCCTCGAGCCCGGCCTCGTCGTCTTCAAGGTCTACAACGGCTACTGGTTCTTTGGGCGCCCCACCCTCGAAGACCTCCGTCAGGACCTCCGCGCCGTAACCATGAAATGCCGTCCCGACTGGGACATCACCGACCCGGAGCACAGGGCCGCCTGGCAGCGCGGCGAAACCGATCGCTTCTACCCCTACGGAAAGACCTACGCACAAATCTTCGGAGAACAGGATTAAGCGACCACCAGGGACCCCTCAACCCCTTCTTTACGAATTACTTATGCGCCGTAAGCTAGCATCCGGTTAGCACCAAGAAGGGAGGCATTTTTCAAATGCCGAATGTACATGGTATTGAGTTCAATCCAAATCAGGCTGATCTTGTAAAGGACTTGATCAGCGAACTACTGAAGGACGGAGACTGCGCTGTTTATGCGCTGCACAACATGCAACCTCGGGGAGAGCTGCGAATGGCTGCGACGCCACCCAGCACCACCCAGAGAAAGATCGGTGGAGTCTTCCTCCGCGTCCGCCCGGGCCTGCATGAAGCGATCATCGTCCGGCCGATGAATGCGAAAGCCGGCGAGAAATTCATGCCGGTCTCCAGGCTCACTCAAGCCGAAACGCTTGAAATCATCCGGACCTGGCGTAGACAAACCGGTTCGCTTCCACCCCGGCCACGACCTGAAGCCGCCGGACCGCAGCTGGTCATCTCGGTCGGCAAGAAGAAGAACCACCACGGTCGGTAAAGCGCCCTCCCCGGCCCTGAGCGCCTCAATCACCACTCGTCGCGTTCAGGGCCTCCAATCGGATCCATCGCCGCCACAACTCCCGCGCAGTCGTTTACTCTAAACACTGCCGCCATGAACGAAGACATCCCTCAGCTCACCAACTACGACGAGTCCACTCTCGACGTCGCCTTCGCCACCCTCGCTGAAGAAGCCCGCACTGCCGACACCTCAGACATCGAAGCCTTCCGCCTCCATTGGTTCGGTCGCAAACAGGGCCGCCTCAAACTCATAAGCGAAGCCTGGCTAAAATCCGCCCCGCCCGAGGCAAAAAAGGCCCTTGGCATCCGCTTCAATCAGCTCAAGCAGCAGATCGAAGCAGCCCTCGAAACTCCCGCCGCGCCCAAAAAAGCGGCGGAGCAGGGAATCGACATCACCCTCCCCGGCGCCGTCCGCGCCCCCGGCATCCCCCACCCGCTTCTCAAGACCATGCACGAGATCGTCCAGGTCTTCCACCATCTCGGCTACTCCACCAACCTCGGCCCCCAGGTCGAGTCCGACTTCTACAACTTCGAAGCCCTCAACTTCCCCCCCAATCACCCC
>DATHQG010000320.1:0-10180 GCA_035483075.1 Edaphobacter sp. | reverse complement strand
GCCATGGAGAAGGGCCTCCGCTTCGCCATCCGCGAAGGCGGACGCACCGTCGGCGCAGGCACCATCTCCGAGATCATCAAGTAAAGAATGTGCGTTCTTTGCAAAAAGAGGAGCGGCGAGCTTCGGTTCGCCGCTCTAATTTCTTGAAAACAAAAGTGTGACTTCCGGCTTTCCGGAATTCAGGTTTTGATAGATAATAGAAGAGGACGAGCGTGGCCTGACTGCTCCTCTCTCCGTTAGAAAATCAGGATTTGGTAGCAGGGGCCATTACCCTGTGTTGCGGCGTGTCAAACGCTGCTCGCCAGCCGAGGTGGCTGGCCACGTAGAAGGAGATTCATCAATGCGCGAGATCATCACACTGCAGTGCCCGGAGTGCAAGAACCGAAACTACTCCACCACTAAGAACAAAAAGACGACCACTGGCCGCCTCGAGTTCTCGAAGTTCTGCAATACCTGCCGTAAACACACGGACCATAAGGAAACGAAGTAATCTCCAGCCGGACTTGGGAGTGAGGTGCTTCAGGCCTCATTCCGCACCACTGGGGGAGTAAGCTCAACGGTTAAACTGTCGGTCTCCAAAACCGAACTTCTCGGTTCGAATCCGAGCTCCCCCGCCAGTTTGCCCGGCCCCTGAGTCCGGGACCAGACATCACCGAAGTAAGACGAAGATTGAGGCAGCACTATGGCCAAGACAATAGCGGTAACCGAACAACCCAGCACCGGATTGCAACAGTTGAAGTCGCAACCCGCTCGCCTCCTCGAGTTCCTCAAGGACGTGCGCAGCGAGATGCGCAAGGTGATCTCGCCGTCGCGCGCCGAGGTGCAGTCGACCACGATCGTCGTCCTCGTCACGGTCTTCATCTTCGCCGCGTACTTCTGGCTGGTGGACAACATCATCGGGCGCGCGATTGAGGCCCTGTTGCACCGTTTGACCCAGCACCACTAAACAGCGGATCTGGCATTACCAGCAAGACCAGTAGAGAGAAGCGGACGATGCGCGAAAAAGGCACAATGATGGCGGCAGAAGAGCAAAACCCGGAAGAGCAGAACCCTCAGGGAGAGCCTACGGAGCATCTTGCCCCGCCGGTCAACGAAAACTTCAAGTGGTACATCATCCACGCTTACTCTGGCTTCGAGCGTAAGGTGCGTGAGTCCCTCGAGAGCCGCATCACGGCCTTCGGTCTGCAGAATAAGATCGGCCGCATCATGATCCCGACCGAGCCGGTCACCGAGCTGCGCAATGGCAAGAAGTACACCATCGACCGCGTCTTCCTGCCGGGTTACGTTCTCGTCGAGATGGACCTCGACAACGACCTGTGGCACGTCATCAAAAACACGCCGCGCGTCACCGGCTTCCTTGGAACAGGCGACAATCCAGTGGCCCTCTCCGAGCAAGAGGTTAGTTCCATCCTCTTCCGTTCCGACGCAGCCAAGGACAAGCCTTCGATGAAGGTCAAGTTCGAGAAGGGCGAGCAGGTCCGCATCAACGAGGGCCCATTCGCCAACTTCACCGGCGCCGTCGACGACATCAACGAAGACAAGCAGACCCTGAAGGTGATGGTCAGCATCTTCGGCCGCTCCACCCCGGTCGAGATCGAGTTCTCGAAGGTGGACAAGGTCACCGAGTAGCATCTGCTGACCAGAATTACGATTTTAGGAATAAATATCAAGCAGCAGGCAAGAGCCATCAGCATCAGGTCGGGCCCGCCGCTGGAAGAATAAAGAGGATTTACCGCAAATGGCACCGAAGAAGATCACTGGATACGTTAAGCTTCAGATCATGGCCGGCAAGGCCACCCCTGCACCCCCGGTCGGCCCCGCGCTCGGCCAGGCCCAGGTCAACATCATGGAGTTCTGCAAACAGTTCAACGACCGCACCAAGGGGCCTGACCTGGCTGGACTCACCATCCCCGTCGTCATCAGCGTCTACGCCGACCGCACCTTCAGCTTCATCACCAAGACGCCGCCGGCCCCGGTGCTGCTCCTGAAGGCCGCCGGCATCGAGAAGGGCTCCGGCACTCCGAACAAGGAGAAGAAGGGCAAGGTCACCGAGAAGCAGATCATCGCCATCGCTACCCAGAAGATGCCGGACATGAACGCCACGACCGTCGAAGCAGCGGCGAAGACCATCCGCGGCACCGCCCGTTCCATGGGCATCGAAGTCGTCGCGTAACCAAGCATCCTGCTTCATCTAAATCCGCTTCCTGCAACCCCAAGGACGCATTCGGTAATAGCTGGTAGTATCCGTGCCGGCGAACACCCTGCGTCCTCGTTGCATTTTGACCGCGCGAAGCGAACCTGGTCTTCACCCTTCAGGGAGAACCACTACTATGCAGACCAACTCCAGCGCCGCCATCGTCATCGTCGCCTACAAGCCAAAGCTCGGCAAGGAAGCAGACCTGTTGCAACTTACCCGCGAGCACGTTCCGCTGCTTCGCGCCGAGGGCCTGGTCACCGACCACCCCGTCACGGCCTGCCGGTCCACAGATGGCACGATTGTGGAGGTCTTCGAGTGGGCAGCTGGGGGCATGGAGCGCGCCCACTCCAACCCCGCTGTGCTCGCCCTCTGGGCCCGTTACGGCGAGGCGTGCGACTACGTACCGCTGACCTCACTACACGAAGCGTCCACTATGTTCGCATCCTTCACCCCTATCGAACTCTAAGCCTCTAAGCAAATAGCCTCTGTTGCGTTAGAGGACCGACCCTCTGCGGTGGGATCCGTTGCCCACCTACGTTCCTCGTCAGCAGAGCCTCGCCTGAGCGCTGCGGAAGACCATACCTCCGGCACGCCGCGTCGACCATCTTTGCCAGCTTCTCCCGATAGGCCTTCCCGGCAAAGTCCGCGGTCGCAAAACGCTTGGCGTAATCGGCTTGCAAAGAAGGGAAGTGCTCACGAACGAAGCTCAGGTAAGTAGGACGTGAGCACGGCTTGAGGAACAGTGGATGCGCCGCAAAGAAACTCGCACCCACTGCCGAGGCGCGCCGAGCCATGCCGTCCAGCGCCTCTTGGTTATCCGTGATTCCCGGCAGCAGCGGTGAACCGAAGATCCCGGCGACGATCCCCGCCTCCCGCAGTCGGTTTACCGCTCGAAAACGCAGGTCCGGACGCGGTGCACGCGGCTCCAGCAGCCGGGCCAGTTTTGCATTGGGCGTCGTTATCGTTACGTGCACCACCAGCTGATTGCGTCGGGCGATCTCGACCAGAAGATCAATGTCTCGCTCAATCAGCCGTGACTTGGTCACAATTCCCAGCCGGTATCCCGCCTTCCGTGCGAACACCTCCAGCAAGCTGCGTGTGATTCGGGCCCGCCGCTCGATTGGCTGGTACGGATCGGTCGCCGTCCCCAGAGCAATCTCCAGCGTGGGATCGATCTTCTTCAACTCCTGCTCCAGCAGCCACGCCGCATTCTGCTTCAAAAAGATCATCCGCTCAAACGCCAGCGGATCGCGAAAGTCTGTCGTAGTCGCGGTCGAAACTTCAGGGGCCCCTTCCTCCGCCGAAGCCTTCGGCGCCATAAACTCATGGGTATATCGCGCATAGCAGTACTTGCAGCCAAACTCGCACCCCCGATACGGATTGATGCTGTAGGCAAGCGAAAGCTGCCGCTTTGACACTGACTTATTCAGAATGCTGTGCACGTCCAGCGCCCTGAACTCGATCAGGTGGCCATCGTCAGCGTGGGTAGCCTCGGCCGCCATCCGCGCAATGCCGGTGAGGGGTTGGGTAAGAATTGGGAAGAGCGACGCGCCGGATATTTTCGCCATTTGTTCGCCTCTGGAAACAGAGCATAGGCCCATCTATTTACCGCGTCAAGCGCTCATCTCTAATTTTTCCTGTGAATTTCGCCCCGTCGACGCTGCCTCGTTTCGGCCTGAACGCACCGACGGGCCGGTCAGTTATGTTCCCTATCGGTTCCATTCGAGTGGTTGAAGAGACGCAGCCGTTCTCTCTCCCGTACGACCGCCTTGCTGCGCCCCCGAAGCAAGTCCTGCAGAGTAAGCGTTCCACTGACCCGACGTGTGGCCCGATCGACAACCGGAATGCTGGCAACTCCCTCCGTGGCCATCAGTTCGGCCGCGCTGCGGCAGGTGCCGTCGGCATAGGTAAACACTTCCGGCAAAGCGGGAGCGCCGGTAAAGGCCTCCGATTGCGGAACAGACGACATGAGTTCACTGACAATGACCAGCTCGAGCGGGTCGACCCCATACTCACGTGTTAGGTGGTATCCCCGCCGGCTTAACTTCTCCGTAAGGATGGAGCGTGGCATCAGAAGAGCGGTCACGAGATAAGCAGAGATGCAGCCCATCGTCAGCGGCAACAGCGCAGGCAGGCAGTGCGTAACCTCCAGGCTGAAGAGAATGGCCGTCAGCGGGACACCAAGAGACCCTGCCAGCATGGAGCTCATCCCGATCAGGGCCCAGAAGGCCTGCGCTTCAACAGAAGCGTGAGCAAGATGCGCGGCGAACGCGCCAACTGCGCCGCCGATCATGAGAAGAGGTGCAAGGACGCCACCCGAGGTCCCCGATCCGAGAGAAAGCGCCCACATCAGAGACTTCGCAATGAGGATGCCGACGATCAATGCTATCGGCGCGTTTCCGTGAAGCAGCTCGGCGATGTTGTCGTATCCCACGCCCAGGCCGCGCGGGAAGAACAGCCCCCCAACGCCTACGCCTAGTCCCCCAATCGCCGGCCACCACATCCAATGCACATGGAGATGCTCGAACATGTCCTCGAAGGCATACATCATGCGGCTCATGCCCGCTGCGATAAGGCCGATCAGAGCACCAAGAACCAAAGCGCCGATCGAAAATTGAACACGGTGCACATTGCTGATCACCGGCATCGGGAAGAGCGGCCCCGCTCCAAGCAGATAAACCCGCAATACGCCCGCAGTCGCGCTGGCGATCGCTACCGGCACCAGGCTTCGCGGCCTCCACTCGAACAACAGCAGCTCGACCGCAAGCAGAATCGCAGCGACCGGCGTCGCGAAGGTAGCCGACATGCCGGCGGCCGCTCCCGCAACCAGCAGCGTGGTGCGTTCCGCGTCCGTAAGTCGAATCCACTGCGCGACCAAAGAGCCCAGAGCTCCGCCAGTCATGATGATCGGGCCCTCCGCGCCGAACGGCCCGCCGGAGCCGATCGCGATCGCCGCAGATAGCGGCTTGAGGATTGCAATCTTCGGATCGACCCGCGCACGGTTCAACAGAATCGCCTCAATGGCCTCGGGAATTCCGTGCCCCCGGATCTTGTCAGAGCCAAAACGCGCCATCACTCCAACCAGAAGTCCACCAATGACCGGAACAACGATCATCCAATGTCCGAGGTGGCTTCCCGCCGGAGATACGCTGACAGCACTGAACCGGTGATAGTAGAAAAGGTTCGTGGATATTGCGATCAGTCGAAGCAGAAGGACCGCAAGAAAAGTCGCGCCAATGCCGATGATAAGAGCGACGCTCGACAGTAACCAGACACGTCTGTCGACCGTGAAGTCGCGAAGCGCCGAAGGTTCAGATTGCACCGTATTCTCCCTCCGGCCTCTCCTTCGTCTTGTTGTGTGCGGCCTTAATTGTGGTGAGGGTTCGTATCAACTGCGGAGCGAGCTCATTCAGCTCACGTGCATGGTCGAGCGACAGGGCCTCGAGCGTCCGCAGTCCCTTGGGCGTTAACTCCAGCAGAACGCAGCGCCGGTCCTTGCCGTCGGTAGTTCGCCGAATCAGGCCAGCCTCTTCGCACCTCATGCTCAGCTCCACGACGCTGTTGTGGCGCAATCCAAGACGCTCGGCCGCATAGCCCACCGTCGCGGCCGCTCCGTCCGGCCGTCCTGCAATCTGTAGCAGGAGCTGGTGCTGTTGTGGTTGAAGATCAAACTTCGCCGCTGCCGCTTCGCTGAAGTGAAGAAAGAGGCGGAGCTGATGGCGAAACTCCGCCAATACCTGAAGTTTGGCTTTGGAAGCCGAACCTCTGTCACCGTTTTTCATGCCTCAATTATATCGTATAACGATATGTTTTATTTAGAGTGCCGAGCAGTGCGTCTGACAGGCCGAATCTGAAGTCCGAAAGAGTTTCGCTGAATGTGGGTTTTAGTACACTACCCGTATGAACTTCGCCCTCGCAGAGATGCCGCTTCCGCTTCGCTTCCGGCCCGAGACGCCGATGAGCGACGAAGAGTTGATGCGCTTCTGCGCGGCGAACGACTTTCTGCGTGTCGAACGCGATGCCAATGGAGAGATTCTCGTGATGACGCCCGCAGGAATCAAGACCAGCCGTATGAACAGCCGTATCACCAGACTTCTCGATGAATGGGCCGAACAAGACGGCCGCGGCATCGCCGTCGATTCAAATGGAGGTTTTACCCTTCCTGACGGTTCTGTACGCGCCGCCGATGCCGCATGGGTACACAAGAGCCGCTGGAACACGTTGTGCGATGCGGACCAGGCTCGCTTCGCGCCCATCTCTCCGGACTTCATCATCGAGCTGCGTTCGCCAAACGACAGTCTCGCCGAACTCAAACAGAAGATGGAACAGTGGATTGCGAACGGAGTTCAACTGGGGTGGCTCATTGATCCCGAAAACAAGACCGTCTCCATCTATCGCCCCGGCGAGCAGCCGGAGATACTTGCTCACCCCACTTCGGTTCAGGGTAACGGAGTGATGGCTGGGTTTGAGTTGGTGATGTCGCGGATCTGGGACTAGGGTCTACCTCCGGGCCCAAATTCCGGAATGAGCATTAAGTTGTAGACGGTTGCGCAAAATCGCAACCTTTGGCATACTTATAAGAGTGCCTCAACCCCCAGTTGAGGCCAGTCGATAACCACGCCCGGAGAGAACAGCTCCAGAGGGGTGGGAGACGAGGGAAAATGGCAAGGAAACTCTCTAAGAATCTGGTGAAGGCGCGTGCGCTCGTTGAGCCCCGCCCCTACCTGTTGGTGGACGCAGTTCCGCTCCTGCAAAAAGCAAAGTATGCGAAGTTCGACGAGACCGTAGATCTCACCATGCGTCTCGGTGTCGACCCCAAGCACGCCGACCAGATGGTCCGCGGCACGGTCGTCCTCCCGCACGGTCTGGGCAAGTCCAAGATCGTTGCCGTCATTGCCTCGGGCGATAAGGTGAAGGACGCCCAGGCTGCCGGCGCTGAGTTCTTCGGCGGCGAAGAGCTCGTCGAGAAGATCCAGAAGGAAAACTGGACCGCCTTCGATGCCCTGATCGCCACACCGGACATGATGAAGTCCGTTGGCCGTCTCGGTAAGGTCCTCGGACCCAAAGGTCTGATGCCCAATCCGAAGACCGGCACCGTCACCACAGATGTCGCCGCTGCGGTCAAGGAGATCAAGGCCGGTAAGGTCGAGTTTCGCACCGACAAGACCGCGCTCGTCCACGTTCCTGTCGGCAAGCTCTCGTTCGACCCGCAGAAGCTGGTCGACAACGCGATGACCGTCATCACGAGCGTCGTCAAGGCAAAGCCTTCGGCTGCCAAGGGCAAGTACATCAAGGGTGTCACGCTCAGCTCGACGATGGGCCCCGGCATTCAGCTCGACTACGCCGCTGCCGAACTGGCAGGCAAGGCGTAATTAAATTTAGTTAGCACGAACCCCCTCTGGCCGCGTAAGCGAGGAGCGGGGAAGCGAAAGCGAAGAGGATTCAGTCATGGCATTGACCAGAGCATCAAAGACGGAGAAGGTGAAGAAGCTCGCAGCCGAGCTCGAGCACTCGACCTCCGCGATCATCGGCACCTTCAAGGGTCTCACCGCCGCGAAGGACTTCGAGCTGCGCAAGACCGTTCGTGGCGCCGGCGGAAGCTACCACGTCGTCAAAAACAAGCTGGCCGCGCGCGCCGCCGAGGGGACCAAGATCGAGCAGGCGCTCAAGGGCCTCAAGGGCGTCTCATCGGTCGCCTACACCTCCGGCGACCCTGTCGCGCTCGCCAAGGCCCTGTCCACCTGGGTCAAGGACAACGCAGAGTTCACCTTCAAGCTGGGCATCATCGACGGCAAGGTGATCGACGTTCGCGAGATCGGCGAACTGGCAACCATGCCGGGCAAGGAAGAGCTCTTCTCGAAGCTTCTCTTTCTCATCAGCTCCCCTGCGCAGCGTTTGGCCACGGTCATCAACGCAACCGGCCGCGATCTCGCCGTCGTCATCAATCAGGGCGTCGAGAAGGGCAAGTTTGCTGGCCCGGCCGCAGTTGCTGCTCCTGCTGCACCTGTCGCAGAAGCGCCAGCCGCGGTGGCAGAGGCCCCAGCCGCAGAAGCTCCGGCAGTCGAGGCGGCCGCTCATGTCGAGGAATCGGCCGCTGGCGAGCAGCCTTCGGGCGCCGCACAACCTGAAAACTCCACCGCATCGCAGGGTGGGGAAGCCGCGACCACGGATCCGGTCGAGGGATAACAAGTTTCGCCTGGTCTTCTCGGGTGCGCTTGTCTGGGCGCAACGGAAACCCTGGAAGACATAGGCAGCCGAGGCGCAGTCGGGCCCCGGCAAGCAATCAGTAACTTGCAGTACAAAAGTTCAGTTCTATTGGAGAAATAACATGGCAGACATCCAGCAGTTGGAAGAATCAATCGTTAGCCTCAGCCTCCTCGAGGCCTCGGCCCTTGTCAAGAAGCTCGAAGAGCGTCTTGGCGTTTCGGCAGCAGCGGCAGTTGCAGCGGCCCCGGCAGCAGGCGGCGGCGCGGCAGCGGCAGCTCCGGCTGAAGAGAAGACCGAGTTCACCGTCATCCTGAAGGACGCCGGCGCGAATAAGATCAACACCATCAAGGCTGTACGCGAAGTAACCGCCCTTGGCTTGAAGGAAGCCAAGGACCTGGTCGACGCCGCTCCCAAGCCCTTGAAGGAGAACATTTCGAAGGACGACGCGGCCGCTATCGCCAAGAAGTTCGAAGGCGTCGCCACCGTAGAAATCAAGTAGTTACCTGCCAGCTTGCACTCTGGGGCGGAACGCGATATTCTTGAGGTTAGAGAAAATTCGTTCCGCCTTGGCGTGTCCATTTGGCGGAATTACTTTTGGCAAACTTTGGGTTGTACCCGGATCATCCTGTCATAACAGGTTAAGGAACCGGCCACTATCGCTTCGAGCGGCGGACGCGCATAGTGCAATAGGCATCAGCGAGCGGCAGCAAACTTTGGGGTAAGGCGAACCTCAAAATGGCGGCAGGCATTCATACCACCTATACAGAAACAGTGCACAAGTCGACCTTTGCGCTCATGGGACACGCTGTCCCTTCGAGCGCTTTGCCGTGTTTACAGGCATAGCAGCACTGCACGCGTTCTTTATAGCAGCTTCGAGCGCTCGCAGTCAGTAAAAGTTTAGAGATTTATTTAGTGCCGGGAAGCACCACACGGCAAGACATTCTGCGCACGGGGCCTGCTGCCGTCGAGGACAGCAGGGGCCGAAGACCTTAGCAACTGCGCAATCAGGACCAAACCCGGAGGGCATGACCAAAGCCCTCCCCTCACGAGTGCAGCCAGCCATGTGATGCTGGCAACCGCACCCGGGAGGCCTCGAAGGTCAGTTTTCAGGAGAGAGCATGTCTGGCGAGTCCAACAACAGCGAAATGCGCGCGATCCGTAGCCGTCTTGATTTTTCAAAGATCCCAACGTCCATCCAAATCCCCAACCTCATCGAAGTCCAGCGCCGCAGCTATGAGCGTTTCCTGCAGATGGACAAGCTCCCGCAGGAGCGTGAAGACAACGGCCTGCAGTCCGTCTTCACCTCGGTCTTCCCCATCACCGACTTTCGCAACGTCTCCGAGCTCGAGTTCGTCGACTTCTCGATCGGCAACTGGGAGTGCAAGTGCGGCTACCTCAAAGGTCTCAACCACCTGCGCACGGCCTGTACCCACTGCGGTCATATGGTCATCACCGACCCCTTCCATCCGGGCGACGTCCTCTGCAACTTCTGCGGGACCTACAACAAGAACACCCCTGACTTCTGCACCAAGTGCGGCGACCCCGTCGGCTTGCAGCTGAAGTACGACCAGGCCGAGTGCGAAGAGCGCGGCATGACCTACTCTGCTCCGCTCAAGGTCACCATCCGCCTCAAGATCTACGACAAGGACCCCGAGACCGGCGTCAAGAGCCTTCGCGACATGAAGGAGCAGGAAGTGTTCTTCGGCGACATTCCTCTGATGTCGCAGAACGGCACCTTTATCGTCAACGGCACCGAGCGCGTCATCGTCTCGCAGC
>DATHQG010000319.1:0-12204 GCA_035483075.1 Edaphobacter sp. | reverse complement strand
GCTCTCCAAAGCAGTAGCCACCATTCTAGTCAGTCGACCCCTATCGACCGAAAGAGGCTGTACGAGCGGATGCACTTCATCAATAGCGACGACTGGAAGTTTGTGTCGGCTGATGGAGCGGCTGGTTATTTCGGCTTCGGTGAGAGCGTGGAGGCGAAGGCCAGCAGAGATGCGTCCTGCATTGGAGCGGCCAGGAGTTGGACACCGGTGCCGCGAGGCGCACCGATATGTTCGCCGGGCAGGGTGATTGCGGGTAGACCAGCGAGGCTTGCGGGTGTGGTGTAGCGCAGTATCGCTTTGCGGGTTTGGGAGTGGTCGTGGCCGGCAAAGAGTTTGCTGACGGGGGCGCAGGGGGCAATGAGGAGATCAAAGCGTCGGAAGAGGGCCGACATTTGGGAGCGGAACCTATCAAGACGCAGGCGAAGGACGTCGAGCTGGGCGGGGGTGATGGAATGCCCCCAGCCCAGGCGCTCGGCGATTGTCGGTTCGAAGTTCTGATAGTGGCCGTGGTGGATCGCTGATGCCTCACTGGCCTGGATGCTGCTGTAGATTTCGAGACTGTCAGACCAGAAAGCGGTGTCGAAGGGTGAGAGGCTTGCGCCGTGCTGCATGAGTTGCTGCTTCCATGCTTCGTACGCGTCAAGGACTTCGGGCCCGCAGTCGTGTGTGAAGTCATCGCCGGCGTAGCCGATGCGCATCGTGGCAGGAGCAGGTATGGGAGCGATATCGAAGATGGCTGCGGCGAGGGCCGGGGCGTCGCGGAGATCGCGGAGGAGGAGGCCGATGGTGTCGAAGGTTTGGGCGAGGTGGTACCCGCCTGCCCAGCGCTCTTCTCCGCGGGCAACGCCGTGAGAGGAGCGGTAGCCGGCGAGTCCGCAGAGAGCAGCAGGGACGCGAATAGAGCCGCCCGTATCTGTACCGATGGCCGCGAGGGCAGAGCCCTCCTGAACACTTGCAGCGCCGCCGCTCGATGAGCCGCCGGTGAGCAGAGTGGCGTCGCGGGGCTGGACGCAATCGCCGTAGTCGGCGTTTTCGCCAGTGATGCCATAGGCGAGTTGGTGGAGGTGCGTCTTGCCGGTGAGGATGGCTCCCAAATCGAGCAGACGCTGTGCGACCCAGGAGTTTTTTGTAGCGATGGAGTTGTGCTGCGCGTAGAAGCGTGAGCCGCAGGTCGTGACGCTGCCGGCTACATCGAAGCAGTCCTTGATTGAGATGGGAACGCCATAGAGGGCCGGGCGGCCCTGCGCGTCCGGAAAGAGACTGGGAAGCTGTTCGGCACGCTGAAGCGACTCAGCTGCGAAGAGAGTCAGGTAGGTGTTTTTCGATGCGTTGCTGTTTGCGAGGCGTGCGGACTCCGCGGCGACTTCGGAAGGCCCGGTGGGGTCGGACGCGAGTGCTTGTCGTAGGGACGAGAGAGGGGAAGGAGTGCCTGGCATAGGGACCGAGCGACCATTCTAACTGGTGTGTCTCAAGCGGAGGAGCACCGTTATTGAGACAGGGCCAGAATGCCCGCGAGAGGAATGCGGACCCAGGTGGGGCGATTGTCGAGTTCGTAGAGCAACTCGTAGAGGGCCTTCTCCAGGAGATAGGCATTGAGCAGAAGCTGAGACTGGTTGGCTCGCGGGACGAGAGTGGGAGCAGTAGCGTTGATCGTGGATTGGTAGGCGCGGAGGAACTCGGTGGAGACGGCGTTCTGCCAAAGCGTGGTCCAGGGTTCGAGGTTTTTTGCATCGTCCGGGCGGCGTTGGGCGAAGGCGTTGAGCGCGGTGTAGGCGGCGTAGCTGAAGGACCGCAGCATGCCTGCCACATCTTTAATCGGGGATTGTTTGGCGCGACGGGCAGTGAGGCTGCGAGCAGGTTCGCCTTCGAAGTCGAGGATGACAAAGTCGCCGCGGGAACGAAGGACCTGTCCCAGGTGATAGTCGCCGTGGATGCGAATGCGCTGGCCGGCATTGGCCGGAGTGGCACCGGCGATGGCGCGGGCCCGGGCGAAGAGCCCGATGCGGCGGCTGAGGACGAGGGCAGCGTTGTCGGCGGTCGTTTCGGTGAGCTGGGACATGGAGCGCTTGAGGGCACCGAGGGTTTGGGTGAGCTGCACGTCGATGCGGTCGGCGTCGGCGACGAGGTCCGCCGTGGTGAAGGACTCGGCGAGGAAGTCCGGGTTGTGGGTCGGGGTGGCGAGGGCGATATGCATTTCGGCGGTGCGGCGGCCGAGCAGGGCCGCGGCATCGAGATAGAGTGCGGCGTGTTCGCGGGCCAACGACGGGGTTTCGTTTTCTGAGGAGAGGTTCGGAGGCGGACCGAGGTCCTGCGGCGAGGGAAGTGTCGCGACGCTGTCGTAGTAGCGGGAGAGCTCGTCGAGGGTCCACTGCCAGCCGTCGCCTTCGTTTTCAACGAGGCCCTGCAACATGGCGATGGTGATCGGTTCCGTGTCTTTTGACTTGAGCGTGATGTCGCCGAGGAAGGGAGCGATGCGGGGGAAGTGTGCGACTTCGGTGAGGAAGCGGCCGATCTCGGTGTCCGGATTTTCGCCGGGCTGGAGACGGCGAAAGAGCTTCATGATGAGCTTCGCATCGTAGAGGATCGACGTGTTGGATTGTTCTGCCGAGCCTGTGCGCGCAGGAAGTGGGCCGGTACCACGTATTTCGGCGAAGGCGTTGCTGCTGTGACCGACAAGAACGCCGTTGCGGGTGGAGAGTTCTCCGTTGGCTTCGATGAGGTTGAGAACGGCTTGACGAACATCTTCGCGCGCGACTGCATCGTGCAGGACCGCAGGCCCATCGGAGGTCGTGACTGTGGCGACAATGCTCGCCGGGTCCGAGGCGCGTATCGTCTCTGCAGCTTCACCGGTAGTGACGGTAAGGGCAAGCTGATATACGCTGGTGCTGTCGTCATCGTAGGTGAGCTGGAGGAAGACGAGGACAGCGTTAATGCCGGGAAGCTCTGCCGAATCGAGGACCGCAACGGTCTTGATGGTCCGGGACTTTGTACCGAACCAACGCTGGTGGGGCAAATAGGTGATGAGGAGTTGCTGCAAAAGCTCCAGGCCAGGACCAACCAGGAGGCCTTCAATGCCTTGGCTCAGAAGGTTGAGGACGGGTTCGTCTTGTGGGACCTCCACGGGTTCTGGAGCTGCCGGTGCGGGTTGGAGTTCGAGCCATAAGAACGAGTAGGGCGCGAGCGTGAGCGGATAGGGCTGCGCAGAGATGGTGGGGAAGGTGACGTAGCCGAGCATTTCGACTGGAACCATGCCGGCAAACCGTGCGAGGTCGAGCGAGACGGGTTGCGAGAAGCGGGAGAGGTTCGCTACGCAGAGGACCGTTTCGCTGTTACCGTCTTCTTCGTAGCGGCGAAGGTAGGCGAGAATCTTTCTGTTCTCCGGATTGAGGAACTCCTGCGTCCCGCGACCGAAGACGTGAAAGAGCTTGCGGAGCGCGATCATGTTGCGCGTCCAGTGGAGGAGCGAAGACTGGTCAGATTGCTGGGCCTCGACGTTGATCGATTGGTAGCCCCAGATGGGGTCCATGATGACCGGGAAGTAGAGTTTGGCGGGGACTGCGGTGGAGAAGCCTGCGTTGCGGTCGGAGTTCCACTGCATGGGGGTGCGCACGCCGTTGCGGTCGCCGAGATAGATGTTGTCGCCCATGCCGATCTCGTCGCCGTAGTAGAGGATTGGCGTGCCTGGGAAGCTGAGCAGGAGGGAGTTGAGGAGTTCGATGCGGCGGCGGTTGTTGTCGACAAGAGGTGCAAGGCGGCGGCGGATGCCGACGTTGATGCGCATGCGCGGGTCGGCCGAGTAGGCGAGGTACATGTAGTCCCGCTCGTCGTTGGTGACCATCTCCAGGGTGAGCTCGTCGTGGTTGCGGAGGAAGAGGCCCCACTGGCAGTTGTCAGGGATGGCGGGGGTCTGCGCCATGATGTCGGTGATGGGGAGGCGGTCTTCCTGGCGGAGCGCCATATAGATGCGCGGCATCAGGGGAAAGTGGAAGGCCATGTGGCACTCGTCGCCGTCGCCGAAGTAGGGGCGGACGTCGGCGGGCCACATGTTGGCTTCGGCAAGCACGAGGCGGTTGTCGTATTCGGCGTCGATGACGGCCCGGATTTCCTTGATTTTGACGTGGGTTTCGGGGACGTTCTCGCAATTGGTGCCGTCGCGTTCGACCAGATAAGGGATGGCATCGAGACGGAGGGCGTCGACACCGAGGTCGAGCCAGAAGCGCATGGCTTTAAGGACCTCTTCCATGACGCGCGGGTTGTCGAAGTTGAGGTCGGGCTGGTGAGAGAAAAAGCGGTGCCAGTAATACTGCTGCGCAACCTCGTCCCAGGTCCAATTGGACTTTTCGGTGTCGGTGAAGATGATGCGAACACCTTCAAAGAGCTTGTCGGTATCGCTCCAGACGTACATGTGGCGCTCAGGCGAATCCTTCGGGGCAAGGCGGGCGGCCCTAAACCATGGATGCTGGTCACTGGTGTGGTTGATGACGAGTTCGATCATGACCTGCATGCCGCGCTGATGGGCGGCGTCGAGGACCTGTTTAAAATCGTTCAGGGTCCCGTAGCTGGGGTTCACGTCGACGTAGTCGGCGATGTCGTAGCCATCGTCGCGGAGGGGTGAAGGAAAGAATGGGAGCAGCCAGAGACAGGTGACACCGAGGTCCTGCAGGTAGTCGAGCTTGGAGAGCAGGCCTGGAAAATCGCCGATGCCGTCCGCGTTGGAGTCCATGAAGGCGCGGACGTGGATCTCGTAGATGATCGCGTCTTTGTACCACAGCGGATCGGTGGCGCTGCCGGTTTTTTTCACTCGTTGTCCTCCGGCTTATGTGTTTCAGGACCTGTCTCGGCTGGGTTGAGTGTAACCTCCGCGATTGAAGAACTGAGCAATCGGAAGATGTGCGCGGGCATGACGTCAGGACGTAGTGCCACGTAGTTGCTGCGATCGTGCCAGTTGTAGTGGATGCCGGTGAGGAGGTCTTCTATTTCGAAGTTCGCATTGTGAGGTACCGCGAGCTTCTTGAGGTCGAGATCGATCCAGCCTGCCTGTTCCTGGCTGGGATCGAGGTTGATGGCGACGAGAATCCGATTGTCCCCACTCGATTTGCTGTAGCACAGGATGTTCGGATTGTCGGCTGGATGGAAGTGCAGCGAATTATCGCTTTGGAGCGCAGGGTTGTCGCGACGGATATGGTTGATCTGCGTGATTAGAGGGGCGAGACTGTGGCTTGCGGAGCGGTCCCAGCGGCGGACCTCGTATTTCTCGCTATTGAGGTACTCTTCACTTCCCTTCTTGATGGGAGCGTTTTCGCTGAGTTCGAAGGCCGGTCCATAGATACCGTAGTTCGCGCCGAGTGTTGCCGCGAGGACAAGGCGCTGCATAAAAGCTGGGCGGCCACCGCTCTGAAGTGTGGCATGGAGGATGTCGGGCGTGTTGGGCCAGAGATTGGGACGGAAGAAATCAGTGACCGGCGGCTTGGAGATCTCCTCGAAGTATTCCTGCAGTTCGTCTCTGGTGTTGCGCCAGGTGAAGTAGGTGTAGGACTGGGTGAAGCCGGCCTTGGCGAGCGAGTACATGACGTGTGGGCGGGTGAAGGCCTCCGCAAGAAAGATCACGTCGGGGTATTTCTTGTGGATCTCGGCGATACACCACTCCCAGAAAGGCATAGCTTTCGTGTGCGGGTTATCGACGCGGAAGATGAGGACATTGCGCCGAATCCAATAGGTGAAGACATCGCGAAGGGCCTCCCACAGGCCGCGCCAGTCGGAGGATTCGAAGTTGAGGGGATAGATGTCCTGATATTTTTTTGGCGGATTTTCTGCGTACTGGATGGAGCCGTCGGGGCGAATAACAAACCAGTCGGGATGTTCCGTGACCCAGGGATGGTCGGGCGAGCATTGAAAGGCGATATCGAGAGCGAGCTCCATACCGTGGTCGCGGGTCGCACTAACTAGAGCGTCGAAATCACGCAGAGTGCCAAGTTGCGGATTGATCGATTTGTGTCCGCCGTCTTTCGAACCGATGGCCCACGGGCTTCCGGGGTCCTCTGGCGCGGGGACGGTGCTGTTATTTCGACCCTTGCGGAAGGCCGTCCCGATGGGATGAATCGGCGGAAGATAGAGTACGTCGAAGCCCATGGCGGCAATGCTCGGTACCAGGGCCTTAACGTCGGCGAAGGTGCCGGGCCGATTTGGGTCGGGGGAGGTGGACCGGGGGAAGAGCTCGTACCAGGTGGAGTAGCGGGCACGTTCGCGATCGACCCACAGAGGCAACTCCTGGCCGTAGCGCGTGGCGAGGGTGAGATCAGGATATTTTGCGGCGAGCGTGATAATTTCGTCGTCCACCGGAAACTCGAAGCTCGCGGCGTTGGTGTTGGCCAAACGGTCAAGATCGGCCGCGGCCGCGGCGAGGAGCTTGCTGTCAGGACCTTTGGCGCGTTGCGCGGTTTGGTTTAGCAAAAGCGCCCCGGAGCGTAAGGCCAGGGGAATGTCCTGCGGCTCGATAGATGACGGCGGTATTGTTGAGGACGCCTGAGCAGCGAGTCGCTTTCGCAGGTCGGCACACCATGTGGCGAAGTGATCGACCCAGGCCTCGATGGTGTAACGCCAGTCGCCGAGTTTGTCCACAGTGAAGGTGGCAGACCAAAGGTCGTTCGTCAGGGGCGTGAGCGTTGTAGAGCGCCAGTCGTCTTCGATGAGATGCCGATATAGCAGTCGTCCGGAGACGCGGTCGTGGCCATCAGCAAAGATGGCCGCAGTTACGGTGACGACATCGCCGAGGATGCGCTTTGCCGGATAGCGGCCGCAGTCGACCTGCGGCTGGATCTCTTCGATGACGACACGTCTCCGGCCTTCAACAGGTTTCATATGACTTAGATCTTCGGATTCGATTTTTTGGTTCCTATAGTATTCCGCTTCCACTAATGTGGACCATTCAAAGCTAAGGGAGATCGCCACTTAGAGAGATGCACACTGGGCCGCAGGCGTTTGCTCGCGGACCGATCGGGACTCGCTATAAATGTGCCATGAGCTTTCGGCATAAGAAGACCTGTGCGAAGATCGGCCATTATTATGGGTGCAGCTGACCGCCAAGCGGACAATCAATGGTTCAAACCGCGTACGGCCTGCCGTTCTCCTCAGCTCGCGGCAAACGATAAAGAAGGAACATTAATAACAGCGCGCCGAAGTAAATATACGACTGGAGTAGGTTGAGACCAGGCTTGGAGGCGAGAAAGGTTGTAACGCTGAGCCATGAACCGCATAAGAAGAACGATATTCCGAGTAGCCATGGTCGGCGTTGCTCCCAGCACCCATAGCTAAACCACAGCCATACGAATATCGGGAACACAATTCCATAGTGGTGCTCCCACGCCATCGGTGAGGCCGCAACGGAGACGATGCCCATGTTGGCTATGTCCGCCGTCGTTCCACGAAACTTGCCCCATGGATAAAACAAGGCGAGGCAGGCAAGAAAGAGTGAACTCGCGACTGTCGCGTAGTAGATCCATGGAACGTAGCTGGTATAGACGTAAGGGTGATAATCGAGGTTCTCGCCGTTGAATACCATCCGGTTAAGCGTGCCGAACATGGATTGGTTCGCATAGTGAGACTGTGCTTTATGGCTCAGGCCCGCCAGCACAGGCAGGTAACCCAGATTGTTGCGCCATCCGAACACCATAATCGAGATCGAAAACATGACTGCGGCAAAGATCGTCCCGCTCCAGAAGGCACCCCTACGTCTCCTTACGGCCATCCACAGGAGAATCAGGACATATTGCGGCTTTACCATTGCGAGTGCGGCCACGACGACTCCGGAGCTCTTCTCCCGGCCGTTGCTCCAGAGGTAGATGAGCAGCGTAAATCCTAACGTCAGAAAGGTCTGCGCGTTCCCAAGCGTGTATCCCTTCAAAAGCGGATAAAAGAAGATGCACGCAACGAATATCGAAATAATGGAGGCAACACTTAGCTTCGCTCCTTTGCGCGAAAGCAGCCGAGATGCTAGAAGCGCTGAAATGCCGCCCACGAACCAAACGGCCAGCCACGAACTCCACGCCAGGAGCCGAAGCATGCGATCGCCCGTGATTCCCAGCTTTTCAAGGGCCGCCAAAGGCAATAGCGAGACCAGCGAGTAGATGAGCGTGTCGTAGAGCTTGGCCTCGTAGATGGGCGACTCAGGATGCGCATGGAAGTAGTCCAGCGATTTCAACATTGGCTCCCATGAGTCGGTCCCCTGCTGAACATGGGCGAATAACTTGACCAGCTGCGCGATCGTTCCCGGGGTGTTGTTTGTTGTCAGCCGGAAAAAGAGGGCCACTCCGACGACCGTAACGAAGAGTGTTGAGAGAACGAAGATAAGCAGTCGAGCGTCGTGGGTTTTGGATGGAGACCGCCGTGACACTAAATAACCTCCGCACAATTGTTCTGGTTGTACCTCAGCATGTAAAGAACAAGTCTGAGAAGCAGACCGCTGGATGGCCTTATCCGCTGACTATCGTTGAAGGGGAGTTGAATGAAGACATGAAAGGACACAACGATGATATCCCACCGTGCGCTGAGGATGTTGCACCTAGAGTTCTACAGGAGCGCAATACCGCGATACCTGGATAGCGCCTCGGGAGAGACGAGTGACTCGATCGCGAACAAGAACGGGCGCTCGACGCGGTGCGGAACGATGTTGCGGCAGTCTCGACGAAGCGGACTTGTGATTATTTCCGTCTACCCGTGAAAAAGTGACAACATCAAGACACGAATTCGCAATTAGCTCAATGAAACCGGTAGGCCACACCAATGCTGATAATTTGTGGGCTTAGACCATTGGGGGGAAAGCCAAACCATTGCTGATATTCATATTCGGCCCGCACATTCATTCCAGTTAGGACGCGATAGTCCAGTCCGGCCCCGATCGCTCCGATATTGTAGGCAAGATTTGCTGTAGGAGTCAGCTCGTTGCTGACGGAATCAACCAGGTTCGGATAGTTGAAGACTCCGCGACCGTACATAAGCTTGGCGTAGGGACTGTACCGGCCATATCGCAAGACATATCTAGGGCCAATTTCGTAGGTGCGCTCGTAGATCCCTTCTGCGGAGTCCGGATCGTTGATCTGATGAAACTCCCCTTCGATTCCAATGTGATATTTGAAATCGTAGGTCGCGTAGAAGCCATAACCCTTGAATTTCTGCGGACGGTAATCCGTGTTTGCGATGTTGAACATGGCGCCGATCTGCAAGACACCGTCGGCCGACGCCGTAGGGCTCGCCTGCGCATGAAGACGAGTACTGGTAAAGCTGACGAGACAAATCAGTATAAGGGCCCTCGATATTGCGAGGACATAACCAGGGCCATCTCCGATTTTTCTAATAGTAATGTGGTTCATCATGCTGATCGTCTCTCTTCAAGTTGCGGCTTCTACTGTGGCGACTGGTCAATCTGGTAGTCGACGCTTACGGTGTGCTGAACGCCGTTGCTTGTCGCAGTAACGGTGATCGGATAGTTATGGGCGAAGTAACCGGCGCCGCATCCGGTCATGGTGCCGATGGCTCCCAGCGACAGCAAGAGCAGGGCAGAGTAAGTAATGAGGCGGGTCATCTTCCGGGCCGAACGACGGGAGCGCCGGCCAAGAAGAGGCAGAAGGAAGAGACCAAGGGCGATCGGAGAGAGCTTGCTCGCCCAATCTTTTGGCGACTCTGACGAAGCGAGTTTGCGTGTTGCGACAGTTAGCGTGATATCCATAGGACCGGCGGTCTTGCCGATGCTGGCCGGAGAGAAGGTGTATGTGGCCAATATTGGACCGGATGGATTCGCTGAGAGTTGGACAACACCAGGGTAGGTCCCTCCTATGGGCGAGATGTGGAAGGTGAACTGACGGGTGGTGCCGTAGACTCCTTCAACCGTCGCCGCACTGGTGAGCTGAATGGAGAAGTCGAGTGGCGTGATGAGGACCGTGTTCGTGCCGGACGCCCCCGAAGCGGTACTCGATGTGAAGTTGACATCGCCACTGTAGACCGCAGTAATGACGTTGGTCCCGACTGGAAGCGAGGCACTATTGAAGGTTGCGACTCCGTTGGAGAGGGTCCCCGATCCGAGAGGCGTGCCGTTGTCAAAGAAGTTGACGGTCCCCGTTGGCGTACCGCTCGTTGTCGAGGCGACCGTCGCGGTGCTCGTCACATTCAATTCGTAAGCAATGGACGTCGTACTCAAAGTGGTCGTTGTAACGGTCGGCGCCTTTGTGATGGATAACGTACCGTTCTGCACGACTTGTGAGTAGTCTGCGAGGTCGGTTCCCGTGACTGAGGGAATGATTGGGTATTGTCCCACAGTCGACAGGGTGCTTGCAGAGTTCGAGAACGTTTCAGTAAATATATCGCCGTCTTGTGCGCCAGTAACGATGCCTGTAAAGGTCGGGTTCGGAGTGCCATAGAGCCGGGTGAAATTGTTGGCTTCGATCGTGAGGACCGCTTGCGTAACGTTAAGCGATACCGTCTTGGTTGCAGGGGTGTAGTTCGCGAGATCGGTTGGTGTGAATGTTACGGACAGCTGCTGCAAGCCAACCATGAATTCGGTCCCAGCGGCCGGGGCGTAAACGAACGAACCCGGAACCGAAGCCGTTGCGTCGAGCTGAATGCTGCTCAGCGCGGTCCCGTAGACGATGCTCGCCGGGTTTGCCCAGGTGATGACCGGGGTGGCCTGGTTGACTGTGAGCTGCACTGTCTTGGTTGCTGTCGTGTAGTTCGTAGTGTCGGTCGGCGTGAATGTAACCATTAGTGTGTCAGTGCCGGCCGTAGGAATGGATCCCGCCGCAGGGGTATAGACCATTGCGCCGGGTACCGATGCTGTTGCGTTCAGTTGGGCGAGGCCCAGAGCAGTCCCATAGACAACGGGCGCCGGGTTAGCCCAGGTGATGACCGGGGTGGCCTGGTTGATGGTCAGGGTGCCGTTGACGTAGACCACGGTGTAGTCGCTGAGATTGGTGCCGGTCGCCACAGGCACGATCGGATAGGTGCCGACCTGCGAGCTGGTGGTGGCCGGGGTGGTCTCAGTGAAGGTGAAAGTATCTCCGTTGACTGCGCCTACGGCCGAGGCCGTGAAGGTGGGGTTTGCCGCGCCGTAGATACGGGTCGCATTGCCGGCCGTGACCGTTAGACTGGCCTGGCCTACGGTCAGAGTGCCGTTGACGTAGACCACGGTGTAGTCGCTGAGATTAGTGCCGGTCGCCGTGGGGACGATTGGGTACGTGCCCACCGGCGAGCTGGCGATGGCTGGGGTGGTCTCCGAGAAGGTGAAGGTGTCGCCGTTGACTGCGCCCACGGCCGAGGCCGTGAAGCTGGGGTTCGCCGCGCCATAGATGCGTGTCGCATTGCCGGCCGTGACCGTCAGACTGGCCTGGCCTACGGTCAGAGTGCCGTTGACATAGACCACAGTGTAGTCGCTGAGATTAGTGCCGGTCGCCGTGGGAACGATTGGGTACGTGCCCACCGGAGAGCTGGCGGTGGCCACGCTGCTGCCGCCCACCGTGAAGGTGTCCCCGTTGACCGCGCCGGTATAGGTGCCGGTGAAGGACGGGTTCGCCGTGCCGTAGATGCGTGTGGCGTTGGTGGCCGTGACGGTCAGGCTGGCCTGGCCCACGGTCAGAGTGCCGTTGACATAGACCACAGTGTAGTCGCTGAGATTAGTGCCGGTCGCCGTGGGAACGATTGGGTACGTGCCCACCGGAGAGCTGGCGGTGGCCACGCTGCTGCCACCCACCGTGAAGGTATCGCCATTGACCGCGCCGGAGTAGGTGCCGGTGAAGGACGGGTTCGCCGCGCCGTAGATGCGTGTGGCGTTGGTTGCCGTTACCGTCAGGCTGGCCTGGCCTACGGTCAGAGTGCCGTTGACGTAGACCACGGTGTAGTTGCCCAGGTTAGTGCCGGTCGCCGTGGGGACGATCGGGTAGGCGCCCACCGGAGAGCTGGCGGTGGCCACGCTGCTGCCGCCCACCGTGAAGGTGTCCCCATTGACCGCACCGGTATAGGTGCCGGTGAAGGACGGGTTCGTCGCCCCATAGGTGCGCGTGGCGTTGGTTGCCGTCACCGTCAGGCTGGCCTGGCCGACAGTCAGAGTGCCGTTGACGTAGACCACGGTGTAGTTGCCCAGGTTAGTGCCGGTCGCCGTGGGGACGATCGGGTACGTGCCCACCGGAGAGCTGGCGGTGGCCACGCTGCTGCCACCCACCG
>DATHQG010000318.1:0-7822 GCA_035483075.1 Edaphobacter sp. | reverse complement strand
GGAGAGAACGATCGCGTAGTGATTCCGAGGGGTACACCGGTGACCGGCGTGGTAGTTGCGTCGCATCGTCGGGGGCATTTCAAAGGTTCCTCGATTCTGCAGCTGCGGCTGACTTATCTCACGTTGAATGGGACGCGGTACCGTCTGGATACCGGTGATCTGACGCAGACCAAGAAGGGCAAGGGGAAGAGGTCGGCCGCGATTATCGGTGGCGGTGCTGGCGTTGGAATGCTAGTTGGCGGTGTTGCGACGGGTGGCGTTGGCCTGCTCGTCGGAGGCCTGGTCGGTGGAGGCGGAGGGACTTTGATTAGCGGCTTGACGGGTAACCGGGACATTGAGATTCCTGCTGAGTCGATCGTCCGCTTCAAGCTGGCGGACAATCTTGTAGTACAACCTGCCTGAATTGCTCCTGGTTGAAAACGGAAAGGCCTGTCCTTGTGGCGGGCCTTTTTGTTTGCCTGCTGACTGCGTCCATCGTTGGTTCGGTTAGGATGGTTTGGGTTGTAAAGGTTCCCCTTAATCCGAGTTTGGCGATAGAAAGTTTGATGATATGGGTGGCATATACATCCTGATGGTGGCCGGAATGTATGCGGGATTGCTTTTGATCATCATGCTTGTACTTGCACATGGCATTGCCCATTTCTTTTTGAAGAACGAGCTACATAAGAAGCGGCTTTTATCTTGGACGCATGCGATCTACGGGATCGCAGTTGCAGCCTACATTGCGCGCGTCGTCCAAGCCTACTTGTCTTGAGGAATATCCTAGGTTGGGTTTTCAGGAGGATTCTTGGATGGCGATACGACTGCATTTTTGGGGTGCGGCACAGACGGTGACGGGGTCTTCACACCATCTTGAATGCGCGGAACAGAATATTTTGCTGGACTGCGGGTTGTTTCAGGGACACAGGGAACAGGCGCGGGAGATCAATGAGCATCTGGCGTTGCCGATGGAGCAGCTTAATGCTGTTGTGCTTTCGCATGCTCACATCGACCATAGCGGCGACCTTCCGCTGCTGGCGAAGCAAGGGTATCGGGGGCCGATCTATACGACTCCAGCAACAGTGGACTTGTGCGAGAGGATGTTGAAGGACAGCGCGCATATTCAGGAGTCGGACGCGGAGTTTGTGAACAGAAGGACGCACCGCAGGAGATCGATTGGCGTTGCGGCGGGAAACGGCGCAGTGATGCCGCTGTACACACAGGAAGACGCTGCGCAGGTGATGCAGCAGTTCAAGCCTGTGGCGCTGCATACTCCACAGTTGCTGGCGGCCTCGACTGCCGATGCGGGTTTTACTTCGACTACGTTTGACGCCGGCCACATGCTGGGATCGACGGGAGTGTTGATTGAGGCACGCGAAAAGGGACAGACGACGCGGCTGTTGTTCTCGGGCGATGTGGGGCGGAAGGGCTTGCCGATTATCAAGGACCCGGAGACGGCGCCGGCTGCGGACTACCTGATCATGGAGAGCACGTACGGGAACCGGCTGCACCAACCTATCGGTCCGGTAAAGAAGAAGCTGGCGAACCTGGTGAACCGCACGGCGCAGCGCGGGGGACACATAGTTATGCCGGCCTTCGCGGTGGGGCGGACTCAACAGGTCGTGCTGCTGCTGCATGAGCTGATCGATGAGAAGGCGATTCCCGATATTCCGATCTTTGTGGACAGTCCACTGGCCGTGAACGTGACGGAAGTGTTCCGCAAGCACGAAGAGTTGTGGGACGAAGGAGCGCGCGCGTTTGCGGACCTGCACGAAGACCCGTTTGGTTGGAAGCGGCTGCGGTATGTCCGTACGGTGGAGGAGAGCAAGACGCTGAATGGGCTGCGTATGCCGTTTATTGTGATTGCGGCGTCGGGGATGTGTGAGGCGGGGAGAGTGTTGCATCACCTGAAGAACAGCGTTGAGGACCCGAGGAACCTGGTGCTGATTACCGGGTTTCAGGCGGAGCATACGCTGGGTCGCGCGATTGTGCAGCGGCAGCAGGAGGTGAAGATCTTTGGCGAGCCGATGCGCCTGCGGGCCGAGGTGGACTCCATCGGTGAGCTGAGCGGACATGCGGACCAGAGGGAGCTTCTGGAATGGATGGAGCCGGTGGTGCCGACGCTGAAGAAGGTCTTCCTGGTACATGGCGAGCCGGACGCTCAGCAGACGTTGAAGGTCGAGATCGAAAAACTTTACAAGTTGGAGGTCATTTGTCCGAAACGCGACGAACGGTACGAGGTCGGGTGACGGAAAGGCTTAACACCGATCTACACGGATGACACAGATTTAGATACCGGCTTAGGACACGGGATCCTTGAGAAAACTGGTTGTGAGCTGCAGGGCCTTGTCTATGATCTCCTGATCGCCGCCGCAGCCTTCGAGCCAGTGAATGTTTGGTTCGCGGCGGAACCAGGTGAGCTGGCGCTTGGCGTAGTTGCGATGGCCTTGCTGGGCCTGGGCAACGGCTTGCTCGCGGGTGAGTTCGTTTTGCAGCACAGCGGTAGCTTGGGCGTAGCCGAGAGAGGTGAGGGGGCGGCAGTCTTCGCCGTAACGGGCGATGAGTCGTTCCGTCTCCTCGACGAGGCCGCGATCGAACATGGCAGCGGCGCGCTGGTTGATACGCTCGTAGAGGCGGGCGCGGGGTGGGTTGAGACCGAGGCGCAGGATGCGGTAGCCGGTGAGGGTGTCGCGACCCCTCTGCCATTGTTCGGTCAGGGGTTGATCTGCGGCGAGTGAGACTTCGATGGCGCGGACAACTTTGGAGACGTCGTTAGCGTGGATTGCTGCCGCAGCGGCCCTGTCGAGGCGAGTGAGGATGCGGTGAAGGTATTCGGGGCCACAGGTTGCGGCGATCCTGCGGAGGCGTTCGCGCTGATCGGGCTTTTTGGGAGGTGCGGGGAAGAGACCATCGATAAGTGCACGCAGGTAGAGGCCGGTGCCACCGGCGACTATGGGAAGGCGGCCGCGTTCGGTGATGCCGGCAAGGGCCTCGCGGGCCTGACGGCTGTAGTCGCCTGCGGTGCATGCCTCGTCGGGCCAGGCGATGTCGATCATGTGGTGCTGGATGAGGGCGCGCTCTTCGCGGGAGGGCTTCGCGGTGCCGATCTCCATCTCGCGGTAGACGGCCACGGAGTCGCAGCTGACGATCTCGCCGTTGAACTCTTCGGCCAGTCGGAGGGCGAGGGAGGTCTTGCCGCTGGCGGTGGGGCCGACGAGGACGATGAGAGGCTTGTCGGACGTTGTCACCATTGCGACACCTCCCAAATCACCATAGACGCCACCAGCCCGGCGTGAAGATGTTGTGGGTTCCCGCGCGCAGCACGCTGAAGAGAAGGATTGCCAGAGCAATAAGGAGAAGACCGCGTACCTGACGACGGCGTTCGGTCTGCCGGCGAGCTGTTGACGGAACGTGCTGTTGTGGCATGGGTTAGAGAATGGTCGGTTGGGGCCAGGGGTGGATAGCCGGACGACTTCCTGCGGTTTATGGAAGGGGTTTATTGGTGAAGAAGCCGATGCTTAGTTCGAGGTTTGGGCCGTGGAAGTTTGCGGGCAGCGGTGGGAACTGACCGACACCGGTGATGCCGCCCCAACAGGCGCGGTCGATGGCCGTGTCCTGACTGGAGGCGTCGAGGTTCATGGCGGCGATGCGGCCGTCAGGGAGGATGGTGAAGCGAATGTGGGTCTCGCCCTGCTTGTTGAGAGGGGGACGTGCCTCCTCTGGAATCAGCGGGATCCAGTTGCGCTTGATGTCGCCGAGGATCCTTCGAATGTAAGGGCCGAAGTCAACGCCCTGAGTGTCGGAGAGGACCTGGACGCCGGCACCCATTCCCCCCTGAGCGCCGGGAGGGCCGGGGGCGTAGTCTCCGGAGCCGCGGTCGTGCGCCGCGTCCTGCGCGGCCCTGCGGATGGCGTCACCGGGGGTCTGATTGGGGTTGCCGAAATTCGGCCGGGTGGGTGGCGCCGGCCTGGGGGCCTCAATGAGGGCCTGCTGGGTAGGCGGCGGTGCAGGAGGAGGTGGTTGTGGAGCGGGAGGGGTCGGCGCAGCTTGTGCCGTCGGTGCGGGCTGGGGTGCGGGCGTGGGAGCGGCTTTACGCATGGCCTGCAACTGCTGCAGTGTTTTTTGATCGAGGGGCTGAGCGTGGTTCCTCTCAGGAGTGGCCCGGGGCTTTGGCGTGAGCCTGGACAGGTCCTTAGGGGTATCGAGGAAGGTCAACTGCTTATCGCGCTCCTTGAGCACGTCGACGGGGCTGATGAGACGCGGCTGGTGGAAGAGGACGCGCGGGCCGTAGAAGAGAAACCAGACGATCGCGAGGTAAATGATGATGGAGATGTAGATGGACTCGCGGAAGCGCGCTTTGGAGCGTTCGTCGTCGAGCGAGTCGAGCAGGTGAATCAGCTCATGTTCTTCGAGTTCGCCGTAGCGGCCGGTGCGCACCTTGACGGGCTGGGTAGGGGGTGCGGGATTGGGCGGGGTCTCGAGGGAGGGCATGGGCTATAGGTTCTGACGGGTGTCGAAGGCGAAAGTTTCGGTTAAGAAATTTACTGTGAATTACCGGTTGGGTGCCCCACTTGCATACGCCCTTATATTTTCTCATTTTTGGGGTGGTTTATGGTGAAGAAGCGGTTGAGGGCGAAGTTTTACGAAACCAAAGGGCGAAACCCGTAGACTGAGAGCGTGGCCCAGAGGTTTTCGTCCAATATTCGCGCCGTTGTGCTGACGATCAGCGACCGCTGCTCGCGGGGAGAGCAGGTCGATTTGTCCGGACCGGCTGTCTGTCAGTTACTTGAGGCCGCTGGTGCAGAGTTGGCGGCGGCAGAGACATTGCCGGATGAGCTGGATTTGATTGCTTCGGCGCTGCGACGGCATGCGGAGGGTGCGGACCTGATTGTGACAACCGGGGGAACAGGTCTGGCTGCGCGGGACGTGACTCCGGAGGCCACGAGGCTCGTCTGTGAACGGCTGATCGATGGATTGGCGGAACGGATGCGTGCGGAGGGGCTGCTGCATACGCCGTTTGCCGCGCTAAGCCGTGCAGTTTGCGGGACTCTGGGAGGAACGCTGATCGTGAACCTGCCGGGCAGTCCCGCGGGAGCGAAGAGTTCGCTGGCGGCGATTCTGCCGCTGCTTCCGCATGCGCTCGATTTACTGGCCGGACGAACGGAGAACCATCCGACCTCGCATGGCAACAAACATGGAAGTGCTGACGGCAGGTAGAATAGGGCATACCCCGTGAAGATTTCTCCCGTTGCTTTTCTGCACAAAATGAATGTTGTGATGCTTGCGGCATTGAAGCCGTTCGGCGTGTGGGGGATTGGTGCGCTGGCGGTCATCGATTCGGCGGCGATCCCTGTGCCGATCGACGCGCTGCTGATCGATTATGTCGCGAACGACCATAAACGGTTTCTGCTGTATTGCTTTATGGCGGCTGTCGGTTCCGGGATCGGCAGCATGGTGCCGTATTACCTGGGGCGTGCGGGTGGGGAGCTGTTTCTGCTGAAGCGGATCAACCGGCAGCGGTATGAGCAGATGCGCGACCGCTTTGAGAAGCAGGAGTTTCTGGCGATCATGGTTCCGGCGATGATGCCTCCACCTATGCCGGTGAAGTTGTTTGAGTTTGCCGCTGGCGTGTTTGAAATGAAGCCGCTCTGGTTCTTCAGCGCGATCTGCGTGGGCAAGTTTTTTCGGTTCCTGATCTGGGCGATTATCACGATCACCTACGGGCCCAAGATCCTGGACACAATTACGAGGACCCTGCACAGGCACCATGGCTACGTGATGAGCGCGGGTGGAATCGTCATCGTGCTGCTGCTGGGGTATGTGATCCGCAAGGTGTTCGATCGGCGGCGCGGAACCAGTTTGCCCGTTGAAGAAGCTCGCAACGACTCTTCTCTATAGTGTGCTTGTCAGTGTTGGACGTGACCATCGATCTCCATGCGTACTACGCGGCGATCGTCGTTTACGTAGGCGGTGCCTGAGAGCGGAGGGTCCTTTCGATTGGCGAAGATCGGTGTGTCGTAGAAAAAACGCAGGTCTCGAAAGGTTACGGTGGTGAGACCGTCCGGGTCGGTGTCGGTTTGAGTCACGACGGGCCACTGAGACCAGTCGAGGTAGATCTCGCCAAGCCAGCTGCGCTTGGCTGCCAGTGTTGCCAAGGTGGTAGGTGGTTTGTAGATGACTTCCGCCTGGCGGCTGGTCGCGATGGTGCTGTTGAAGGTGTCGGCGGAGGCGATCTGGTAGAACTGCGGAGTCTCGGCTACAGTCTGCCAGTTGAATGGGTTGATCGGGTAGGGGTCGGCCGCTACCCGGAGTACGGACGCGCCGTTGTAGTCGGCGGCCTGGGCGAGTTGGACGGCCTTGTCGTGTTCGACGAAGCGGAGGATCCAGAGTGCGACCATCGCAAGGAGAGCGGCGATGGCCCAGCCTTGTCCCCGGAAGGTCGGACGGCGCGCTCCTACCTCGCTGCCGACGAGGCCAAAGAGGGACGGGGCGACGAGGGCGATCAGGAGGACGAGAAAGAGGACAGGTTCGAAGATGAAGACGAAGGAGCCTGCGTACCAGCGGGGGTTGAACGGGAAGAAGGGTCGGAGTCCATAGTTGTTAGTCCAATCGAGCAGGAGATGGCTTAGCAGGGCGACGAGGGAGAAGCAGTAGAGCAGACCCCAGCGGACTGGGGCGCGAGGTGGTTTGGCAGGGCCCTTACGTTTCGTGCGCCAACGGTGGAAGAGCCAGATTACGCCTACGACGATCGCTGCCTCGAAGGGCAGGCCGAAGAAGGTGTGGGTCCATCCGCGATGATGCTGAAATGCAGCGATAGGGCCGTCGATGGACCATAGGGTGTCTAGGTCGGGCGCTTCTGCTGCGAGCGTCATGGTGACGGCGGCGTAGGCCGCCTTGCGGTTGAACCCGGCGCGGGCGAGGCAGGCTCCGGTCATGAGATGGGTTATGGGATCCATGTCTGCTGCGATGTTAGCTTGTCGGGGCCGTTTGGTCCTGCCTGTGGTAGATGACGAGCTGGCTGCCTGCGATGCGATAGAGCGGGAGTGAGTTGCGAAGTTCGGTGAGGTATTGGCTGACGCCGTCGATGAACCAGGTGTAGTCGTCCCAGACAATGACACCGTTGGGAGAGAGGATTTGGAGTGCGGTTTCGGTGTCGGCCTTGATGCACTCGTAGGAGTGGCCGCCGTCGATGAAGCAGAGGTCGGTGTTGGCGAGGAACTCGGGCGGAGTGAAGGTGAGTGAGCTGCCGCGGAGCTGATGGATTCGGTTTGCCGCTGGGTGGCCAAGAAAAGCGAAGCCGATGGAGGTGCGGGAGAGGCGGACCCACTCCTTGTCGCCTTTGCTGAGGGTCTCGACCTCGGCGGGAGCGTGTTGCTCGGGGAGATCAAGGGTGTAGATGTCGGCGTCGGCGGCGTTGAGGGCCATGGTGAGGGTGCCGACGCCGCGAAAGGTCCCGGTCTCAAAGATTTTTTTGGGTTGGAGTGCGCTGACTACCGTTGCGAGAAGAGTGTAGGGAACGACGAAGCCTAGGCCGGAGAGGCTGATTGTGTCGATGGGGGGCAGGACGATCTCGCGGGGTCCGGTGCAGCCGAGGAAGTTTGCGAGGGCAGGGTGGTCGATGACCGGGAGGGTGTCGCGGGCGTCGAAGGCGTGCTGGCGAACGCTGCGGCCGAGCTGGACGACGTGGCGGCGGGTCTTACTGTTGGCGAGGCGGACGGTCGCCAGTTCAAAGAGGTCGCGGAGCATGGGCAGGAAGTGCCGGGAGTCGACTCCGTAGCTGCGTGTCTTTGGGGGAGGTTTTTCTTTCATCTGGGGTCGGCAGCTCAGTGGAGCATGCTGAGCG
>DATHQG010000317.1:0-32888 GCA_035483075.1 Edaphobacter sp. | reverse complement strand
TTGTTCGAGTTCAACCGCAACACCGACTTCAACGCCTTTCCCTGGACCGCGGGACAGGGCGCCGCGGCAGTCAAATTGCCTTACCATCGCAACCAATTTGGCGGTACCGTCGGTGGCCCCATCATTCACGACAAGGCCTTCTTCTTTTTCAGCTATGGCGGTCTGCGCCAGGTGGCCGGACAACAGCTCAATGGCGCCATCGTGCCCACGGCTGCCGAGCGCCTGGGCGACTTTACCGGAGACACCTTCAAGGTCAACGCGCCGGGCACTAAGACGCAGGTGAAGGGAACAAACAGTAGCCCAAATTGCCAGGTTGCCACACTGAACTGCATCCCCCAGGCCCTCCTGGATACGACCATTGCAAACTTCGACAACGTAAGCAACTCATTTGGCACTTCCGTCCCGCTGCCCAACGGCGCTCTCAAGCCCGCGACCGGAGGCGGGGCCTACACTGGCGTCTACAACACTCCGATAACGTCAAACGAATACCTGGGCAAGTATGACCAGGTATTCGGCGCCAAGGACCATGCGACGGCGACCTTCTTCTTCGTCAGGAACGTGCAAGGCGCATTCGGAGGCGGCACCAGCGGCAGTCAGGTCCCGTGGACCATCAATCAGTCCGCTGCGAATCAGTGGAATATCAACATCAGCGATGTTCACACCTTCAGCCCCACCACGGCGAATCAGTTCTGGCTTACGTTCACGCGGGCAGCGGGCGGACGCGTCAACCTGCCAGGGAGCGGCCCGTCGACGCAAACCCTCGCCACATACGGCTCGAACTTCCTCATCCAGGGACCGAACGCACTGCCCAATTTCTCCCCATCGGGGGCCTTTAACGCGACCACGACGAACGCGGGTCCGTTCACGGGCTCTAACAACTATGAGTTACGAGACATGGTCAGCCTGGTCAAGGGTAGACACACCCTTTCCCTCGGCGGTGAGTTCGCTCTCGACAAGACTATGTTCTGGGCCGATCTGTTGAACTTTGGAACCATCAGTTTTGCGACCTCCGCACCCACGTCCACGAGCAATGTGTTTTCGGACTGGGTCACCGGCCAGGCCTCCTCGTTCGAACAGGACACGCCTTATACAACGCTGATCAGTTATTGGCACACTGCGGTGTTCGCGCAGGACGATTACCGGATCACACCCCGGTTCACAGCAAACCTTGGAATCCGTTGGGACATCGATACGGTTCCCGTCGAGTCGCTGAACAGGACGGCATCGTTCGTTCCCGGCGTGCAATCCACCGTGACACCGGCCGCGCCGAAGGGCATGTTGTTCCCGGGGGACCCGGGCATCGGTCGCGGCATAATCACCACAAAATTCCATCATATTGCGCCGCGTGTCGGTTTTGCATGGGACCCATATGGGGACGGCAAAACCGCATTTCGCGGCGCCGCGGGCGTCTTCTACGGCACCACCAGCGGCAACGAGTGGAACCAACCCGGCAACGGCGCACCGTTCGCCATACGTCAGACCTTCGGTCCTCTTAATTCAATCACCAATATCTACTCGACCCCGGGTGATTTCCCCTCCACGGAGCCTGGCGGCGGCATCTTCCCGTACGTCTATTCGCCAAGCGCGCCGAAGTTCTTCCCCACGGCCGCCGTCGAGAGCATCGACAAGAACGCGCAATATCCTTACATCTACCAGTTCAACACGTCCGTGCAGCGACAATTGCCCGCCCAGGTAACTTTGACGGTGGCGTATGTAGGTACGCTCTCGCATAACGTGCCCACCATGATCGACGGCAACTACGCTCCTTATTCAACTGCTTTCGGTAAGCCCAGCACTTCAGCGCAAAGCGTCGCCAACCGGCGCCAGTTCGATCCCTGTGTCGGGCCTTGTCCAAGCGGTCCGGCCGGCATCAACACCGGCACCATGGGGCAGAACATCTATCTGATCACAAATCAGCACGCCAATTACAACGCCCTTCAAGTCTCGGCGAGGAAGCAGTTGTCGCATGGCTTCACTATCAGCGGTTTCTATGTCTGGAGCCGCGCGCTACAAAGCTCAAACGAGTCGGCGATTGGACAGATGACCGCGCAGAATTTTGGTTACTTAGGCAATCCCTTCACCCTCAGCAATAATAGTTTGGGCGCCGTCGGCGGCGGCCTCGCGGAGGAAAGGGGCCCGATGGATGCTAACCGGACCAACAACGCGGCGATCTCCGCCATATGGAACATCGACTACTTCCACGGATCGAGCATGTTCCTGAAACAAGTATTAAACGGCTGGCAGATCGCGCCGGTCCTCTATATGACCAGCGGCCAGCCGTTAAATATGACCACAGGGTCCAACCAGAACTTTGACAGTTCGAACGCGAACCGCCCCAACGCGGTTCCTGGCGTTAACCCAAAGCTCAATCACGGCTGCCGGATTTGCACCACTGGGAGTGAGTTGACGGCGTGGTTCAACACCGCTGCCTTCGCCGCGAACTGCCAGGCCAACGCTAATACTGGCATCTGCACGACTACGACCGGCATCGGTCCTGGTGGCGCCGATGGTAATGTGACGCGCGACTCCATACTCGGACCCGGGTTCCGCGACATGGATCTCGGAATCTTCCGCACCTTTTCCTTCGAGCATGGAATAGCGTTCCAGTTCCGTGCCGAAGGCACTAATGCCTTGAACTGGGTGAGCGTCGGCAATCCGACAACGTCCCTCTCGTCGGGCAACGACGGCAAGATCACCGGGGCACAGGGCACCCAACGTGTCATCCAGCTGGGAGGTCGGCTGACGTTCTAGATCGAACCCGCGCAGACTCAACGTCCTACCCGCTCCATGAAGCGGTCGGTGTGCTGCATCGACCGCCTCTCCTCTAGTCGGTGAGATTCATGATCTAGGGCTGTCTTAACTAAAGTTAACGTCCTAGAGGCTGTCTTAGATTGTTATTCTGTTCGCCGGTCACTGCCCGTATGGGGTGACCGGTATCTAACATGATGAAGTTAGTGCAATCCATCCCGGGTTAGCACCAAGAATCAGGATGAGCATGGAAGGTGTTTCAAGACGAAGATTTATTACAGGAGCAGGACTGACGGTTGCGGCCTGTGCGACACCTCCACTCTTTGGTATGGCTGCGGCATCGCAGTCGTCATTCAAAATCGCCGTTATCTCCGATGAAATCTCACAGGATTTTGATCACGCATGCTCTGTCATCGCGAACGACTTCGGCCTGCAATGGGTCGAACTCCGCGAGATGTGGGGCAAGAACCTCCAAGCCTCTTCGGACGCCGAAATTGCTGAGGCGCAGAAGATTTTGGCAAAGTACAACCTGCAGGTGACGGACATTGCAAGCCCGTTGTTCAAGGTGGACTGGCCCGGCGCCCCCAAGTCTCAGTACAGCTCCAAAGAGGACATGCATGGAGCTGCAGAGGTCGCCTACAAGCATCAGGACGAAGTCATCGAGCGGAGCATCTCGCTGGCAAAGCGGTTCAAGACGAACAAGATTCGTTGCTTCGACTTCTGGCGGCTCGAGAACGTGGCCCCTTATCGCGCGGCCATCGACGAAAAGCTTCGCGCTACCGCCGAGATCGTCGGCAAGCAGGGCCTTCTTCTCGTGATTGAAAATGAGTTCGCCTGCAATACCGCGACCGGCCGCGAAGCTGCCAAAGTTCTTGCCGCCATTCAAACCCCGAACTTTGCCCTGAACTGGGACCCCGGGAACGCCGTGATGCGCGGCGAGATGGACGCCTTCCCCGGAGGCTGGGACAGCTTGCCCAAGAACCGGATCCACCATTGCCACTGTAAGAACGCCGTCAAGGACGCCGCGGGGAAGATCGTATGGTCGCCGGTCGACAAAGGGTATATCGATTGGACCGCACAGTTCCGCGCTCTCAAAACGGCAGGCTACCACGATGCCGTCAGCCTGGAGACGCATTGGCGAGGAGCAGGTACGCCGGAGGCCTCCACCCGCATCAGTTGGGCAGGAATGAAGCAATGCCTGATCGATTCAGGTACGTTTTAGCATGATGAGTTAAGTTTTGTTAAGTTGAGCGGCGGAATGATCCAAACGCGAACGCGTCCATTACTGTGTATAAGGAACCCCTCAGCCAAAGATCTATATTGTGGCATTCACTGTTTCGAAGGAGAAAAAATGGTTACCAGACGTGAGTTTCTCGACACGCTTGCAGTAGGAGCAGCGGGTTTGGCCATCGGATCGACGGCCAAGAGCTACGGTCAGATTATGGGCTCGAATGATCGACTTAATTTTGCGGTGATCGGCCTCAATGGGCGCGCCTACGCCCATCTTTCCGCGCTCAAGGCGAACAAGAGCACTGCACGAATCGCCTATGTGTGCGATGTGGACACCAACATCCTCAAAAAGTTCGCCGCTGCCACGGAGAAAGAGATGGGTGAGGCGCCCGCGACCGACCAGGATTTTCGTCATATTCTCCAGAAGAAGGACGTCGATGCCATCACGATCGCCACTCCCGACCACTGGCACGCTCCGATGGCCATCCTGGGGCTGCAGGCGGGAAAGAACGTCTATGTAGAGAAGCCCTGCAGCCACAACCCTGCAGAAGGCGCGCTCCTGGTGCAGGCCCAGCAGAAGTATCAGAAGCTTGTGCAGATGGGGACCCAGCAGCGCTCGTCCCCGCACACCATTGAGATTGTCGACAAGATCCATAGCGGTGTCATCGGCAGGGCTTACTTTGCCAAAGCCTGGTATAGCAACGTCAGAAAATCGATAGGGACTGGGAAGGAAGTTCCCGTACCGGCGCAGCTCGATTGGGACCTGTGGCAGGGCCCTGCGCCCCGCGTTGCGTACAAAGACAATGTGCAGCCGTATAACTGGCACTGGTTCAAGACCTGGGGTACTGGCGAAACGCTCAACAATGGCACGCATGAGGTCGACGTCTGTCGATGGGCGCTTGGCGTGGACTTTCCTCACCGTATTACTTCTACCGGAGGCAGATATCAGTTTAAGGACGACTGGCAGTTCTACGACACGCTGATGACCAGCTTCGACTACGACGACAAGATGATCTCGTGGGAGGGTAAGTGCTGCAATGGGATGAAGTACTACAACCGTGACCGCGGTTCGACGATCATGGGGACCACCGGCAGCGTGCTGGTCGATCGTGACGGATATGAGATCTACGATCTTAAAGGCAACAAGACGAGCGAATTCAAGACCGGCAAGGCGACCTCGTCGTCTGACCTCACGGGCCGCGACTCCATGACGGACCTGCACTTTGCAAACTTTATCGCTGGAATTCAAAAGGGAACAAAACTCAACGCTCCAATCGCTGTAGGAAACGTCGCCGTCACCATGCTTCAGCTCTCCAACGTTGCCTGGGAGGTCAACCGGGAGCTGCAGCTGGACACCACTGACGGGAAGGTCCAGGACGATGCGCACGCCATGAAGTACTGGGGCCGCGAGTATGAAAAGGGATGGGCGCCGCATCTATAGGGCGCTCGGCCACCGAAACCATCAACGAATCGATCGATACAAAACAACTCTTAAGAACACGCGAGCAAAGGCCTGCCATGAAAAACGTTTTTTCACGTCGTAACTTCGTCCAGTCCGGTGCACTCATCGCGGCAGCGAGCGTCACCTCGCGCACTGTCCCGCTATTGGCACAGCCGTCACCTGCGACTGGTAAGCCGTCGCCCATTCGTCTGGGTCTGGCCAGCTACACCTTCCGCAACTTCACGCGCGCGCAGTTGATCGCTTACATGAAGCAGCTCAATGTAAATGAGCTGAATGTCAAGGACGTCAAGGACCATCTTCCAACGGAACCGACGGAGGAGGCGAAAGCGTTAGCGGACTATGCCGCGGCCGGCATCAAACTCCACGCTGCCGGAACCATCTACTTCCCCAAGGACGAAGATGACGACATCCGCAGCAAGTTCGAATACTGCAAGCGAGCGGGGATCTCCGTGATTGTCGCCGGCGACCCCGCACCTACGACCCTTCCTCGCATCGAGAAGTTCGTGAAGGAGTATGACATTCGCCTGGCGATTCACAACCATGGGCCGGAGGACAAGTTGTGGCATTCTCCACTCGATGTGCTGAGTGCAGTGAAGAACATGGACCCACGCATGGGATGTTGCATCGATGTCGGGCACACCGTGCGCGCGGGCACTGATGTGGTGAAGGCAATCCACGAAGTGGGGCCGCGGTTATTCGACGTCCATATCAAAGACCTGACGAACTTCACGAGCAAAGAGAGCCAGGTCACCGTCGGAGACGGTATCATGCCGGTTCGCGCGATCTTTGAGGCGCTTATCGCAATTAAGTACAAGGGCTTCGTCGATTTGGAATACGAGGTCCACGCCGACGATCCGATGCCCGGCGCCATCGGCAGCTTCTCTTACATGCGCGGTGTTCTTGCAGGCATGGGGTATATGAGCCAGGCTTGAGGGATCGTGGCGGTTTTACTTCAAAGCGGTCTCCGACTCAGGTGGCGGGGTCGCCTGGGTCGTCTGAAGGAGACGGTAACCGGCCCGGGTACGAATGTGATACTTCTGCAGGTTCTTGCCCACGAGCTTCACCGAGATCGCTCGCCACCCTCGGTTGGGATTCGGCGCCGGGTAGTAGCTGATCGCATAGAGGTGCGCCAGATCGTCGCGGATTGATGCAAACGCCTGTTTTTCATCCTGCCAGTCCTTCGCGAAATAGGCTTTACCGCCCGTGGCCTTGCTCATGCGTTCAAAGACAGCGGTCGAAACCGGTTCTGACTCGGCCTGCTGCGTACTGATCATGTAAATGATCGTTCCAGTCGATTGGGCCAATTCGGCCACGTCCTCCGGCGGCACCAGGCTGGCGTTGTCGGGCCCGTTGGAGAAGACCACGATGGCCTTGCGTCCCGTTAACTGGGCGGCGTCCTTCACTGTCAGTAAAAGGCCGTTATAGAGTGCCGCGTCGTCTCCTGCGACCGTATTGCGCACGCCCCTTAGGACCTGGGAGCGGTCAGGCGTAAGTGTGGTGACCTTGGAGAGATCGCGGCTGTAGGAATACAGAGCCAATTTGCTTACGCCTTCAAGTGAGCGAATGAAATCGGCGATAGCGTCCTGCGCGAAGACAAATCCCCGGTACATGTAGTTGCTGGTGTCGAAGAGGATGAAGACATTGGCCCCGGCAAATTGCGCTGTCCCGCCGGTTGCTGAGTCGGCCGAGGGCATATCGAAGACTTGTGCAGAGGACTTGCCGTCGGAACCAACGTCGATCACTCTGCGGGTCGGTCCGTTGCCTTCTTCAAAGGTAGCGGTCTTTTCCGTGATCTTGTCCTCGGTAATCATGAAATCTTCGGGGCCAAGGCCGCTGACGTAGTTTCCCTTGTTGTCTGTTACGGCCACGTTCAGCTGCACTAGAACGACACTCACGCGAATGCGCGACGCGTCATCCTGGGCCGCCGCTCCCGCTCCACCGCCGGAGAAGGGAATTGCAAGTAAGCAGAGAAGTAAAAAATATTTCTTCATCATGGCTCTCCTATTGCGTGTTTGAGTCTCTGACTGTCTGTTCCTGACGCAGCGCGGTCGTAGTCGCTGCGGGCAAGGAGGCGATCTTGCCCTGCCGCAATTCCTCTCCCGTCTCTCGCATCGCACGCACCATAGCTGGCCAGTCCTCGAGGTCCGTGGCAAAGATCTTTGCGGTCATGTGGCGTGTCAGTTCGGGAACAAGGCGGTTCAGCATCACCGGTGAGTAGCCCATCTCATCCGCCAAGCGGGCCCAATACAAATTGCTGGATTCCCACGACTCGCCGAACAGGCGGCTCGAATAGCCTCCGAAGAAGGGGAAGGGTTTTACATTCAGCAGCTCGCGGCCGTAGGTCCGTGCGAGTGTTGGGTGCGGGACACCGAAATCTTTCGATATGCGCTCGCCACTGACGTCTGCCGGATGCTGACGTGCGAGGTCCTCCAATTGCTGTCCTGCCGGCCCAGAAGCCGCGGCCTCTCCGGGATATTTTTTGCGAAACTCTTCGCACAAATAGAAGGTATCCGCGGGCATCATTCGAGAGACTGTCGCCTGCAGGTCTTCTTCGTGCAACAGGGCCTGCTCGGTCCGTTCCAGGCGCTGCGGTGTCATGCGATCGGAGAGAATGCCGATCACCTCGGCCCGTAGCTTGGGGTCCTTTACGGACGCAGTCAGGAGCTCTTCTCCTGAGCGCTGATAGAGAGCGACAGCATGAAGTTCGTTCGGTCCTACGTTCCACCAGCGCGGAAGCGTCGCGCTGACCAACAGGTCAGGCACCAACTCTTTCCAGATCAGGGCCTGTACATTTTCGGGGGCGATAAAATCCTGCTCTGTCGATGCCAGCGCGTATGACAAGTCAGTCAAGGAACCCATCAGATAAGCGCCGCCACCAGCCGGCGTTCCCACCCCTAACAACATGGGGGTCTGCCAGAACTGTTCGGTGCCGACGACCGATATTTCCGTGAAGTCGTGCGAGCGGACGAAGAGCGGATTGTTATGGAGGATCTGAGCCCCGGGTGGCTCATAGTAGGCGTAGTTCAGACCGACCAGGGTGTCCCGAAGAAAGGGCGCGAGCTGGCCTCTGGCCGCTTCCAATTGCGCATGGGTGCCAGGCGTCTTGATCACCTTCGTCAAGTCCGTCTGCACCTGCAACTCCGCGTGGTGGGTTGTGTAGACTCGCGGCGCCCAGTCGATCTTCTCGCTCGCGGTAAAGATCGGACGGGGCATCTCGAATTCCCTGAGCTCTCCTGCAAGCGAGAGCATTCCATCGCCCCCCGGTTTCCCCTGTGCCATTGCATTCAAGCCGTCGCTGAGCGCGAACAGCGTATCGAGTGAGACCAGGTGCTGGTCTTCGAGCACGGCACGAATTCTCCGGGACAATTCCTGATGCACTCGTTGGCCGTCGGGGCTCTGCTGCGGGGGACCCGCAAGCAGATCGATGATCTCACCCGGCGAACCGTTCGCCTGACCACCCGCGGCCACCAGCAGCTCCCCCAGCGAAGTGCGTGTCGAATCGAACAGCTGCGTCGAGGAAGTGATTTTGGTAAATGGGTCGATCATCTTCTGCCATGATGCATTCAGTTCTGAGGTGGGAATCTCTCCCTGGCGGGCAAGGATCTGCCAGAGTCCGATATTGGCCTGAAGCGCCCCTAGCGTGTTTCCACGCAGCGATTCATTTGAAATCTTGTCGATCGATTCCGCGGTGCTGACAAAATGAGTCACGGACTCGTCGCTCAAGTCGGGGAACTCAGAGAAGACCAAATACCAGTTATTGAACTGCGAAAACTTGCTGGCCAGCAAGCTAACGGTTTCAGGTGACAGGCGTTTGCCGGGAGGCCGTCCACTGTCGATTTCACATGTCGTGAGATAGATCTGCAGAGGGCCGCTATCGGTCACGACACGAGAGAAGGCGACCATTGCATCGAGCAACTGCTCCGGATGCTCCAAGCCGTGACCGTGTTTGTTCCACTCATGGATCGTCTTCGAATCGGTCTTCTGGCGCACGATCTGCTTCCAAACCTCTAAATCTCCCGGTACATGCGGTTCGCCGTTAGCCTCCCACTCGACGCGGGTGAACAGGACAAGGAGATCGGGACCTTGTCGAAACACACCTCTCGTTGCTGGGGGCTCGAGGTCGGTGCCGCGAAGGTCGTCGTAGAAGCGCTTCAGGCGCCCGCCTTCGGTGAGGTGCTCCCGCTGCGATTCGCTGACACGCGACAGGACATCGAAATACGCAGCCATCCATCCATTGTCTTTGGCAAGCAACCGGGGAACGAATTCGCCTGGGTTGTCAGGGCTCGCTCCTACCAGGTCTTTCCAGGAGGCTTGGGTCCATGCACCTCCGGGAACGGTTACGCGTCCGGAGCGAATACTAATCTGGCTTCCGTAAAAATCGAGAGTAGCGGCATAGGGAAGCAACCTTCTTAGCCCTGGAGAGCGCAGCAAAGCCAGCCTCGTCTCGCTGTCGTTCTTGGTGAGTGCCCAATAAAGACGGGCCACGGCCGGGTCGGCAATAAGCAGATCCACCAAATTGGAGTAGCTCTTCTTCGGACCACCGCCCAACGTAGTCCAATCGCTCTCTCCAAACAGTACAGGGACATGGGAGGGGGCGTATGGATAGTTGAATGGGACGCCTTTCTGCAGCGCCTCTTCGAGGTCTGTGAGAGGAAAGCCCGAGTCGATCGTAAGAAAGGCCTTCTCCGGATTTGCGGTGTCTAGAAAGAAATTCTTCTGACCGCAGCCCTCGCGTAACCGGTATCCGAGTATCTGGATCAACGTACCCGCGTCGTCGCAGTTCGTGACATGGATCGTATTGCTATCCCCTGCCAGGATCTGAAGCTCTCTCGCCTGTTCGACGTAGCGGCCCAGCAAGACCAGGAACTCTGTTTGAACGTTCCTCTGATAGCCCTGCATGAACACGTTTCGGGCGAGCAACGGCAACACATCGGCCGGAGAGACTTTTTGGCTGATTGCGGCCATGCGCATAAAAGACCGCAGCGGTCCGGGGATGGTGACAGTCGCCACGTCCGGGGACGCAGGTGTTCCGGCTCCAGCGGATTCGTCTCCTGGTTGATTTGAGGCCGCCTGAACGGCTTTGCCGGAGTAAACGGAGGAAGAAACGCAGAAGCACAAAAAAGCCGCGGCAATAATCACGACCGAACGAAGAAGGCGCTTCATCATCGGACACCTCTTGAGAAATCTCGAACTTCTCGACCGCCCCATATCAAGGTGTGAAAAGGTCGGATCGAACGCGGGAGGGAGCTAAACCAGGGACTGCAAATCCGGCACGGCCGTAACTTAAGCCACGCTTCTTTTATTTTTTTACCGGTCCTTACTTTCGTCGGGCGATTTCAGAGCTTCAAATCAAGAAGACATATCGGCAGCTATTTAACTGAACGAAAGTACTCTACTCCCGTTCCGCGCCGATTTACTAGATAGGAGACTATAAAATTACAAAAATCTGAAAACTTTCCCCGCCTTTTGTGCCACATTTACAGGGACCCCCCAAAATTGCCCAAGCGAAGCAGCGCTCCCCGCGGAGTCGATCGCTGCAATCAGGACATACTTATGCTTTATGAGATGTTTAGCGTGGTGGATCCCAACTCCGGCAAGCGTCATAGCCCTGGGAATGCCGCTGGCGCCGCGAACCACTTAGCCCACCACCATCGCCGCTACGCAGATCGACCTATTTCAAGTTTGAACGGGGGGACGTTCTCCACCCTGAAGGACGCCGTGCCCGAAACGTCCCTGCTTTGGTGCGAATTAGAGTGCTGATAAGGAAGCGGCCTCGTCGGGGTATAGTGCGGCGTATTTGGTGATGCCGACCATTGTGAAGACCTTGGTAAAGTGAGGGGTAAGACCGCAGATGGCGATAGTCTGGCCCGACTTGCTGGCCTCCATCAGCACCTGGATGACAAGTGCGATACCGGAGGAATTCAGGTATTCGACGCCTTTGAAGTCAAGCAGAATGTGCTTGTTGGAATCCTTGTCGAGCGCCTGGTACGTGCCCACGATCGCGTCTTTGGAGGCCGAGGAGATGTCTCCATCAAAGCGAATGCAGGTGATCTGTTGGCCGCTTGCGCCCGTGAGTTGCAGTTGCGAAACCTTGTTAGGCGTTTGCACCTTATTCACTCTCCTTGTTCATCCTGATAACCAGCCTTACGAAGCTTTGCTCGTCGGTTCCAGTCCCTGACACCCATTCGGCCTCGTCCACAAGGGCCTGGATGAGAAACATTCCCATTCCGCGCGCTTCTTCTTCCCCACTCATCTTGCGGTCGATGTCCGGAGTAGGCGCCGGCGTGTCCATACCCGAGCCGTTGTCCATCACCTTGACTTCAAGTTCATCGGCCTTCATTGAAAGTACAACACTGACCGGGATGGAGGCATTCATCTGGTTGCCGTGCTCCATCGCGTTGATACAGGCCTCGGCGACGGCGGTCTTGAGGTCCTCGATGCGGTCTGCACTGAAGCCCATGAGCTTAGCCATACCCGCGGCGGTGCTCATGGCAACTTTTTCGAAGCCGAGACGCGATGGAAGCTGTACCTCGACCTTGCTGCCGCTGTGCACATTCATAGGGACGCTTTCTCCTTGGACCTGCCGCCTAAACGGCAAAGTGCGATTGCACTCATATCATCCTGCTGCGGAGCACCCCCTGTGAAGGTATCAAGAGTGGTCCACAAGCTTGCCAGGGTGTCTTCAGCAGGACGCTCACCGTCCGAGATATGAAGCGCATCCAGTGCCTGGAAGGCCTCCATCAGCCGGTCCTGGCCAAACTCCTCCTCGCCCTGGAAGACCTCCGTCAGCCCATCCGTGTAGAGCAGCAGGCGTGCCCCGGGTTCAATGGGAATACGCTCGATCGAATAACGGGAGCCCGGAAGCATGCCGAGGGGCGTTCCGCTCGCTTCGACCAGCCGGGTGGGGGCGTCTCCGGACGACACCAGAAACGCAGGATTGTGCCCCGCATTGACGATCTCCATCTCCGCGGACGCTGGGTCGAGCCTTACGAAGATTGCGGTTACGTAGCGGCGGCGTGCCTCGGCACCCTCCTCCCAGTGTTGCTGCGACAACCGTCCCGCAAGCTCCCGCAGGGTGAGAGACTGGCGGGCCAGGGCGCGGAAGGCCGAGCGGAAGGCCGTGCAAACAAGAGCGGACGCCAGCCCTTTACCTGCAACATCGGCGACCACCATCAGATGAGAACCATCCGGCTCCGTAACCACATCAAGGTAGTCTCCACCCACGGAATAACAGGCCCGCGAACGTGCCGCGACCGAGTATCCGGGGATAGAAGGCATGGCCTGGGGCAAAAGACTCTGCTGAATGGCGCGCGCCGCATCAAGGTCCTGGGCCAGACGCGCGTACTCCAGGTGGCGCTTATGGTTGATTGCGTTCTCGAGCGCGACAGCAGTCTGCAGGACGAGTCCTTCCAGGAAATCGCGTTCATAGAGGCTAAGCGGCCGCCCTTCCGGGGTTGCGACTACCAGTTCTGACAGGACCTCGCCGCCACGGGAGAGCAGTTCGAACCTCGGGCAGCCATCGCATGGCCCAGCCACTGCCACTGCCGGAACGTTGCCATAGGCCACGTCTTGCTGGGTGAAGAGGGCCCCCTCCAGCTCAAGCTCCCGAACGGCAATAACGGCCGATTGGTGAAGCACATCAGTGAGTTCGATGGTCGAATGGACTGCCCGGGAGGCCTCCAGCAACGCCTGGAGGCGCACGACCTGCTCGGCGAGGGGAAGGTTGCTCTGGTCGAGCGCGTCGGACTGTTCAATCGGGGCCATGAAATCGAGTGACTCCGAGTCTACCGTGTACTTGCTATTAAAGGCACGTTCAAATCATTTTGTACCTCAATTAACAGGAGATCGAAACCAGGTCGGCGACTTTCAGCCTGGCGACTCGATTTTGGCCTGAGAGGCCCTTATCGATCTTTCTGAAGCACACCGGTACTTCCGTTTTATGTGCAATATTCTGCGTATTCACTGTAAGGCTTTGAAGAGAACCTTGGAGTTTGCTGCCTTTTCTTTGGCCCACGACGTGCAAAGAGGGTTAACAAGGCTCAGACGATATTTGTTTCACGTGTGCCCGGCTTAATCCCTGCCGAACCCATTTGTGATGAATCATCGCACACAGCGCCATCTTTGGAGGAATACAGAATGAAACACCTTCTTCGCGTTCTATTTATCCTGGCTCTGTTCTGCGGCGTCACTAGTCCCGCCCGGGCAGCCCACTTGCAGGTCCTTGATCCGTCAAATACCTGTAGCCTAGACCCTTCTCTATGTACCATCGGGATTCCCGGCGCGCCGTTTCAGGTCGTCTTCGATTCAATGACATGCGGTCTCGACAATCTGCCTACTGACCCAACAACAGATGGCTGCGTTGAGATAGTCAATGATACCTTCGACACCTTCACGAGCCTTTTCCTGGAGTTCAATGCTCCCAGTGGTGTGACCTTCGATTGCCCGACAACGGATTCTGCGAGTGTCTTCGGCAGTTGCATTCAAGGCTCGTCAGGAGGTCTTGACACTTTCTCTTTCACCGGCGGATCGGGGCTTCCTGGGGGGAAAGAGATGTTCATCTTTGAGGAAGGCGTGGAACCTGGCTTACTTACAGACGGATCGGGAGTGGTGGGTATAGCAACTCCAGAACCAGACTCGCTCCTCCTGCTCTCAACCGGCGCGATGATGATGACGGCTGGCCTGTTCCTGAGAAGGCAGCGCCGCCTCGCTACCTTCCGTAAGCGGTAGCTTTCCGCGGTCAGTTCCAAAAACGGGAAAAGCTCACACCCTCGGGTGTGGGCTTCTCTTTTGACGGTTGCCCCGCTGCTGGAGCACCTCCCTCCAATTCTTGGTGGTAACCGACCCGGCCGCCTGCAACGCACACGGGGTATCCGCGAATGCGCAAAGAGTGGTTCCGCTCGTGTACTCTCTAGTCTTCGTATAATCTCCGTCGCGAGAGTGACTATATGCTTCGCGTTCGCCTGCTTTTCCTCCTGTTGTTGCCGCTGTCAGCCTACGCTGCCGCTCCGGTCGACCAGCCTCAAACTGACACCGCTGGTTCGGCAGACGGTGCCGTCCACGTCAGGCTTGGCGAATCGACGATTGAACTCGCTGGCCCGTGGAAGTTTCACATCGGCGATGACCCAGCCTGGGCGCAGCCGGACTTCGACGATTCCAGTTGGGAAGATGTGGATTTGTCCCCGGGCAGCGGCGGACTGGCCCGGGGTTGGACCGCCCGAGGACATGCTGGCTACTCCGGTTATGCCTGGTACAGGCTTCCGATCGATGTCCTGGGTGCGGACCGCTCTCTCGCCATCAAGATGCCGGAAGACTTCGACGACGCCTATCAGGTCTTTGTGAATGGCCAGCGCATCGGTGAGTTCGGAAGGTTCACCCCGCATGGTGTTACCGCTTACAGCGCTCTCCCCAGTGCGTTCCGCCTGCCCAAAGGCGTTCGCGACGGCAAAGCGACTATCGCCATCCGTATGTGGATGGACAGTGCCACGCCCTTCAACAGCCCGGATGCAGGCGGCCTTCATGAACCCCCGCTGTTGGGCTACGCCTCGGTCATCGGGTCGCTGGTGCGCCTGGATTGGGACGACAACGCTCACCTTGTCGGCAGCGGCTTCCTGGAAGGGCTGATCCTCATCATGGCGTTGATCATGGCCCTTACTCTCTTCTGGCTTGACAACAAGGAGAAATCCTATCTCTGGCTGGCCCTGGTCTGCGAAGTGACCATATTAAGCAACGCCGTCGTTCTGCTCGACAACTTCACCACATGGGTCGGACTAAGCGCGAGTGTCATTTTCATCGATGTCATCGCGACTCCTGTGCGAATCGGCTTGTGGGTACTCTTCTGGGGGTATTGGTTCCGTCTGGAGCGCATCGGTACCCTGCATCGCGCGGTTTGGTCTCTCGTTGTCCTTCTGGCCATCGGTACTGCAATGCTTCGGCCGCCCCTCTACGGAGCGCATGTGCCGGTGCACGCGGCAGTCTTCCTGAACCCCTTTTTGTTGATCTTGAAGCTGGGCCTGGGAATTCTGATATTTCTGGTCGCTTACCGGGGCTTTAGGAGGAATAAAGAGGAAGGAGTCATGGCCGCTGTCGCCGTCATTCTTACCTTCATCATGGCGAACTATAGCCATGAGCTACACCTTGTCCACATTATTCCAACGACCTTTCACATTCTCGGTTTTGCCATCAATATTGGCTCCATATCCACGATGTTGTCTTTGCTCCTCATCACGGTGATGTTGCTGCGCCGATTCATCGCCGCACAGCGCGCGAAAGAGCAATGGAAGATGGAGATCGCCCAGGCCAGACATATTCAGCAGGTCCTGATTCCAAATGAGCTGCCGCAGCTCAACGATCTGCATGTCGAGAGCCAGTATCGCCCGGCCCGCGAGGTCGGCGGCGATTTCTTTCAGATCGTGCCAAACGACAAGGACGGCACCTCGCTCATCGCGTTCGGCGATGTCACAGGCAAAGGGCTGCAAGCTGGAATGCTTGTCGCGCTCATTATTGGCGCCATCCGCTCCTCTGCAGAGCACGACAACAATCCGCGGCGCATTCTCGAAGTGCTGAACGACCAGCTCGTCGAACGCGATTCCGCCAGTGCGACCTGCATGGTCCTCCGTTTCTCACAGAACGGGGTCGTTGAACTTGCCAATGCCGGCCAACTTCCTCCCTATCTCAACGGCATCGAGATGCAGATTGAAGGTGCGCTCCCGCTGGGGATCATCTCAGGGATCGACTTTCCTGTCAGTTCATTCAAGCTTGAACCTGGAGACTCTCTCCTCATGATGTCCGACGGCGTGGCCGAAGCACAGAACGCGGAGGGAGAGCTCTTCGGCTTCGGCCGTATCGAACAGATGCTTCGCGACTCGACCACCACCGCAGAGATCGCCACCGCCGCGCAGAAGTTCGGCCAGACCGACGATATCCTCGTGCTGCGCGTGCAGCGCAGCGCGGCGCACGCGGTGCCGCAAATGCAACCGCAAGAGGTGTTTTCGTAAGGGACGGAAGTTTGCGGAGGTGCGACAGGTTCTGCAATCGCAAACTCGAACTAAATTTCAATCAGCGCGTTTGTCGGGGAATGCTGCCTCGGCGGTGAGGTTCTCCGCTTCGAGCGAATTAGTAATACTCCTGCCGGTCATTGCCCCATCGCGTCACAATTCGGCCCATATTCAATCAGCAATGGCCAGTCGATCGTATCGGATGTCTTGCAATCCACGATGATATGAAGATGGTAAAGTCTCGTAAGTTGCTTTAGCATCAACGCTGTCCCCGGTGGGCCGTGTGCTGCGATCTATATCAAAGGAATGCCATGACCGCGATGTCTCCTGAAGAACTTGGAAAGAGAATAGGAGCGGGCCTGCTCTCGTTCCCTGTCACACATTTCACCGAGGCCTTCGCCTTCGATGAGGGCCCCTACCGAGAGCATCTTGACTGGCTGCTGCAGTACAAGCCTGCTGGCCTGTTTGCCGCAGGCGGAACCGGAGAGTTCTTCTCGCTCACCCTGCAGGAATTTTCGACGGTCGTCTCGGTCGCTGTGCAACAGACAAACCATCGCGTGCCAGTCGTGGCTGGTTGCGGATACGGCACCGCAATAGCGAAGCAGTTCGCGCAAGCCGCAGAAACAGCCGGCGCAGACGGGCTTCTGCTGTTGCCCCCTTACCTTATCAACGCCGAGCCCGCCGGCATCGTCGCCCACGTTGAGGCGGTATGTGCATCCACAAATCTGGGAGTCATCTTCTACAACCGCGACAATTGCATCATCAATGAAGTGACGCTCGAGCACCTGTGCGCACGCTGCCCAAATCTTGTCGGCTTCAAGGACGGAGTTGGGGACATTGAACTGATGACCCGCATCTACGCGCGAATGGGCGACCGCCTCACCTACATCGGGGGCCTGCCCACGGCCGAGACCTTCGCGCTGCCCTACCTAGAGATGGGCGTCACTACTTACTCGTCGGCGATCTTCAACTTTCTTCCCCAGTTTGCTCAGGACTTCTACGCCGCGGTGCGGAGACGGGATCACCATGAGGTGTTCAAACAACTGCGCGATTTCGTCCTGCCCTACATCGACATTCGCAACCGCCGTAAGGGCTACGCCGTGTCGATCGTCAAGGCTGGCATGCGCGCGATTGGCAGGCCCGCAGGCCCGGTCCGCACCCCGCTCACGGATCTCGATCAAAGCGAGATGAGCGCTTTGAGCAAACTGATAGCGGACCGCTCGTGACCAAGCCTGAAAGCTCGATTCTCATCGACAAGCCCACCCACATACGCTATCTCATCGTCACCATGCTGTTCATCGCCAGCTGCTTCAGCTACGGCGACAGGGTCGCGCTCTCTATCGCAGGCGCGGCGATGCAGAAAGAGCTCGCGCTGGATCCAGTCAAACTCGGCTTTCTGCTCTCCGGCTTCAGTTGGGCCTACGTACTCGGCCAGTTGCCCTCCGGAGGATTGTTGGATCGCTTCGGCTCAAAGCGCGTCTACGGCATCAGCATTATTTCCTGGACAGTCTGCGCATTTCTCATCGGATTCACTGGCTATCTCGCCACCGCATGGGTTTTCAGCGCGATCTTCATTCTTCGCCTTCTCTCAGGCCTGGCGCAGGCGCCGGTCTTCCCTGGAAACGGGCGCATCGTCGCCGCATGGTTCCCCACAGCAGAGCGCGGTGGTGCCTCAGCAATCTTCAATGCCTCTCAGTATTTCGCTCTGGTCGTCTTTGCTCCACTCTTCGGATGGCTCACCCACACCTACGGCTGGCGAAGCTGCTTCTGGTTCATGGGCCTGTTCGGCTTCGCGCTCGCATTCGCATGGTCGAAGACGGTGTACAACGTGAAGGACCATCCACTGATCTCCGAGACAGAGGTCGAATTTATCGAGCGAGGCGGCGGCCTGGTCAACATTGACCGCGGGTCCGGAACAAAACGAGCCGCCAATCCACTCACCTGGTCCGGCGTCAGCCAGCTGCTCCATCAGCGAATGTTGATCGGAATCTATATCGGCCAGTTCTGCATCACCACGCTCACATATTTCTTCATCACGTGGTTCCCCATCTATCTGGTGCAGGCCCGGCACATGTCCATCCTTCGCGGAGGCTTCGCGGCTGCCCTGCCGGCGCTGTGCGGTTCAGTAGGAGGCATCCTGGGCGGTCTCTGTTCCGACGCATTACTTCGCCACGGCCATTCACTCACCTTCGCGCGCAAGGCGCCGATCATCGCCGGCATGCTCCTCTCCGTCACGATGATCGCGTGTAACTACACTAACGTGCAGGCCGTGGTGATGTTCCTGATGTCGCTAGCCTTCTTCGGCAAAGGCTTCGGAGCGCTGGGCTGGACCGTCATCGCTGACACATCGCCCAAGGAATTGATCGGTCTGAACGGCGGTCTCTTCAATCTGTTCGGCAACACGGCCGGCATCACAACACCTATCGTGATCGGATATCTAGTCAAGAAGACCGGCTCGTTCAACGATGCGCTGATCTTCGTCGGAGTGGCCGCGCTGATGGCCATCGTCAGCTATGTTGTAATTGTTGGCGAAATCAAACGGCTCGAGCTTCTTCCCCCGTCGAAAGAAGCAGCAAGTTGATTTCGGCCTCGGAGTAGATTAGTGCATCCGGTAGAGACAACCATCCCGCGCGAACAAACTCCCTCAGTCACCGGCATGAGGGTCGTGCCCGTCGCCGGACATGACAGCATGCTGCTCAACCTGAGCGGAGCCCACGCTCCGTTTTTCACACGCAATGTTGTTTTGCTCACGGACAACGCGGGACACACCGGCGTCGGCGAAGTCCCCGGTGGTGAAAAAATCCGTCGCGTGCTCGAAGAGTCACAGCAACTCGTCGTCGGGCAACCGCTCGGCGCATACAACACCATCCTGAATACGATGCGGACACGTTTCGCTGATCGCGACACCGAAGGCCGCGGCCAGCAGACCTTTGACCTCCGCACTACGATCCATGCGCTCACAGCCATCGAGTCGGCGCTCCTCGACCTCCTCGGCCAATTCCTCTCTCTGCCGGTCGCGGCCCTTCTGGGTGAAGGCCAGCAGCGCTCCAGCGTTGAAGTCCTCGGCTATCTGTTCTACGTTGGCGACAGACGCAAGACCAACCTCCCATACCGCGGCGAGCCCGACGCCGACGACGCGTGGCTGCGTCTGCGCCACGAGGAAGCCCTCACCACCAAAGCCGTGCTCCGACTCGCCGAAGCCGCACACGCCCGCTACGGATTCACCGACTTCAAACTCAAAGGCGGAGTTCTGTCAGGCGCACAGGAGATGGAAGCTGTCACCGCCCTTGCCGAGCGCTTTCCAAACGCCCGCATCACGCTCGATCCAAACGGAGCATGGTCGCTCGATGAAGCCATTCGTCTATGCAGCGACCAGCAACGCGTCCTCGCCTACGCTGAAGACCCCTGCGGTGCCGAACAGGGCTTCTCCGGCCGCGAAATCATGGCCGAATTTCGCCGCGCCACCGGCCTCCCCACCGCGACGAACATGATCGCCACCGACTGGCGCGAGCTCAGGCATGCGATCCAACTCAACGCCATCGACATACCCCTGGCCGATCCGCACTTCTGGACAATGCAGGGCTCAGTCCGCGTTGCCCAGCTTTGCCGCGAGTGGGGCCTCACCTGGGGCTCGCACTCCAACAATCACTTTGACATCTCGCTCGCAATGTTCACCCACGTGGCCGCAGCCGCTCCCGGAAAAGTCACCGCGATCGACACCCATTGGATCTGGCAGGACGGCCAGCGTCTCACCAAAGATCCGCTGCAAATCATCGACGGCAGGCTCACAGTCCCGGACCGTCCTGGCCTCGGCATCGAAATCGACATGCAGCAACTAGCCAACGCCCACGCGCTCTACAATACGATGAAGCTGGGAGCACGCGACGATGCGCAGGCCATGCAGTTCCTCGTGCCGGACTGGAAGTTCAACCCGAAGCGCCCCTGCCTGGTTACGTAGACTGGTGAAAGCAGTAACAGCACGAGGATCGCATGTCTAGCGGCAAAAATTTACGCCCCCTCTACGTGCAGGTCCACCCGCGCGACACGGTAGCCATCATCGTGAACGAAGGCGGTCTCCCCGCAGGCACCCAATTCGCCTCCGGCCTCACGCTTATTGAGGACGTCCCTGAGGCCCACAAGGTCGCGCTAGTCGACATTCCCGCCGACTCCCCAATCCTTCGTTATGGCTCTGTCATCGGGTTCGCCGAACACTCCATCCCGCAAGGTAGTTGGGTGCACGAGCAGCGAATGCGTCTTCCCATCGCACCCTCGCTCGACACCCTCCCGCTCGCGACCGCCGTCCCGTCGCCTTTGCCTCCCCTCGAGGGCCACACCTTCCAGGGCTTCCTCAACGACGACGGCTCCGTCGGCACGAAGAACATCCTCGGCATCACCACTACCGTCCAGTGCGTTGCTGCCACAGTCGACTTCGCCGTCAAGCGCATCAAGGCCGAGCTCCTCCCCCGCTACCCCAACGTCGACGACGTCATCGCCCTCACCCACACGTACGGCTGCGGCGTCGCCATCGACGCACCCGGCGCCGAGGTTCCCATCCGCACCCTCCGCAATCTCAGCCTCAACCCCAACCTCGGCGGCGCGCCCATGGTCGTCAGCCTCGGCTGCGAAAAGCTCCAGCCCGTGCGCCTCCTGCCATCCAGCACCCTGCCCATCCTCGCCGCCGCCCCTTACGTCGTTCGTATGCAGGACGAGCAGCATCACAGCTTCTCCGACATGGTCAACGCCATCATGTCGCTCGCCGAGCAGCGCCTCGCCGAGCTCAATCGCCGCACCCGCACCACCCGCCCCGCGTCCGACCTCGTCGTCGGCCTGCAGTGCGGCGGCAGCGACGCCTTCTCCGGCGTCACTGCGAACCCAGCCGTCGGCTATGCGTCCGACCTCCTCGTCCGCGCCGGCGCCACCGTTATGTTCTCCGAGGTCACCGAGGTCCGCGACGCCATCCATCTCCTCACCGCCCGCGCCGCCGACGAGCAGGTCGCTCGCGATCTCGTCCGCGAAATGGCCTGGTACGACGCCTATCTCGCCCGCGGAGGTGCAGACCGCAGCGCCAACCCCACTCCCGGCAACAAAAAGGGCGGCCTCACCAACATCGTCGAGAAGGCCCTCGGCTCAACCGCGAAAGCCGGTACCAGCGCCATCGCCGGCGTCTTCGGCCCAGGCGAACGCGTCACAAAAAAAGGTTTGATCTTCGCTGCCACCCCAGCCAGCGACTTCATCTGCGGCACCCTGCAACTGGCCGCGTCCATGAACATGCACGTCTTCACCACCGGACGCGGCACCCCCTACGGCCTCGCTATGGCCCCCGTCATCAAAGTAGCGTCGCGGACCGAGCTAGCCGACCGTTGGTCCGATCTCATCGATCTCGACGCAGGCACCATCGCCACCGGCGACGCCACCATCGAGCAGGTCGGCACCCAACTCTTCCAGCTCATCCTCGACGTAGCCAGCGGCCGCAAGCAAACGTGCGCCGACCGCTGGGGCCTGCACAACGACCTCGCGCTCTTCAACCCAGCGCCAGTCACCTAATGATCTTTACCCGTTGTCAATCGGACAGCATAGCGCCTTACTCGTCCAGCTTGAACACCTTGATCTTCACCAGCTGAGCAATCGTCAGGTCTTTAAACCCACGCGCCCGCATCCTCTCGACAAACGGCGCGTCGATCTTGAAGACACTCATCTGTATCAGCTCCTCTTGCGTCGGCGAATAACCCATAGCGCGAACGGCCTGTACCTTCTCCGGAGACACCCCGACGGCCTTCATGCTCGTCAGCTTATTGGCCCGTAGCTCCGGATACCCCGCCGCAGCCATCCCCCTGACATACGCGGCATCGACCTTCAGCGCCTTCAGTCCCATCAGTTTCTGTGACGTCATCTCCGTCACGCCGGCGTCCTTCATCTCCTTCACCCATTCCGTCGTCACATCGAGCATGGCGTAACCCTCCAGCCGGTCCGGCGTCAGGCCATCAAACCCCATCGCCTCCATGCGCTTCAAAAATCCCTCGTCCGGCGTAAACGAATAAGTCCCCCGCATCGCAGCATCGTGGACGGTGCCCACACAACGCATCTCGCCCGACTCGGCCTTCATGCGTGCGTCCACCGCCGCACCTTCCCGCTGCAGGTCCTGCGGAGTGACGCCGCTCCACTTGCTCCAGAGCATGTCCGAACTGCCCTCATGGCAGCTGTGTCCAGCAACGCAATCCCCACGCTCCGAACTGAAAGACATCTTCTCCTCGGTCCGCCCTGCCCGAATCGAGCAAGTACCGGTAGTATCAGCGACCGCCGCCGTCGCGCCAAGCCCCAGCATCAAACCCAAAACAAAAATCTTCCGCATTCCTCACCCCCTGGGACAATCGCACTCAAAGAACCACCCGCTACTCGTCCAACAAACCCGACATCTTCAGTCGTAGCAACTTATCGAGGTCCTTCGTATCGAATCCGTGCGCCTTCGCCTCCGCCAAAAACTTATCGTTCAAATGGAAGATCGCGGCCCGCCTCAACTCCTCCATCGTCGCCTGCGGAAACTGCTGCTTCAGCCATCCCGCATACTCCGGAGTCATGCCCTGCGCCTTCAGCGACACCAGTTCATGCACGTTCATATCACCGAACCCCTGCTGCTTCATCGCAGCAGCGTACTCCGGCGTCACGCCAAGCGCCTTCATCGTGATCAACTCGTGCACGTTCAGATCACCAAATCCCTTCTGTTTCATCTCGGCGGCATATTCAGGAGTCACACCCATCGACTTCTCAGTCACCACCTCGTGAAAGTCCTTCGGTGCGATCCCGCTCTGTTTCAGCGACGCCACATACTCCGGCGTCACGCCCATCGACTTCAGCGCAATCAATTCGCGCACCGTAGGCTTTCCGAGACCTACTGCGCCCATAGACTTCGCATACTCTGGCGTGACTCCAAGCGATTTCAGCGACACCAGCGTATTCAAGTCGTTGTTCAAGTCCAGCGGATACCCCGCATCGCGCATCCCGTCCAGGTAAGCCGCTCCCTTCGGCGAGGACGCCCCACTCGTCGTCTGGACCTCGACCTCACTGTCCACAGTCACTACCACATTCGTAGCGACCTCGGGCGAAGACAGAGGCACCACAGCCACCTGCGGCGACGGAGATGGCACTGGCGCGGCCACACCGTCCCCGTATATACCAACGGGAAGCTTTGGCGCGCCCGGGGGAGGCGGAGTAACAAACTGCGTTTTCGCCCCGTCTGGCTCGGATGCCACCACCTTCCCGCTCGATGCAGCCACGACCTGTAGAATTGCCGGCCGCGTCGCAGCGACTACAGGCGCCGCCACTGCCTCACCCACCTTCGGCCCCAGCAGCAGCGCGATCACAAAAGCGCCGGCCGCGGCCACACTCACTCCACTCGTCATCCTGCCCTCCAATGCCATGTCCTCTCCAAGTACCTTTCTCACTCGTCCCAAAAGCGATCCCTCGCATCCCCCCAGGGCCATCGCGAGACGCAATCTAACCGTCCTCTGCTCCTCCAGCCGCAGCAGTGCTCGCGCATAGACCTCCGCCCCCGCGCAACTCTGTACTGCAATCTCGTCGCAACAAACCTCACGCCGCTCTCGCACTGTCCTGCTCAACCACCACACGGCCGGATGAAAGAAAAGCACGCTCTCCACCGCCGTCTGCAACAGGTTCCACAGGTAGTCCCAGCGCCTTATGTGCCCCAACTCATGCGCCATCACCGCCTCCAGCTCCTCTCGTGGCAGTCCCAGCACGGCACTTATCGGCAGAATCACCGTCGCTCGCCAAACCCCCATCGCCAGGGGCGAAATCACCTCGTCCGATGCCCGCAGCACCACCTGCCGTCCGGCGTTGATCTGCTCGCAGATTCGCCGGAACTCGCGCTCCACCTCTTGAGGCACCATCCTCCGCGCCCGTCGCCGAATCAGCTCCAGCTGCCACCATCCACCCAGCGAGCGGACCGCCAGCAGAAGGACCCCCACCAGCCACAGCCCATCTACCCAGGGCAACAAGCGTTCAGCGCGCATTGCGAACCAGTCGCCCTGTTCATCAATAAGATTCGTAGCCAACGGCAACTCGTGGAGGACCGGCCTCGGCTTCGCCCCTAACTGCACACTGGAAGTGGTCTGAGTCGCGTACCCAGCCGCATGCGCCGGAGCCACTGTTCGCATCTCCTCCGCAAAAGTAGCAATGGCCACCACTGGCATCAACATCAGCGCTGCGAGTGCGACGGTATACCGGACCTTCGATGTTGCCCGTGATGTCATCTGGTCCACGACCGCATACGCCATCACCACAGCAGTGCCCTGCCAGCAGAAGTGCAGCAGTGTCCACCCCAGCGCCACCATCTCTTCTCGCGATAACCATGCCATTGCACTCATATCCAATCCTCCGCAGATTGTTCCAACCTGGGACCGTCACCAACGGGACGGCCGTCGCTACTTCGTCACGCCCTTCTTCTCAATCAGCTGCCGGATCGCTTCCAACTCCTCGTCGCTCGCCTTTTCTATCTGCAGCGCGCGCAGTGCCAGCTGCGCCGCACTGCCCGCAAAGAACCTCTCACTCAGCTCCCGCACAAACCGCCGTTCGGTATCAGCTTGCGACACCGCTGCCCGGTACACGTGGGCACGCTCGCGTTCGTCTCGCTCGACCAGGCCCTTCTCCGCCATGATCTGCAACAGCTTCAGCACGCCCGTATAAACGACGGGCCGCCCTTCGTTCACCGCTTCGAACAGCTCCCGGACCGTGACCGGCCCACGTTCCCAGAGAATTCCCAGCAGCTCCAGCTCACTCTCAGTCGGCTTAGGCGTTCCGTGTGTCTTAACCATGCGCCAAACCATATACGATGTCCTTCGTACATGTCAACGAAAACTTTCGTACATTCTTTTCTTTGTTCTGCAGAATTCCTGTAATTGTCGTGCAACGATTGCGAATGGAGGAGTTTACAGGGGGGCCGATATGCCATTCATCACCATAGTCCGTTCATTCGTCACAAATGTTGGAAGGACAAGACCGGGGAACGCTATATGTGGTTGCAACAACAGTCAATAACACAACGTACTGCTTTGAAATGTCTGGACCGACGTCGCCCGAATTCACGCCATCTTGAGCGGATATTCTTGCAGTACGGCAGACCTTTCAACGAACGCAAAATCGAATGGAGGCTTTCACCATGTGTAAACCAGTTCTACGAGGGTTCTTGTTCTCCCTGCTGGCAACGACCATGTCGGGAGTGTGCCCGGCGCAATCGTTTGTGCTCGATCTGCCTTTACCGAGCCAGCAGGCAGAGATCACACAAAGAATCGGGATTACCGATATCACCATTAACTATCACCGGCCCCTTGTAGGGGACCGCAAGATCTGGGACGGCGTCGTTCCGTACGGTAAGGTCTGGCGCGCGGGCGCCAATGAAAACACTACGATCACATTCAGCGGTCCGGTAACGGTCGAGGGCAAGCCACTCGACAAAGGAACATACGGATTGCATATGCTCCCGGGGGCCAATGAATGGACAATTATCTTTTCGAAGGCCGCAACCGCCTGGGGATCGTTCAGCTACGACCAGTCGGAAGATGCGCTTCGCGTAACCGTGAAGCCCATTGCCGCGGCCATGCATAACGCACTTACCTATGATTTCGACCAGTTACAGCCAAATTCGGCGGTGATCGAGCTGGAGTGGGAGAAGGTAGCAGTTCCATTCAAGATCTCGGTCAATGTGGATGAGGCCGTGGAGGCAAGTCTGAAGAAGCAGCTTCGCGGTCTGTCACAGTACACATGGATAAGCTGGGACGACGCAGCGAATTATCTGCTGACAGAAAAGACAGATATGGATGGAGCGCTGACGTATGCGAACAAGTCTATAGAAATCGAAGATCGTTTTGACAATGAGATGACCAAGTCAAAGGTCCTGGTCGCACTCAATCGCAAGGACGATGCCGCCGCTGCTCAAAAGAAAGCGCTGGCCCTCGCGACACCGATACAGGTCCACATGTTCGCCCGCCAGTTGCAGGCTGAAAATCACAGTGAAGAAGCGTTTGTGGTCTTCCGCGAGAACGCGAAGAAACATCCCGACGAATGGTTCGTGCATTCTGGACTGGCGCGCGTCTATTGTTCGCAGGGCAACTTCGACGAATCGGTGAAGGAGATGAAACTGGCGCTAGCCGCTGCTCCGGACGGCCAGAAGACCTATCTGAACGGACTAGTGGCGAAGCTGGAGGCCAAGCAAGACATAAACAAGTAGGCGCCCAGGCCTGGCGCAAGGCTAGCGACCAGGCTCGGACTCCCTGCACAACGAGCAGACTCGCTTGTGGTTCATAAAGTCCGACAGCCTTCTGTTGTAGCGCTCGGCGGCATCCTCAAAGCGCTTCGAACCGTTCTGGCCCAAACCAGGAATAGACAGGAGGGAACGTTCGGCGTTCGCCTGCTCCGCCGTCGCCCGTCGCAGCTTCCTCTCGAATTCGAGACCCGATGCGCAAAGCATGGAGAACGGCCTCTCCCTCCGGACGCTTCCTCCGGTGTCGACAAGCGCCAAAGTTGGCCTGCTACTTGTATTCGGCCGCAAACGCGTCCGCCTCTTTGTTCATCTCGTCCGCACCGGCAGCGTGCGAAAACAGAATCACGCGATACCGGAACGTCGCTGTCCCGTCCTTCTGAATGGTGTAGTTGAAAGCAGGTTGCTTGGGATCGAAGATGCTCCGACCCAGCGGGTTCGCCGCAAACAATCCATACCCTCGCGCATGCCAGTACGTCGGATAACCAGGGTTCATCGGGTTGTCGATCATCGCGATCGTGACCACATGCTTGTCCGCATCGTTGCCAGTCAGAGTGCACCATCGCCCGCGAGTTGACCAGACGGCCCCGCCCTTCACTCCTTCGCTGGTGAGATAAACTCCGGTCGCCCCCGCTGTATCAGCAGCGTCCACCTTAGTCGGCTTCCCACTGGCGTCCATGAAAATCCCACCTTTCTCATCAGCCGACTCCAGCCAATGGGCGACCCGCATGCCCAGCAATCCCTCCTTGTCATCATTGAAGACGGCCTTATCAAGCGCCTGCAGCGTAGTGATCTGGTCGATGACCCGTGCGCCCTTCCTCTGCGAAAAAACGTAGCGCGTAGTGTCCTTCAGTAGGTCCTTGCCTTCTCCCGTCACCCAGACCGACTCGACAACAAGCTCTCCCCGGTCCGCTCCACTCTTGGTCGAAACGATCTTCTTCTGATAGATCGTCCCCATCTTCGAGCTGTTCTCCGGCTTGATCGCGTCTGAGTTGTTCCAGAAGTCGAAGCCGTTCACATTGCCATAGTTGAACCACATCCCCGCATGGTGGGGGTGGTCCACCCGCTCTCCCGGCCGCGGCTCCAGCGGATATCCGCGCGTAACCGTAATTCCTTCGTCCGTGATCAACGGATACAGAACAGGCTTCTTCAAAGACGTCGGCCAAATATAAGAGGTAAACGCCTTCCCATCGATAGTGATATCGACACGCTGATGCGCCTCGTCCGCAACGACCTGGACGCCTTTGCCAGCCGCGTTCGCAATGCCGCCTCCCAGCCCAAACGCTGCAACCAGAAGGCCCAGCGCCAATGACCTACGCATAGGCCTTCCCCCCCACCATCACCTGCTGCGTCTTGTCATTGAACGTCACCTTTTGCCCGGTCTGTATCGCGGCAACATTCATGCAAAGCGCAATCGAGTGACTATAGCCCGCTTCGATGCTGGCATTCGGCGTCTTCCGCGAGCGAACGCACTCCATCCAGTTGCGCATGTTGGCCGCGGTCTGAGGGTCGCCCTTCGTGTCAGCGTCTGTCGAAACCGTCTGCACCTTCTCGACGAGTGAAAAGCTCGGCAGAAGGTTCGGTTGCATCTTCATCTCCGCCGCGCTCCTTGCCGACAGACCACCGTTCGGCGTGACCGTCTGCTTGTCCATATCGATCATCCCGCCGTTAGAGTAATAAAGCTCCTTCACGCCCCCGGCGGAGTTGGTGAAACGCGACGTGTACTGTACCTGGAAGCCTTTGCTGAGGTCATCAAGCGGACCGTAGTCGAAGACCGCCGTCATCGTGTCCCAGTTCTTACGCCCGTCCTTCCACAGATAAATACCGCCGTTCGCTACGCAACTGCGCGGATGGGGCAATCCGGTAAACCAATGCACCGTGTCGATCTGGTGCACCAGCCATTGGTCGGGAATCCCCGACGAGTAAGGCCAGAAGAGCCGGAACTCAAGATACTTCCGAGCGTCAAACGGCTCATACGGACGGTTCATCAGATATCGCTTCCAGTCCGTGTCCTCCTCCTTCAAAAGTGGCACAACATCCGGACGCCGCCACCGGCCGGGCTGATTCACGTTCCAGCTCATCTCGACCATCACGATGTCTCCGAACTTCCCCGATTGGATATATTCGGCGGCCTTCTGGTAAGCCGGGGTGCTGCGACGCTGGGTGCCCACCTGAACAATCTTGCCTGACTTCTTGACCGCATCAAGGATGAATCGGGCGTCCTCCATCGTATGCGCGATCGGCTTCTCCACATACGCATCACGTCCTGCGTTGACCGCCTCAGCTCCATGGCGCGCATGCTGAAAGTCAGCGGTCGCGATAATAACTGCATCGACGTCCTTTCGCGCGTACAACTCATCGTTGTTTCGCACCGGAGCGACGGTGCCGCCGCACATCTTCTGGAGGTAAGCTGCGCCTTCCTCACGCCGCCGGTTCCAGATGTCCGACACCGCCACAATCTCGAAGTTCATCTCTTTGGCGTTCTGTTGAAACGCAGGAATGTCCCCGCCCTTCATGCGGTCGCCAAAGCCGACAATGCCTACCTTGACTCGGTCGTTCGCGCCCACAATGCTCGCATAGCTTCTGGCGTTCCACGACACAGCCGTTGTAGCCAGCGCGGCCCCGCCCAATTTGAGAAACTCCCTACGATCGTTGTCCTGTATTGCCATGACTCGCTCCTCGATCTGATTACGCTTGTATAAAGTGCGAACGGGAAGATGACAGTAATCTCCCCACAATGTTTTATGGTGCGTTGCTTTATACGATCACCTCGCCCACCGAGTTGCGGGTGGGCGAGGCAGACCCCCTAGAAATTGAACTTTATGCTCCCCTGGAAGAGCCTCGCATTGGTGTTCGTTGCGAGAGCTGAAATCTGTCCAAAGGTGGATGACGTGAGGCCGTTGGTTGGGGTGGCGAAGATCGGATGGTTCAGCACATTGAAGGCTTCCAGCCGAAGAGTCATGTTCAGGGTCTCCCAGATTGGAAAGATCCGAGAGATTTGCGCGTCAAACTGCGTGGCTGTTGGTCCACGGAAAGCGTTCCTTCCGATATTTCCGTAGGTCCCGTAAGTCGGGCAGTTCAAAGAAGTGAGGGGAGTTCCAGCTGGAAGGCTCGCAGTGCATGGAGCAGTGACCTGAGCGAACGCAGCTTGGTTTAGATATCCTCTGTTGCCCACGCCAGTTCCCGCTCGCAGGGCCTGGTGAAGATAGATCGGGACTCCGGGAACCAGGCTGGGGCGGTCCTGGCCTATATCTGTGAATGAGTTATCCACACCGGCCGTTACGTTGACCGGTGCTCCGCTCACGATATGCACCAGCGGGGCGAACTCCCAGTTGTTGACGAGTATCGAAGTGAAGCGGTTGCTAATGGAGAACGCACTCTTGGTAACGAGGACGATGTTGAACACATTGCGGTAGTCGGAGCCGCACGGACCGTAGTCCAATCTGTAGTTGTTGGGGTTCTCCGGCCCTGTGCCTGCATAGTCCCCCTGCGCATCGTAGACGTTGAGGCACTTCGACCAGGTGTAATTGGTCAGCAGGCTGAAGGTGGACGAGAGGCGATGCTGGACCGAGGTGATCAGCCCGTTGTAGTTGGCGTAGGCATTGTCATTGACGAGCGTCGAACCGGTGCCGCCGCCCTGATACTGGTTGCCCTGCGCAGGATTCAACGTAGTCAGATAGAAACGCGAAGCCTGATTGGCGACCGTGGAGCACGATGTTCCGGCCGCTCCGGGCTTGACTGCGGCGGGGCCTGTGGTCACGATACCCGCACACCCGGTGCCGCCGGCACCCCAGACTCCGGGAATGTAGACGGCCCCGTATCCTCCAAGCGGAGTTCCCACCGGCATATGAAGAGTATGGCTCCCGATGTACTGGACCTGGAGTTGCCAGCCTCGTCCAAGCTCACGTTGAACACTTGCCGTCCAGATTTCGGTGTAGGAAGGGTGGAACTGGGCAGGCGAGACAACATACTGCGATTGGGGAAAGAACTGCGCAGTCCCCGGAGTCGGGATCTGAGGCTGAGGAAATGGATTCGTTGTCACCTGGCCGATAGACCACGGGCTGGAGAAGCTGATGGGCCCAGAGGTCGTGGTCTGGGTCTGGCTGATGGCGGTGGCGAAGGGAGGGTTGTCCTCGTTGCGCTGCGAGGTAAAGAAATTCACTTGGTCATAACCCAGCGAGAACCCGCCGCGCACAACGGTCTTGCCATCGCCGATGGGATCGAACGACAGTCCCAGGTTCGGAGAGAACTGCCAGGGCGAATTTTTTGTGAACTGCCTGGATACACCGGGATCACCGTAGTACAACGCTCCCGCCGGAGCATTCGGGTAGATCGAGCTGCCCTTGTTCGCCAGAAAATCGGCCATATTGAAGACAACTCCACGGTTGAAGACATCCACGGGCATGAACGCAGGGGCCCAACGGAGCCCGCCGGTCACCGTTAGTCGTGGAGAGGCGCGGAAAGTATCTTGAATGTAGAGGCTGGGAATCGGTCCGCGTAGGGCGTTCTGCTGAAACTTGCTCTGCTGGAAGGCTTGTAATGCGCCCTGGAGGAAGTCGAGTTCAGGGTCCCCCGTCGCCGTACCTCCGTTCGGACCATTTCCGCTATAGACGCCCGTGAACGTGAATGTCCCATTGGACTCATATGCGTTGGAGATATTGAGCTGGTTCTGGACCCACTGCCCCCCGAAGACGAACTGGTGTTTGCCGTGAATCATCGTTACATCGTCGTCGAAGGCAATGGTGTTGTCGTTGAAGTGCGCGACTGAGTTCGTTCCACCGCCTATGGTGAACCGGGTGGCTGCCAATTGGAGGCCGTTTTTCTCGGCCTGGAAGAGATCGACGCCTAGATTATTGGCGTTGATGTCTTCGGACGAATATCCACGGTTGTTGCGCCGCCGCATGAGGGTTAGGTGTGCAGTGTTTACGGTCCTGTTACTAATCGTGTAGGCCTCGCCGAGCGTTAAGGACTGCACTCGCTGCTCGTTTCCGGACTGCGTGGTGATCAGAATGTTGGTCGGAGAGTAGAACGCCGGGGCCTGGTAGCCGTCGATGAAGTAGCGCCCGTACAGATTGTTTTTTGCGTTGATCGTCCAATCACCGCGGGTGACGAAGGAATTGTCATAGGTATCGAGCGGAATGGTATAGGAGACGAACCCGCAATTGCCTGTGTCATAAGAGGGGTTGATCGCAGGGAGATATTTCTCGAGTGCCAGCGCCTGCGCGTTGTAGGTCGGCGGAGTCGGATACTTGTTGTTTACGAGCTTTGCGCCGCTCAGAGGGTCGACAAGCGGGAGGTTCTTTCCGTTCGATGTGCAGTTTGGCCCGTCGGACACGGACCAGTCACCGGCAAGGTTCGCGGCAGTTGGCACCTGGGCCTTTGTTGAATTCTGCAGCTGTTTCGAAACCGATCGCTGGTATGCGGCGAAGGCAAAAAGCTTGTCCCTGACAATCGGGCCGCCGAAGGTGCCGCCAAACTGGTTCTGATGCAACGTGTCTTTTGCCGTGCAGGTTGTCGCGGGCGCCACCGGCGTGCAGGTAGAGAAAAAGTTAGTGGCGTCAATGTAGTTGTTGCGGATAAACTCAAAGGCAGACCCGTGATATTTGTTCGTCCCGGAGCGGGTAACGACGTTGACCATACCGCCGGTGTGCATTCCATCCTGCGCACCGAGCCCTGCAGCTTCCACGCTGAACTGGCTGACGGCGTCCGGGAAAGGGAACGGCAGGTTGCCGTTGGCCATGTAGTCGTTGTTGTCGCCACCATCCAGCCGCCACATCGTCGTGTTGCCCATGCCCCCGGCGACCGAGACAGCAATCGTCTGGTAGGAGTACTTGCTACCGGTGAAGTCGCCGGCCGGAGCTGCCGTGGATCCGCCCGAAAGCGTAATTAAGGAGGTCATCTGCCGCCCATTCAATGGCATCTCGGTGACCGTCTGCTGGTCGATCGTCTGCTTGAAGGAGGCATCTTCGGTCTGCAAGGCCAGACCACTTGCTTGGACTTCGATCTTCTGGTCTGTCCGACCGACCGTCATGGCAACGTTGACCGCGATGCTGCTGCCGACCTCTAGAACGATATTCGTTTGGCTGTAATGCTCAAAGCCCTGGGCCGTCACCTCCACGGTATACGTACCGATATCCAGATTGGGGAAACTGTAGAGTCCGTTTCCTTGAGTAACTGCAGTGTGCTT
>DATHQG010000316.1:0-16483 GCA_035483075.1 Edaphobacter sp. | reverse complement strand
TAAGGAGTTGGTAAGCTCCACCACCCACCACCGCGCCTATCAGTGGAGCGGCGATGGGAATCCACCAGTAACTGTCCGGCGAAGGCAGCGCAGACGGACCCCAGCCCATAAAAAAACAAAAGAGCCGCGGGCCAAAATCACGCGCCGGATTGAGCGCCCACGCCTCGAGATAGCCCATCGACGCGCCGATCAGTGCGACCAGAAGACCGATCATCACCGCGCCTCCGTTCGCACCGGGCGCCATCTCGTTGTACTGCTCCGTAATTGCGAAGATACCGAAGATCAAAAACGCGGTCAGAATAATCTCATCGCCGAAGGCATGCATCGGAGTGATCGCGAGACCAGGATGAGTGAAGAAGACACCTGCTGCCCCGCCGGAAGCCCTCGTCAAATTGTTGACCATATTGAAGTGGTCGATCACAGGCGAAAACAGCACATAAACCACGGCCGCACCAAGAAACGCTCCAACGATCTGTGCAAGCCAGTATGGGACCACCTTGCGCCACGAAAATCCCCGGTACACCGCGAGCGCCAGCGTGACTGCCGGATTTCCGTGGCAACCGCTTACCGAACCTGTTGTATAGATCGCAAGCGTGACCGCAAGGCCCCACGCAATGCACACTCCCCAGTACGCCTGCTGATAGGGGCTTGGCGCGTAAAGCGTATACATCGCCGCGACCGAGTCGCCGAACGCGATGATGATGAACATCGCCATCACCTCTGATATCAATTGCCCCACATACGTCTTCGTCATGGACCACGATCTCCTGAATTGATCAACTAACCTCTGTCGCTTTGATAACTGACCCTATTCCTCACGCCGGACAGGACGCTGTCAGCGACATCCCAAGATACACGTTGTCGATAATTTTTCTTGAGGCCTAAGCCTTCCCTCGCATCTTCGCCGCCCACCACCGCGACCCCACCAGCAGAAACCGCCAGTCCTTCAGAAACTCCGGCGGCTTTCCCTCAATTGCGTGTCCCACAAACTGCAGCAACCACCCGAAACAAAACAACCCCAAACCCAGCCACAGAAGCCGGTGCCAAACGACTCCCGCCAAAGTCACCGGCAGCGACAGCATAATGATCGGAATCCCAAACGTATGCGTAAGCCGGTTCAGCGGATGCTGATGGCTCTCCGAATACTCCGCAATCCAGCTCTCCCAACTCCGGCCACTAAGCATGACCGAAATCCTACTCCAACCGTTCCCACGCTACTATCCCGAAGGCCCGACCCAGAGCTGGCTTGCAACTCTCTCGGACGCATCACTTGACACGCTGCTACCTGCATATAAGGAAGCAATCAAATCTCCGTATCTCTTCGAATCTTGACAAGGCTCAAGTCCACCAATATCTCGCCTATTTAGAAGACTTTAGGACATTTTAAGGGGATATGGGGGTACTCGGCAAAATCCAGCCCCCCATCCCGCATAATGGATAGTTGGGAGTATTTATGGGTCTGTTTCGTAAAAAAATAAAGCAGGAACATAAGATCATGCTGCAGCATGACCGCGCCGCCGGAGTTCTCCAACCGGAGACGCATCGCCCAACACCGGAGTGCCCACACCCAGAAAACTGGAGCATGATCGACTCCATGACCGCCGAGCTCGAGGTGCTCGAGTTCATCGCCACCCTGGTCACCACCATCAAGCCACGCCTCGTGGTCGAAACCGGCTCCTTCCTCGGTGTCTCCACCGAATGGATCGCACGAGGCCTCGAACGCAACGGATTCGGCAAAATAATCAGCTGCGAGTTCGACCCCATCGTTTATAGCCGAGCAAAGGCCCGCCTCGAGGCCTCGCCTCTGAAGCCCTGGATTGAACTTCGCAATCAATCAAGCCTCGAGATGAACATTGAAGGCACCATCGACCTCTTCTTCTCCGACTCCGACATGCCCATCCGCGAGCAGGAGGTAAAACGCTTCCTTCCGCAGATCAACCCGAACGGCATCGTCCTGATGCACGACGCCAGCTCGCACCACAAGGTCGTCCGCGACGCCGCCCGCTCCATGGAGTCAGAGGGCCTGCTCTCCGTCGTCTTCCTGCCCACACCCCGCGGCCTCGCCGTCGCCCAACCCCGCGCCGGCCGCAGTTAGTACCGGACCCGCGCATGCAAAGCTCTCAGACAACAGAAAGCTCTTCGCTCTTCCGAGCGCCGTCCTCCATGTTCTGGGCTGGCTTCATCATTCGCGTCCTCTATATCACCATCGTCCACACCTATCGCATCCGTCCGGAAGAAGACCATCTCCAGTTCGGATGGGAGATGGGACGCATCGCGCGCGCACTCGCTACAGGCTTTGGTTATGCAGACCCCTTCACAGGCCACTCCGGCCCCACCGCCTGGTCGCCGCCGCTTTATCCGCTGCTGATCGCCGGTGTGTTCAAGATCTTCGGCGTCTACACTGCAGCGTCAGCCTGGGTACTGCTCACGATCAACAGCATCTTCTCCGCAGCGACCTCCTCGGTCATCTACGAGATCGCCGCACGCTGCTTCCACCAGACAGGACGCGCCAGAAAGATCGCCCTTTGGTCCGGTTGGCTCTGGGCCCTGTATCCCGCCGCCATGCAGTTCGCCGTCCGCTGGATCTGGGACATGTGCATCACGGCGTATCTCTTCTCGAAGATCATTGTCATCGCGTTGCGCGTCCGTGGCGTCGGAGAAGAGCCCCCGACCGCTCAACCTGCACCTCAAACCCAGACTACGACCCGCTGGGCCGCATTCGGCCTCCTCTCAGGACTCGTCGTCCTGCTCAACTCCACTCTGCTTCTGTTCCTTCCGGTCTGCGGCCTGTGGATGCTGCTTGGCGCGTTCAAGGCCAAAGCTCCTGCCTTGCCGACACTTCTTCGCGGCGCACTCGCCTGTATCATCGTTATCGCCTGCCTCGCCCCGTGGACGGTCCGCAACTACACAGTCTTCCACACCTTCATTCCGATGCGCGGCAACCTCGGCGCGGAACTCCATCAGTCCGTCCTCGCAGAACATCAGGGCTTCCCGTGGGGAGCGACGATTCCCGTCTGCGAGGTCTGTCCCGTCTTCCAGGAGTACCGGCAGATGGGCGAGGCCGCTTATGTCCATCGCGAGGGCGAACTCGCCAAGCAGGATATCGGCGCCCACAAACTCCGTTTCGTCGAGTACAGCCTGAAGCGCTTCTACTTCTTCTGGGTCAGCTTGCCCAAACCCGCTGAAAAGGGTGTCCTTATCGAGGCGGTCCGCGAGATGAATTACTTCTTCGTCAGCCTGGCGGCCCTTCTCGGCCTGGGCCTCGCGCTCAAACAGCATATTCCGGGCGCCGTCCTGTTCGCGTGGGCCTTCGCGATGGTGCCTCTCACCTATTACTTCATCACGGTGCAAGCTCGCTTCCGCCATCCCCTCGAACCCATCATGACCATCCTCGCCGTCTTCCTCTTCCAGTCAGCGACGAAGCGGCAAAAACCCGTACTATCGAACTAGCATGACCCACGTTCTCATCACCGGCGGATCCGGCTTCTTCGGCAGCGTCCTCAAGCGCAGACTACTTGCGGAAGGCTACGCCTGCACCAACATCGACCTCGTCGCCGATCCGGACACGCACCCCAACCTCACCAGCATTCAAGGTGACATCCGCGACACCTCCCTGCTCAAGCAGATCTTCTCCCAGCAGACCTTCGCCGCCGTCTTTCATTGCGCTGCACAACTGGCGCACGATGCCATCGGCGACAACCTCCTCTGGACCTCAAACGTCGACGGCACCCGCAACCTTGCCGAGGCCGCAAAGCAGTTCGGTGTCCGCAAATTCGTCTTCATCTCCAGCAACTGCCTCTGGGCCAGCAACCTCGGCCACGACGTCACCGAAGAAGAACCCCCAAACCCAATCGAGCTCTACGGCCGCTCCAAACTCGCCGGAGAACAGGTCCTCGCCCACTACACGCACGACCTGGACATCGTCACCATTCGCTGTCCCACAATCATCGACAGCGGCCGTCTCGGCCTGCTCGCCATCCTCTTCGAGTTCATCGATGACGGGAAGAAGGTGTGGGTCGTCGGCGACGGCAGCAATCGCTACCAGTTCATCTACGCGCAGGACCTCGCCACGGCCTGCCTGCAGTCCCTCGCTTACAACGGCTCCAATCTCTTCCACATCGGCTCGGATAACGTCGTCTCTCTCCGCAACGTCTATGAGGCAGTCATCCAAGCCGCAGGGAGCCGCTCTCGCGTTGCCTCGCTGCCGAAGGGGCCTACCATCGCAGCGATGCAGCTCGCCCACAAGCTGAAGCTTTCGCCCCTGGGCCCCTACCACTACCGCATGATCGCGGAAAGCTTCGTCTTCGATACCACCCGGATCCGCGCGCAACTAGGCTGGGTCCCCACGGTCACCAATGAAGAGATGATGGTGCGCGCCTACAAGTACTATTCAGAAAACCGCAACGAGATCCACACGCGCACCGACGTCTCCGCCCACTCGCGTCCAACTTCTATGGGCATAATTCGCATGCTGAAGTGGTTCTCGTAGTCACGCACTTCGTCCGATCTGCCATGCCTTCGCATACTTCCAGCTAATGTAAGCCGAATGATAAAGATGTAGCAGCAGGCCCTCACGTCCATCGAGACACCCCAGACGAAAAACATAGTTCCAGACAAACGTCAACAGCGGAACCAGGGCGACGTTCCAGGAAAAGACCAGCCATGACCGGCTGGTTCTTCCCTTCTCCGCAACAATACGTGCCCCCAGCGTGCTGTACCGGTTCATGTGCTCTAGATAGAGCTCCAGGTTTGGATAGCCATGGTGAAGGAAGTCCTTCTTCATCGTTTCGACTCTGCCGTCGACTTGCACCGACTCATGCACCGGACGCTCCGTGAAGTGAGTAACACCAGAGCTGGTCACTCGACGAAACAACCTCAGCTTCAAATCGGGGTAGTAGCCCCCGTAGCGCATCCACCGTCCAAGAAATACATGGCGCAACCGAAGTCGGTAGCCGTCCACCGGCGGCGTAGTCGTTGCGTCCGCCTCCAGCATATTGCTAATCTCCGCTTGCAGCTCGTCCGTCAGTTCTTCATCAGCGTCAAGCGACAGCACCCACGTGCCCACGCATTTATCGATCGCGGAGTTTTTCTGGAGCGCGAACCCCTTCCAGGCCTCAGAGAAGACCTTTGCGCCGGACGACCTGGCGATCTCAATCGTGCCATCTGTCGAGCCTGAGTCGACCACGACAATCTCATCGGCAAACCGGACGCTATCCAGCGTGCGCCTGAGGTTGTCTGCTTCATTCAAAGTGATGATAGCTACGGAAAGTGTCGATCGCGGCATGCCTTGCCTATTCTATTTGCCCTCCCACCACCCTCAACAAACCTTTTTAATATCCCTATCCAGAGCCAAAAGCTTCATTTCCATTGGCTTTGCTACCACATAGGTTGTATTGGTCCACACCGAAGGTAACTCTACAGTTAGGCATGGCGAGGTATCTACCGGGCCCACCGCCTGGTGCTGCCGCGAAGCTTTTGCGAGCGGTTTGAGGCACACATGACCGAATTGATTCAACGGTATAAACAAGCTGGCTCGGGAATTGTGGCGACTTCGGCTACCCTTATCACTCTGGTCGGCTGCGGCGCCCTGTTTCTCCAGTCCCGCCTGGGTTCGCTTCATTATCCCAGTCTGGTACTGACAACCAGCATGGCATTCGAGAAGGTAATTTGGTTCGCATGGTTTGCGCTCGGCGTAGCTTTGGCGCTTCTTATCTACGAATGCCGGAAAGACATCTTTATTCGGTGGGTGGCCGGGGCTTTTCTTGTCTTCCTCATTACCGACCTTCTCGATCGCGAACTCGCTCTGAGCTCCTTCTCCATTGATTACCCTTGGATCATCAAGCTTCTCGCAGGCACAGGCTCGATTGCGGCCACGGTCTTCGTTGCAGGCCTGCCCATCTCCGTGCGCCGACTTACCCTCATTGTGCGAGACACGACGCGCTCGCGGGACAACGAGCTCCGCCTCATAGCGGCCGCAGAGTCCAGCGCCGACTCCGTCATTCTGTATGACAGCGTTCACGACGCAGTAGGCGAAATCCGCGACTTTAAGTTCATCTTCCTCAATGGCAACGCCGCACAAACGATCGGTCTGGATCGAAGCCAGGTCCTCGGAAAAAATCTCTACGAGGTCTTCCCCACCATACGCACCACCGATCTCTTCGAACGGCATAAACGGGTCGCCGAAACCGGAGAGCCGGCCCTGATTGAAGTCACCAGCTCCACCTTCCAACCCACGGGCAAGCCAGGCCGCTATCAGATTCAGGTAGTCAAGCTGTCGAACGGTATTGCGACGACGATCACCGACGTTACCGCTCGTTATCAACACAAAGAAGACCTGAAGCGCGCGCTTAACTTCAACAAATCCATCATCGCCAGCTCTCCCTTCAGCATCATCGTCACCGACAAGACGGGAACCATCACCACCATCAATCCCGCCGCTGAAAGAATGCTCTGGTATGAGGAGAGCGAGCTCCTCGGCCGTGACAGCGTCGAACTCCACGATCCCGAGGAACTGCGTCAGCGGGCAATTGATCTCTCAACGCAATTCGACACCGAGGTGCACCCCGATCATCAAGTCTTTCGTCTCGCTCCAGAGAAGGGCCTGATCGACGAAAGAGAGTGGACGTACATCCGGAAGGACGGTTCGCGCGTCCCAGTCCAGCTTGTCGTAACCGCTCTTCGGGACAGCGACGAATGCATCACAGGCTTCGTCGGAATCTCCTACGACCTGACCGAGCGCAAGCGGGCCGAGGAGTACATCTACCACGTCGCGCACCATGACCCTCTTACCGGACTTCCAACCCGCACCCTGCTTCGCGATCGCCTGGAGGTATCAATCGAGCGGGCCAGGCGGACCCAGGACAATCTTGCCGTGATGATGGTCGACCTGGACAACTTCAAGCGCGTGAACGACTCTTTAGGGCACCAGGCCGGCGACACCGTGCTCTGCGAGATCTCCAAACGGCTGAAGTCATGCGTCCGCAAGTCCGACACCGTTGGCAGGATGGGCGGAGACGAGTTCGTCGTGCTGCTCCCCGATCTACGCTCCGACAAGGACGCCGAGGAAGTCTGTCAGAAGCTACTCGCCGCCGTCGCCCAGCCCATTCGCATCGGCAAACACGAGATCATCGTCACCGCCAGCATTGGCATCGGGCTCTTTCCTCTTTGTGACGACGTCGACAGCCTCTTCAAAAACGCCGACTTCGCCATGTATCGCGTCAAGAACAGCGGACGTAACGGCTCTCAGGTTTACGTTCCTGGAATTGCTATGCAGGGCCTGCAGCAGTTGCAGATGGAATCCGCACTGCGCACCGCTCTTGAAGATCAGGAGTTTGAGATCCTCTATCAGCCGCAGATCTCCTTCGCCAACGGACAAATGCTTGGAATGGAGTCACTGCTTCGTTGGAACAGCTCCGAATTCGGCCTGGTCGGGCCAAACACCTTCATCCCACTGGCCGAGGAGACCGGTCTCATCGTACCAATCGGGGAATGGGTCCTGCTTCAGTCCTGCAAGGAGGTCGCCGCTCTGCAGCGCCGGCTAGGCGTCGAGTGTTCGGTGGCAGTCAACATCTCGCCCCGCCAGTTCCAGCAGAAAGACTTCCCGGCCACGGTAGAGCGCGCCCTGAACACCAGCGGCCTCAAGCCCGAACAGTTGGAGTTGGAGATCACCGAGAACCTGCTCATGGTCGACTCAGAAGAGTCACTCGAGATCATGCAACGCGTTCGCAAGCTTGGCGTCCGGTTTGCGATCGATGACTTCGGCACCGGCTTCTCGAACATGGGTTACATCACGCGCTTCGCCGTCGACCGGCTCAAGATCGACCGCTCCTTCATCTCACGCTGCGACGTAGACGAAAACAGCCGTGCAGTCACCGCTGCCATCATTGCGCTTGCTCACAGTCTTCAGATCGAGGTCATCGCCGAGGGAGTCGAGTCAGAAGAACACGTCCAGATGCTTCGCCAAATGTCATGCGATCAGGCCCAGGGTTATTTCTACTCCCGTCCACTCAAACTCGTTGACATGCAGAACTTCTCACTTCGAAATCTTCGCGAACACCCGAACCGCGACAGCACTCCGCCCCGCAAGCCAAATACGAATCTCATCGCGATGTCAGCCGTGGGTTCAATGGCCCAGGCCTGAACCGCTTAGCCAGAAAACGCACACAAGACAAGGACCTTCGCCTATGAGCGAACGCAACAAGAAGCAATGCATCGTGCTGCTACCCTCCGGCCCGCACTTCGAACGCCTCTTCGACGAGATACTGGCGCCCGCCATCGCTGAGATCGGCCTGGATCCATCTCGCCTCCCGACCGAGCCGCGGTCTCCGACTCCAATCAGTGTCTTCGTCGACGAGATCGAACAGGCCGAAGCCCTCTTGGCCGATGTATCGGAGAACACATCTGAAATCTGGATTGCCGTAGGCTGTGCTGTCGCACTTGGAAAACCGCTATGCCTGGTCTCTTCCACACTGGCGTCTACCCTGCCTCTCGGCATCCAGTATCTGCCTCTCGTCCCCTACCCTGCCGTTCCGTTCCCCAGCCATTACACCCAACTTCGGCAAAACATCTCCGCCCAGCTGTCGGCGATCATGCCCATACAAGGACCCGGACAACAGGAACCACACCTCCACGTTCCTTCCCTGCCGTCTACTCCAATTCCCGCTCCCTCCGACGATCTGGTCTCCTATGAAGTGATCGCGCTGACGATCATCGACCTCAGGGCCTCCGACGTCGGGCTCAGCCCCCGCGATCTAGGCCTGGAGATGCGGGCCCGCGACTGCGCTCATCTCACCAGTCACGCCATGAGCGCCCTGAAGCGCAGACGGTTCATCGAAAGAAAGCCCGTCCAGATCAACCAGGGCAACGAACTCCACATCTCCGAGAACCTCTTCATCACACGAGCGGGCGCGGAATGGCTGATGCGCCACGGGAAGCGGGCCACCTCACACCGCTCAACGACACGCAGCCGGCAGATGTTTCCGAACAGCCGATAGTCTGAATTAAGTCGGAGCGCAATCCAGCATCGGGAAGCCTTTGGCTAAGCGCCGTATCCACGCAACTCTATGGCACTGAAGTCCAGGGTGGTTGCCCGAGCGAAACGTGCCGGTACTCCGGCTCGTAGCCAAGTTCGCGCGCGTAGTTCAATATCCGTTCGAAGTCCAAACTGATCGTCGCGCCGGCCTTCTGCGTCACTTCATCTTCAATCGGAAGGTCGAAGTCGTCCGCGCCGTAGTCCAACCCCTCCAGCGCCCGCTGGTTCTGCGTCAACACCGAGGTGCGAATGCGCGGAATATTGTCGAAGTAGATCCGGCACAGCGCGAGGTGCCGCAGATACTCCGCAGTCGAAATCTCAATCCCGCCGATCTGCGTGAAGTAAGGCTTGAACGTCCAGCAGAGAAAGCTCGCCAACCCACCCGTCTCGTCCTGAAACTGCCGCGTGCGTTCCAGATGCTCCAGCCGCTCCTCAAGACTCTCATCAAAACCGATCACCATCGTCGCAGTCGTCTTGAGTCCCGCTTCGACGATGGCCCGCTGCGCATCGAAGTACTGCGCGACTGTGTACTTGAACTTCGAATGCCGCGCTCTGAACTCCTCCGTCAGGATCTCCGATCCGCCACCGGTGATCCATCGCACCCCGGACGCCTTCAAGCGCGCCGCGGCCTCCGCATAGCTCAACTTCGCATGGTCGGCCAGATACATGAACTCCGCTATCGTCAGCGCATAAAACTCCAGCGCGTCCCCATACCGCGCACGGATTGCCGCAAACAGTTCGCAGTAGTAACTCAACGGCAGATGCGGATTGAACCCTCCATTGAACGCTGCAAGGTCTCCACCCAGCGCTAGCAGTTCATCGAGCTTCGCGAACACCTCGTCATGGCTCAGCACATAGCCGCCGTCCTGCGTGGGCAGTCTATAGAACGCACAGTAGTCGCATTGGGCCACGCACACATTGGTGTAGTTGATGATCCGCATCACCATATACGTGCATGAGCCCGGCGAATGAAAACGGTCCCGCACACCTGCGGCCATCGATCGCAACTCTGCGTCCGAGGCGTTCTCCCAAAGCCATTTCGCCTCGTCCCGACCAATCCGCGCGCCCCGCGAGATCTTCGCTGCGATTCCGGCGACAGTCATTTCGAGCGAAGCGACTGAATGGCTCATGTCCTTAGTGTAGTGCGCCCGCTTCCGCAGACCTAGCGACCACCATGTTCCCAGTAAGAAACTATTTCACATTCGCACCCGTCACAGTGTATAAATCTTTCGCACCCTGCTTGCGTCTTTTTGCGCAGCCCTCGAAGGAGAGTTCGACCCATGCCTTCCTTTCGTTCCGTCGCACCGTCCCTCGCACTCCTCACCGCACTATCTCCCCTCGTCCGCGCCCAGGAACCGCCGAAGACGTGGGTCGACAAGGACACCGGCCACCGCATCTGGCGAATCAGCGACGAGCCCAACTCCGGCGGCTTCTACTTCAACGTCAACGCCTACACACCCGACCATAAGCAGATGATCTACACCGCACCGGACGGCATCCACGTCCTTGACCTGGACACGCGCAAGACCCGCCTCCTCGTCCCCAACCCTCCCGCCACTCCAGCAGCCGAAGCAGTTGGTCCCAGCGCGGTCCGTGGAGCGGGCGCCGGGCGCAACCCGCACGCACTCGTCGCCGGCAGCAAGACCAACAGCGTCTTCTTCACCCAGCAAGACCCCGCGACCCACACAGCCGCCGTCTACAAAGCCGACACCAATACTGGCGCGATCCGCAAGCTAACCGATCTGCCGCCGAAGATCAGCATCGTCAGCGTCAATGCCGATGAGACCCTCGCCGCCGGGACCTACATCGAAGGCGACGCCACCGGCAAGGAGTACGGCTCCAACGCACCGGCCGCTCCAGCCGCCGCCCCGGACAATCGCATCGCCAGCGCCGCGCAGGGCCCTCACTACCAGCCCGACAATAAGGGACAGATGATGGAGCGACGCCTCGCCGCACGCCTTCCCCTCGTCCTCTTCACCATCCGTCTCGAACCCGGCCCCACGGGAGAGAAGCCTGGCGAGATGAAGACCCTCCTTCACTCAACCGACTGGGTTAACCACCTCCTCTTCTCGCCTACCGACCCCGAGCTCCTCATGTACTGCCACGAAGGCCCATGGCAGAAGGTCGATCGCATCTGGATGATTCACACCGACGGCACCCATAACACCCTCATCCACAAACGCACCATGGCCATGGAGATCGCCGGTCATGAGTTCTGGGGCCTCGACGGCGAGACCATCTGGTACGACTGGCAGTACCCCAAGGGCGAGGACTTCTTCCTTGCCGGCTACAACCTGAAGACGGGCAAACGCACCGCATATCACATGCAGCGCAACGAGTGGTCGATTCACTTCAACCTCACCAAAGACCTCGACCTCTTCACCGGCGATGGCGGCGATCCCGGCCAGGTCGCCAAGGCCCCCGACGGCGAGTGGATCGAGCTCTTCTACCCGCACATCCTTCCTATTGGCGAAGGCGTCCTCAACGAACCCACCTTCTGGCAGCCCGGCATCTTCCAATCCGAACGCCTCGTCAACATGGCGCACCACAACTATCGCGAAGAGCCTAACGTGCGCTTTTCACCGGATAAAAAGTACGTCTTCTTCACCAGCAACATGTTCGGCCCGAGCTATGTCTTCGGAGTCGAAGTCCGCAAAACCGAAAACCCCACCCCGAGCGACCTCCAATCCACGCCCGAACTGGCAGCGACCTACAACCCGTCGAAGCCAACTCCAACCACCACGCCAAAATGAACTGCGTCTGGCCACAGGAACGAGTGCCCATCCACAGCAGTCTCATCGCGACAGTCGAGAAGTAAAATCTCTCCGAGCCAATAACTAAGGGGTCCCATGCGTCGCAGTCTTCTTCTTGCTACCGCCGTACTCAGCACCCACGCCTTCGCCGCGCTGCATTTGGCACAACCCCGCCTCATCCAGCCGCTCGACTCCGATTGGCGCTTCTCCCAGTCCGACCCTGTCAGCGCACAATCCCCCGCCTTCGACGACACCCAATGGCAAATCGTCACGCTCCCACACGACTGGAGCATCACCGGCCCTGTCAAAGAAGACGCACCAAGCCGCGCCGCTGGAGGCTTCTTCCCCACCGGCATCGCCTGGTATCGCAAAACGCTCACCCTTCCCAATCTCGACCCCACCAAGCGCACCTACATCGCCTTTGACGGCATCATGGCCAACTCAGACGTCTACTGCAACGGAGAACTCCTCGGCCATCGCCCTTACGGATACGTAAGCTTCAACTACGACCTCACCCCACATTTGAACGCCGGTCTCAACACCATCGCCGTCCGCGTAGACGACTCGCAACAACCCGCCTCCCGCTGGTATCCGGGCGCTGGCATCAACCGGCATGTCCGCCTCATCACCACCAGCGCGGTGCACATCGCCCCATGGGGCACCTTCGTCACCACTCCAAAACTTTCCGCGCAATCCGCCACCGTTCACGTTCGAACGACAATCATCAACGACTCAGGAATCACCGCCAATATCAGGCTATCCGTCAGCATTAGAACTCCCGGCGACGGCACCTTGTCCGGCTCGTTTATCACCCTTCCGAAGCCGGTCGCCCTCGCAGCAGGCGCCACCACCGAGCTTGAAGCTGACGCCACCATCGCGGGTCCTGATCGCTGGGAGCTCGACCACCCTGCCCTCTACAAAGTTGTGGCAACCATCCTCGAGAATGGCAAACCAATCGACGATGAAGTCGTCCCCTTCGGCATCCGCGAATTCCACTTCGATCCCGACCAGGGCTTCTTCCTCAACGGCGTCCACCACAAAATCTACGGCGTAGCCCTTCACACCGATGCAGGCGCACTCGGCACCGCTGTCCCTCTCGCCGTATGGGCCCGCCGCTTCACCGCCCTCCGGGCCTTGGGCGTCAACGCGATCCGCACTGCCCACAACCCACCCGCGCCCGAGTTCCTCGACCTCGCCGACCGCATGGGCTTCCTCGTCATGGACGAGATGTTCGACTGCTGGACCGTCGCCAAGAACCCCTACGACTATCATCTCTACTTCCGCGAATGGTCCGAACGTGACGAGGCCGCCACTATCCAGCGCGATCGCAACCACCCCAGCATCATCCTCTACTCTGTCGGCAACGAGATCCACGACACGCCCAAACCCGACATCGCGATCCCCATCCTCAAACAGCTTGTAGCCACCGCCCACGCCAACGACCCCACCCGCCCAGTCACGCAAGCTCTCTTCCGCCCCAACGTCTCGCACGACTACGACAATGGCCTCGCCGACCTCCTCGACGTAGTCGGTCAGAACTATCGCGAACAGGAGATCCTCAAGGCCCACGCCGACAAGCCAACCCGCAAAATCATCGGCACCGAAAACACCCACGATCGCAACCAGTGGATCGCCATGCGCGACCACCCCGAGTACTCCGGCCAGTTCCTCTGGTCCGGCATTGACTACCTCGGCGAAGCCGGCCGCTGGCCCTCAATCGGAGCCGGCAGCGGCCTTCTCCTCACCACCAGCCTGCCTCGCGCCCGCGCCTTCGAACGTCAATCCTGGTGGAGCACCCTCCCGATGGTCCGCATTGCCCGTCGCGTCCAGGCTGCTCATCGCGGCCCCGTCGACCCCGGTTACGCCTCACCCACCTCTAACAATCAGCAGGCGACAACCAACCCAAACGTTCCGCTCGACCCCACCACCCGCTTCGGCCAACCACTCCTCCTCGACTGGTCCCCCAAAGACCAGTCACCGCACACCGAAAACATCGAAATCTACACCAACGCAGAAGAGGTCGAGCTCTTCCTCAATGGCAAATCTTTCGGCACGCAACAACGCCATGCCGACGCCAGCCCCATCGCCTTCCAGGTCCCCTTCGCCACTGGTACCCTCAAAGCCATCGCCCGCACCGGCGGAAAAATCGTCGCCAAAGACGAACTCCGAACCGCAGGCAGATCCGACCACCTCATTCTCACCACGGAAACCCCGACCCTGGGTCCGGACTGGAACGACGTAGCGTACGCAACAGCCACCCTCGTCGACGACAACGGCACGGTCGTCCCCGACACCACAACCGTCATCCACTTCGACACCAGCGGCCCCGGAAAGATAATCGCCGTTGACAACGGCAACCTCCTCGACCATGACCCCTTCCAAACCAGCGAACGCAAGCTCTACGAAGGCCACGCCATCGCCATCCTCCGCGCAACAGCGTCTTCCGGCGCCATCACTCTAACCGCCACCGCCGAGGGCGTCACCCCCGCTACCATCAAGATCGCAGCCGCTCCTGACAAGTTGCCCAGCACACAACGCAGCTTCTAGAAGCTCCCATTCAATTGCACTCGAGCATCGTCAAGACTGACTGCGATAATTCAGCAACAGTTCACTTCGTCTCTCCCATCGAAAGAGCGTCCTATGTGGAACCGTCGCCGTTTTATCGCAGCCTCCATAGCCTCCTCCACAATCAGCCCGTTCGCCACCGCGGCCGCCACTCCCCTGCTCATCGACTCCCACGTCCATGTCTGGAAGCACGATCCGGCCTTCCCTTTCGCTCAAGGCGCACATCCACCTGCAGAAGACGCATCTGTTGAAACCCTCCTCGATCTCATGCAAGCCAACCAGGTCGCCCGGACCGTCCTCATTCAGGTCAGCCACTACCGCTGGGACAACAGCTACCTCGCCTCGGTTCTCAAGCGATACCCAGAAAAGTTTCGCGGCGTCTGTCGTGTCGACCCCGAAGATCCCGCTGCTCCCGACCAACTCACGCAGCTTACCCAAGAGCAAGGCTTCCGCGGCGTCCGTCTCAGCCCGGCAGCCACCGCCGAAGGCGACTGGATCCGCGGCCCTCTCATGCCCCCGCTCTGGCGTCGATGTGCCGAACTCAAGGTTCCGATGACTATCCTCACGCCCGTCACCCGACTACCCAACGTCGTCCCTCTCATCGAGCAGCACCCACAGCTCACCATCGTCATCGATCACATGGCAGACTGCCCACTCGATCGTCCCGACCAACTCCAACTGTTGCTTGCCCTCGCACGCTACCCAAACGTCTTCGTGAAAATCTCACACATGTGGTCACTCTCCGCGCAGCCCTACCCCTACCGCGACGCAGACGCCCAGGTAAAACGCCTCAATGACACCTTCGGCCCCAAACGCCTGATGTGGGGGACCGACTGGCCCATCTCCCTGAAGCAACTCCCCTACAACAAGGCCGTCGCACTCTACCGCGACCACCTCGACTTCCTCCCCATCCAGGACCGCGAACAGATTCTCTCGAAGACCGTCCAGCAGGTTTGGCCCTTCGATCTCTGATCCGTCAACACGCGACGTCTCACCCGCGGCTAGGACTCTTCCCCAGCAACTCCCGCGCAATCACCATCCGCTGAATTTCGCTTGTTCCCTCACCAATCGGACACAGCCTCACATCTCGATAAAACTTCTCCGCCGGAAAATCCTTGATGAACCCATACCCGCCATGAATCTGCACGCCCTCATCGCAGATTCTGCAAGCCGCCTCGCTCGCATACAGTTTCGCCATCGCCGACTCCAGAGTCACCTTCTTCCCATCATCCTTCATCTGTGCCGCACGCATTGTTAGCAACTGGGCCGCGTCCCACTGCGTCGCCATATCCGCCAGCTTGAACTGGATCGCCTGAAATTCGCTGATCGCCTTGCCAAACTGCCGCCGCTCTTGCGCATATTTCATTGCTGCAGCGAGAGCACCACGCGCCATTCCAAGGCTCAAGGCCGCAATCGAGATTCTTCCGCCGTCGAGCACACGCATCGCATCCTTAAATCCGTCGCCTTCCTTGCCGATTAGGTTCTCCGCCGGAATCTCGCAGTCCTCGAAGATCAACTCCGACGTATCACTAGCCCGCAGCCCCAACTTGTTCTCCTTCCGACCCGGCCGAAAGCCCTTTGTCCCCTTCTCCACGACAAACGCCGAGATTCCCCCGCTCGCACCCTTCTCTTTATTCGTCACCGCGAGCACTACTGCGCAGTTGGCATAGCTGCCATTGGTGATGAAGGTCTTCGATCCATTCAGCACCCACTTATCACCCGTCTTCACCGCCGTCGTCCGCGCGCCGCCCGCATCCGAGCCTGAACCCGGTTCCGTCAACCCCCACGCACCCAACCATTCTCCGCTCGCCAACTTCGGAATCCACCGTTTCCTCTGTTCATCATTGCCGGCAAGCATAATGTGATTCGTGCAAAGCGAGTTGTGCGCCGCTACGATGATCCCAACGCTGCCATCGACACGCGACAACTCCTCCACCGCGAGTACATATTCCACGTAGCCCATCCCCGCGCCGCCCAACGATTCAGGAAAGATTACGCCGAGCAGACCCATCTCCCCCAGCTTCTTGACCACCGCATGCGGAAACTCGCTCTTCTCATCCCACTCGGAGACATGCGGTGCAATCTCGCCTTCGGCGAACGCCCTCACCGCGCTCTGCAACTGCTTCTGCTCTTC
>DATHQG010000315.1:0-13831 GCA_035483075.1 Edaphobacter sp. | reverse complement strand
GACGGGCAGGGGCTCCATGAAGGTGTAGGCCATGTTGACGAAGGGGTTCTGGTAGAGCTGCTGAGAGCGCTGTATGGCAGCGACCTGCGCGGCGGTGGTGGCGGGGTCAAGTCCGGAGGACTGGACCTTGTGAATCTGCGCAGCGAAGTAGCTGTCCAGGAAGTGGGGCATAAAGTTGAAGTAGAGGACCTCCCACATTGCGACGTAGCAGACGGTGGTGATGAGTGTGATCAGGATGCCGCAGGCGAAGGCCCGGCCGAAGGAGATTTGGCCGCCGAGGGTGTTGTCGCGGTAGCTGCGGATGCCGAAGTAGATCAGCAGGAACGACGCCACCATGTTGATGTAGCCGAGAACCAGGCTGTGCCCGGAGCCGATCTTGTTGGCGAAGAGAAGCGAGCCGCCCATAAGGACGGAGATGATGAGGCCGGCGATAAGGCCGAAGGTGAGGACGGTTTTCTTCATGTGAGACTCCCGTTTCGAGTGATGGATGTGCGAGTGAGGATGGAGTCACCATGCGGTGTAACGAGGCCGGTTGTCGTCATCCTTTCGGATGATTTTCGAGGAATGGAGTGGAAATCGTGCTTTCGGGTGACGCGGTCACGGCAGGAGGCCTAGTTCTTTGCCGCGGAGAACGGCCTGGGTGCGGCGGGCCGCTCCCAGCTTGTCGAAGGCGCGGACACAGTGTGTCTTGACGGTATTTTCGGAGACGAAAAGCTGTGTGGCGATCTCGCGATTGCTGAAGCCGCGGGCGATCAGGTTGAGGATTTCGAGCTCGCGTGCCGTGATCCCGAGGGTCTGCTGGTGGGCCGTATTGGGAGCGAAGGGGGCTTCGGAGGGGGCGAGGGCTTCCGCTGGGACAAGCACCTCCTTCACCACGACCGTTTCGCGGATGGTTTCGCGACTGCGTGTGATGCGGAGGCCCAGCCAGATGCCGAAGGTCGCGAAGAGAATGGCGACGAGCGCGCTGTAGAGCTCGACGGAGTGCTCGATGATGACGAAGCGGTATTCGGTGTATTGGAGGGTGGCGATGAGGAGGCCGCCGACGAGACCGAAGATGAGGACGTGGCGCTTCATGATGGGGTTGTGAAGAAGTATATCCCCGCCTGCCAATGACTCCGCTCACGCCTCAAGGCTCTACAAACAAATACTCCATGAAAAGTGCCACTCCCTCGTCAGGGAACTTGAAACCTGCACCACTTGACATGGTTGGCCCTCGCAAAGGGTAAAAAGCAGAGGGCCCGGCCTCGCGTCCGGCCCTCTGCGCCTCTCCGTCCACACCCAGTCCGGCCCTATGCTTTTTATTATGAGGACTTTGCGCAATTAAGTTAGGAGGGGGCGAGACCCAAACGACGCAATCACAAAGCGTGCATTGCGCTGCCCTTCAAGTATCCTGAGACTGCATCCAAATCGAGGAACTATCCAAAATGGCAAAACTGACCATCGGCTTCGGCATCCTGCTCGTCCTGCTCGGCGTCTTCGGGTTCGTCGCCACCGGCAGCGCGCATCCCACGGCCCTGATCCCCTCGGCCATAGGCCTCTTCTTTGTCCTGTTCGGCGTAATGGCTAACACGGATGACAGCAAGAAACGAATGCTATGGATGCACATCTCGGTCACTGTGGCGCTCCTGGCCTTCATCGGCACCATCCCCGCCGACATCGACACCATCCGCCTCGCACACGGCGCTTACTTTGCCCATCCGGCCGCGGTTGAAGAGAAGGGCGCACTCTCTCTCCTGTGCCTTATCTACGTTCTCTTCTGCGTCCGTTCCTTCATCGCCGCCCGGCGCAGCCGTCTCGCATAAACTGCATCGTTGGCCATGACGGAACCATCAAACTAAGGGTGAAATCGAATCAAGTCAGGCAGCCCTCCCTTCAATCCACTGAGCAAATTCCGGCCCGAGGCGTAAACTTGGTCTATCCATGTCCTCTTCGTTCGGCCCATCCAAATTCGGCGGCGGTATGAAGTCCGTTGACCGCCCATCGCGCGGCATTGGCAGAGCTACATCGGCCGACATGACCAAGTCTCGCCCGAAGCCCAAGCTGAAGAAGGTCCTGCCCGAGGTCTGGCAACTCGTCAAACCGCGCCGGCTCCTCCTGGGCGGCAGCTTCCTCCTCATGGTCATCAACCGCGCTAGCGGCCTCGTCCTGCCAGCCTCTACAAAGACCTTGATCGACAAGGTCATGTACGGCCACCAGCTTCGGCTTCTACCCTGGATCGTAGGTATCGTCGGCTTCGCCACACTGATCCAGGGCATAACCTCCTACACGCTCACGCAGCTGCTCTCAAAGGAAGGCCAGCGCCTCATCGCTGAGCTGCGCATGAGGGTCCAGTCCCACATCGGCCGCCTCCCCGTCGCCTTCTACGACGAAAACCGCACCGGCACCCTCGTCGCCCGCATCATGACCGACGTCGAAGGCGTACGCAACCTCATCGGCACCGGCGTCATCGACTTCTTCGGAGGCGTCCTCACCGCGGCCTTCGCCTTCGGCTACCTCATCAAGCTCTCGGTCCAGATGACGATCATCACCTTCGGCATCCTGCTCGTCTTCGGCCTGATCCTCCAGAAAGCCTTCAAGACCATTCGCCCCATCTTCCGCGAGCGCGCCAAGATCAACGCCGAAGTCACCGGACGCCTCACCGAATCGCTCGGCGGAGTCCGTGTCGTCAAGGGTTATCACGCCGAACAGAGCGAGGCAAACGTCTTTGCTGCGGGCGCCAACCGCCTGCTCCAGAACGTCATCTCCTCGCTCACCGCGCAGTCGCTCATGTCGCTCGCCTCCACAGCCGTCCTCGGCGTCGTCGGCACGCTCGTAATGTACCTCGGGGCCCATCAGGTCAACGCCAACCGCCTTACCCCCGGCGGCTACGTAACCTACGTGATGTTCCTCGCGTTCATGATCGCCCCGATCGTCCAGCTCGTTAACATCGGCACCCAGCTCACCGAGGCACTCGCGGGCCTCGATCGCACCACCGAGATCCTCTCCGAACGCGAAGAGGACTCCGAGCCTGCTCGCTCACACAGCCTGGGCACCATTCGCGGCGACGTGGCCTTCCGCGATGTCACCTTCTCCTACGAGCCCGGCAAACCCGTCCTCCACGGCATCAGCTTCGAATCCACCCCCGGCACCGTCACGGCCCTCGTCGGCTCCTCCGGCTCCGGCAAGTCCACCATCATCTCGCTGATCTGCGCCTTCCACACCGCGACCGGCGGCCAGGTCCTGATCGACGGCATCGATCTCGCCACCATCCGCCTCTCCAGCTATCGCCAGCAGCTCGGCGTCGTCCTGCAGGAGACCTTTCTCTTCGACGGCACCATTCGCGAAAACATCCTCTTCAGCCGCCCAAACGCCACCGAAGAGCAGCTCATGGAAGCCTGCCGCATCGCACGCGTAGATGAGTTTGCCGAGCGCTTCCCCGAGCAGTACGAAACCATCGTCGGCGAGCGTGGCGTCAAACTCTCCGGCGGCCAGCGTCAGCGTCTCTCCATCGCCCGCGCCATCCTCGCCGACCCCCGCATCCTCATCCTCGACGAAGCCACCAGCTCACTCGACTCCGAATCCGAGGCAATGATCCAGAACGGCCTCAGCTACCTGATGCAAGGTCGCACGACCTTCGTGATTGCCCACCGGCTCTCCACCATCCGCCGCGCCGATCAGATCCTCGTCGTCGAGCAGGGCGAGATCATCGAGCGTGGCACCCACGAGACCCTCTACGCGCTCGGAGGCCGCTACTACGACCTCTACACCCGCCAGCATGGCCTCGAAACCAATCTCTTCCTCGCTCCCGGCGAAGGAGACAAGATAGAAGAATCAGAAACTACAAAGGTTTAGGTTCCGAGCAGTTTGTGAAGTTTTGAAAGCGAGGACTTCATGAAAGCAGCCTGGTATGAAAAGCAGGGACCCCCGCGAGAGGTCCTGATCGTTGGCGAGATGCCAGACCCGATTCCAGGTCCGGGGGAACTTCGGATCCGCATTGCCGCCTCAGGAATCAACCCTGGCGACACCAAGAAGCGCGGGGACGCCTTCGGGGTTGGCATGCCGTACCCTCGCATCATTCCGCACAGCGATGGCGCGGGGAAAGTGGATCGGGTCGGAGATGGTATCTCGTCGGACTGGATAGGCAAATCGGTGTGGTGCTACGGCGCTCAATCGTATCGACCGTTTGGTACTGCCGCTGAATTTACAGTCGTCCCTGCGGCGCAAGCAGTTCCTCTAACCGCGAACGTGACGCCAGAGCAGGGCGCATGCCTTGGCATTCCCGGCATCACAGCGCATCGCGCCGTCCACGTGGCCGGGTCTGTCAACGGGCGCACGGTCCTTGTGCAAGGAGTTACAGGCTCCGTAGGGTTGTGCGCAGTGCAGCTCGCGCGTCAAGCCGGAGCTCATGTCATCGGCACAATCCGGACGCCGGCGGAGGAGCAGGCAGCAAAGCAGGCGGGAGCGCACGAGGTTTTTCTAAATGATGAGGGACTCTCATCGAAGGTAAAAGCCCTGGCTCCTGAAGGGACCGACCATATTGTTGAGGTCGCGTTTGGGGCAAATATTGAGCGTGATGTCGAACTCCTGAAGATGGGCGGATCCATTGCAACTTACGCCACGAATGCTGCAGCTCCGACGATTCCTTTCTGGCCAATGGTGTTCAAAAACATACGGCTCTTTTTTCTAGGCAGCGATGACTTCCCACCGGAGGCGAAGGCGGCGGCGACACGCGACATAAATGCCGCGCTTGAGGGCGGCTGGTCGGGCTTTGCGATAGGCGAGCGAATTCCCCTGTCGGAGATCGCACGGGCCCATGAACTTGCTGAGCACCCGCTGCATCCCGGACGAGTTGTAGTTACCCTCTAAAAGGTCCGAGCACATCAAGTGCAGCGGCGTCTAGTCTTGCACTCCAAGCTGGGTCAGCAAAAACGCGTAATCGAACGCAATCTCCTTCAAATAGTCATACCGCCCTGAAGCCCCGCCATGCCCTGCATCCATGTTGATGTGCAACAGCAACGGAGTATCGTTCATCTTCATCGTTCGCAGCTTTGCCACATACTTTGCCGGCTCCCAATACATCACCTGCGAATCGTTCAGGCTCGTCTTCACCAGCATCGCCGGATAGTCCCCGGCCTTGAGGTTGTCATACGGCGAGTAAGACCGCATGTAAGCGAACGCCTTCTCCTCATTTGGGTTTCCCCACTCCTCGTACTCCGCGACGGTCAACGGCAGGGAAGCATCGAGCATGGTATTCATCACGTCCACGAACGGCACATGCGACAGCACCACCCGGAAGAGGTCCGGCCGCTCATTCACCACCGCCCCCATCAGCAAACCACCCGCACTTCCACCCTCAATCGCCACTCGGTCCTTCGCCCCATAGCCCTTAGCGACCAGCTGCTCTGTGACCGCGATGAAGTCAGAGAACGTGTTCCGTTTCACCATCATCTTTCCAGCGTCATGCCACGAATCGCCCATCTCGCCACCGCCACGAATATGCGCGTAGGCGATGACCACGCCCCGATCCAGAAGCGACAATCTGGACGGACTAAATCCAATCGGCAACGGGTATCCATATGACCCATATCCATAGATATAGAGCGGGTTCTTTGAGTTACACTTGAAGAAATCCTTACGGTAAACCACCGAAACCGGAACCTTCACTCCATCGGAGGCTTCGACCCACACCCGCTCCGATCCATAGAGGGTCGAATCGAACCCTCCCGGCACCTCCTGCTGCTTCAACAGCATCGAAGTCCCGTCCTTCACGTCGTACTCATACACCGACGCCGGCGAAACCAGCGACTGGTAGCTATATCGAAACTTCTCCGTCTCAAACTCCGGATTAATATGGCCGTCCGCGGAGTAGACCGGCTCTGGGAACTCAATCTCCTTTGACCCTCCCAACCCGCCGTCAGCGCTAATCGACGTAATGGTAAGCGTTGGCAGTCCCAGCCTTCGCCGCGAACTGACGCAGAACGATTCGAACAGTTCAAAGTCCTCGAGCGGAACATCCCGATCTAACGGAATCAGCTCCGTCCAGAACTCGCGCCCTGGCTTCTGGATCGAAGCCGTCACCACCCGGAAGTTCTTCCCCACATCGTTAGTCCGGATATAGAACAAGCCGTCGCGATGGTCCACCGAATACTCCTGCTCGTCCAAGCGCGGCGCGATCATCTGAAACTCGCCTTCAGGGGTCTCCGCAGAGAGAAACCGGCATTCGCTCGTCGTATGGCTGCCCGCCTCCATCAGGAGATATTTGCAGTCCCGCGTCTTGCCCACTCCAAGGTTGAAGCGTTCGTCCTTCTCTTCGTAGACCAGCACGTCCTGCCACACCGCTTCCCCCAGTCGATGCCGAAACAGATGATCATGCCGCTTGGTGACAGCGTCCTCCGTCGTGTAGAACAGCGTCGTCGAATCCGCTGCCCACGCGATCGCTCCGACCCGCTCGGCGGTATCGGACAGGTCCTTTCCAGTCCTCAAATCACGAATACGCAGCGTGTACTGCCGAAACCCCGTGTTGTCGGTCGAATAAGCCAGCAGATGTCCCTCCGGGCTCACGCTCATCGCGCCGACGGACATAAACGGCTGGCCCTCTGCCAACTGATTCACGTCCAGCAGGACCTCTTCCGGCTGGGTAGCGTCGAACTGCGTGCCCGTGGCTAACCTGCGGCAGTGAAGGGGATACTGACGTCCTTCTACCGTCCGCACATAGTAGAACCATCCCCGTTCCCGGTAGGGGACTGACTCATCGGTCTCTTTGATGTGCGACAGCATCTCTGCATACAGCTTTGCCTGCAGCTTCTCCGTCGGGGCCATCACGGAGAGGGTATAGGCGTTCTCCGCCTCAAGATACGCCACCAGCTCAGGCGAGGACTTGTCCCTCATCCACCGATAGTCGTCCCCAAGTGTCTGTCCGTGCAGGGTCGTTGGTGCCGGTTCCCGACGGGCGTGGGGAGGGGTGACAGTACCTTGCGTCATTGATCGAAGCTCCATCTAACAGGATACAGTGTCAGACTGGGCTCCGAAGGCAACCATAAGGTATCCTCATACACCAAACTGGTGTATGACCAAGCTGAGCAGCAGTTGTTTCACTTGCCCGCTACAGGAGTCATCCTATGAAACCCAGGTGCATTTATTCACTTCTTTTCGGCACGGCAATCGTGTCCCCAGCTCTGCTCTTCGCCCAGTTTGACCCAACGTCGGTTCCCGCGTCTCAGACCCAGCCGAATCGACCCGGGCAGCAGGCGCCGGCCACTCCTTCCCTGCAGGACTCAGGTCCCAACTCAGGAGATGTCGGTCAGATCATGCAGGACAAGATGTTCCTCCGTCAGGCCGCAGAAGGAGGCATCGCCGAGGTAAAGTTTGGACAACTTGCCGTCCAGAAGGGAAGCACCGACGAGGTGAGGTCCTTTGGACAGAAAATGGTCGACGACCATACCACGCTGAACCTCGAATTGGCCCAGGTCGCCGATTCCATGGGAGTCATGTTGCCGAAGTCGATGAACAAGGAAGACCAGGCCGAATATGACAAACTCAGCTCATTATCGGGCAACGACTTCGACACGGAGTACCTGACGGTCATGGTGAAGGACCACCACAAAGACCTTCACGCGTTCCGCATGGAGGCCGCCAGTCCCGCCGACCCCAGGCTGCATGATGAGGTCGTCAAAGCACAGAGCGTCATTCACGAGCACACCGTATTGGCAGATAAGCTCGCCCGCGCAAAAGGCATTCCAGTGCCCTCCCATGGCGGCCCCAAACCGGCTCCCACTCCCACCTTGTAGGTTCTGCCTACGGTCCATAACGCGAAGTAGCCGCTCCCGCATCGTCCCTCGTTAAGTGTGCTTAGAGTTATCTCGACATCCGGACGCCCTGGCGGAACTTTGTTAACAAGCCGAGCGTAGAATGACCATCGATGAGCTACCTTCCACGCTGGCTGGCAGTTGTCCTCCTGATCTTCGCCCCGTCCGTGGTTTTGACGGCCGAATCAGTGAACAGCCTTCCGGCCCCCACCGGCTACGTCAGCGACTTCGCCGGCGTCCTGTCTCCCTCCACAAAAGCCAGCCTCGAGAACCTCTGCTTCCAGGTCGATCGCCAGGCCCACGCTCAAATTGCCGTCGTTACCATCAAGACACTCGACGGAGACCAGTCAATCGACGAGTTCGCCACTGCGCTTGAGGACAAATGGAAGGTTGGCCCCAAAGGGTCGGACCGAGGCGTCCTCGTACTCTTCTCAATGGCCCCAAGGAAATACCGCATTGAGGTTGGATATGGTCTGGAAGGCATCCTCAACGACGCCAAGGTCGGTGACATCGGCCGCACGATGGTTCCGGCGGCCAGCCAGGGCGATTTCAACACGGCGATCCCGCTCGGCGTTCAGCAGATAGCCCGGGTCATCACCACCGACGCCGGAGTCACCCTGAATCTGACCCAGCCGATCCACCAGTATCACCGCCAGCAGGCCCCCGTTCAGCTCAACCTGATGGAGCTCCTCCTCGGCGGTGGCGTCATCCTGCTGGTTCTCTTCTTCCTCGTCAAGACCGGCAACACTGGCCTTATCTTCTTCCTCCTCGGAAATCTAATGGGAGGCGGCGGTGGCTTCGGCGGTGGACGCGGCGGGCGCGGCCGAGACGACGGCGGAGGCGGCTTTGGCGGCTTCGGAGGCGGCGGCTCTGGAGGCGGAGGCGCAAGTGGAGACTTTTGAGGAGACCCACAATGTGAGAGGTATCGCTGCAAAGAAGGGCAGGGAATTCGCCCGCAGATGGTAAAGTACAGCCGAATAGGCCAGCCGGGGACAGCATCGAAATCTAAACGAAGGGAAATTGAGGAAACATGAAATCTTTATGGATCGTGCTTGGAGTAGTGGCTCTTCTCATTGTTGTTCTTCTTTTGTTCGGCGGCAGCTACATCGGCGCTAAAAATACGCTGGTGCAGAAGAATGAGGCCGTGAATACAGCGTTTTCGCAGGTCGACGTCCAGCAGCAGCGCCGTCTCGATCTCATCCCGAATCTCGTGGCCTCCGTCAAAGGCTACGTCGCAGAAGAGTCGACCATCCTGACCAACATCGCCAATGCACGCGCTGGAGTCCTTGCCGCCGGTAGCGACCATGCCAGCAATATCAACGCCAACACGAAATTGGACGTCGCATTAGGGCCGTTCTTTCGACTGCAGGAGCAATATCCCGACCTCAAGGGCAACCAGCAGTTCATGCGCTTGACGGATGAGCTTGCCGGGACGGAAAATCGTATCTCAGTCGCGCGTCAGCGTTACAACACGACGCTTCAGGACTACAACACCTACGTGCAGCAGTTTCCTGCGAGCATATGGGCCAATATGGCTGGCTTTCACGTCCGGGACGAGTACTTCAAGGGCAACCCGGAGAACAATGTGGCGCCGAAGGTCGACTTCTCGAAATAGACGAAGCGAACTGACCCGGCCCAATAAAAAGGCCGTCGCATCAGCGGCGGCCTTTTTATTGGATGAAATTATCGCCCGCGGACTATTTGGTGAATGCCGAAATCGCCGTCGCTTCGTCGTCTTTGATGTCAAAGACGGTGTACAGCTTGGTGATCTGCAGCAGGTCGTGGACCTTCTTGGTCAGGTTCAGCAGCTTCAGTTCGCCGCCGCTGTTCTTGACCGTCGTGAAGGCGCTGACCAGTTCACCGATGCCCGAGCTGTCGATGTAGCTGATGTCGCCCAGGTTCAGGAGGATCTTCTTCGAACCCTTTGCCAACACATCGCGAACGGCGTCGCGAATCGTTACGCTACCTTCGCCGAGAGTGATCCGGCCGCTAAGATCCAGAACGGTAATACCGTCTACCTGGCGAGTTTGTACTTTCATGCTCATTTGTCGTCTTCTCCTTAGGTTCCCGTTCCTTAGGTTCCAGGTTGCGCGGGTGTTCTATGTTTGATCAGTGTGAGTTCCGTGCCGGGATGTAGCTGCCGAAAGTTTACCTCATCCATGAAGGCCCTGATGAGAAAGATGCCGCGACCCGACCCTCGAAGTATATTTTCCGGGGCCAGGGGGTCAGGAATTTTGTCCGGATCCAGCCCAGGGCCCTGGTCGGCGATGCGGATGATCAGCGAGTCCGACGTCGTCTCAAACGACGCAGTGATGTGCTTGTTGCTGTCATACGAGTTGCCATGCAGCACAGCGTTCACGGCCGCTTCGCGAACGGCCATGGCGATATGCGGAATCGTATCTTCGTCGAAACCGGCCCGCTGTGCGACTTGTTCGGCGGTCAGCTCAATCTTGTTAACGCTATCGAGAGACGAATCAAGTGTGAAGCTCACTCGGCTTGTCGTTGAGTCGGCCAAAGCAGTCCTTGCGTACATGTATGCCAGTAGTCGAGCTCGAATAACGGCATTGATGGCAGTGTGCTTGTGGATCTCTCGAAAGTCAAGGTTTGTGGCCATCTTTCCCCCGTTCCAGTCCCTTTTCGGCTGCGCGCTGTTGATAAGGCCGGCTCCAGCCGCTCCTATCGCCGGTAAGTTGGGCTAACATGCGGGGTAGTAGGTAAAGTGGGTAAAGCTGCGGCCATTCTATGTCAAAGCACACCAATCAAAGGACGAGCGTCTCTGCCCTCATGGGGACAGTCGTAATCGACGCCCAGGGAGGCACGGTCGGCCATGTGCGCGAGTTTGCCGTCGCGCATGCAGCCGATTCTTCTCACGTCCATGGCATCGTCCTAAAGATGGCCTCGGCCAAACGCGGCGATCGTCACTCCCTCGTCCCGGTCACCCATCTTCAACTCACTGCCAGCGGCGCCATGCAGCTCCGCGAAACCGCTCGTCCCGCACCTCTGCCCGATGACGATAGCTATCTCCTGCTCGAACGCGATTTGCTCGACCAGCAGATCATCGACGTCAATGGCCACAAGGTCGTTCGCGTCAACGACGTGGACCTCGTCTGGGAGAACTGCCAGCCAGAAAGCCATGAAAATGGCCTTGCACTCTCCCTCCGCATCGCCGAGGTCGAGGTGGGCATGCGCGGCGCCGTCCGGCGTCTTCTCAAAGGCTTCCCCAGGGAACCGGTCGACACGGTTGCCAACCGCTTCAGCGCCAGTGTCATCCCGTGGGACTTCGTCGATCTCATCGACCCCGCCCGACGTGTCCGCCTCAAGGTCGACCAGGACCGCCTGTCGAAGATGCACCCCTCCGACATCGCGGACATCCTCGAAGAACTCGCCCCCGCCGAACGCCAGGCCCTCTTTGAGTCCCTCGACGAGGAGGTCGCCGCCGAGGCCCTCGAAGAGGTCAAGCCCAAGATGCAGCAGTCCCTCATCGAGTCCCTCGACTCCGAAGAGATCGCTGCCATCGTCGAAGAGATGGATCCCGGCGCCGCCGCCGACCTCCTCTCCGAACTAACCGACGAACGCTCCGAGGCGATCCTCGACGAGATGGATCCAGAGGAGCGTCAGGAGGTCGAGGAGCTCCTCGAATTCTCCGGAGACTCTGCCGCCGGACGGATGACAACCGAATACGTCGCCCTCCCTGCCACCGCCATTGTCGATCAGGCCATCAATGCGTTGCGCGACTTCGAAGGCGACATCGAAACCATCACCGACATCTACCTGCTCGACGAAGAGGAGCGAATCACCGGACTTGTTCCTTTGGTGCAGCTGCTGCTTTCGAAGGCCGAGACGCCGCTGGCCAAACTCCCACAGGGCCACATCGTCACCTGCATCGTCGATGCTAACGGCCGCAAGGTGGCAGAACTCTTCGATAAATACAACCTTCGCTCGCTCCCTGTCGTCGACCACGACAGTCGGCTTGTCGGCGTCGTCCACGCGGAACAGGTCATCGCCCTTCTGCGTGCCAATCGTTAGGGTATTTCAGGTTATATGGATGAAAAAGAGTCGTCATCCTGACCCTGAGCGAAGTCGAATGGGGAAGGACCCCTGTATTTTGTTCAAAGCGCCACGGTTCCTACCGACGGGGCCAAAATCAAGGAAACGCAGTATTCGATGAAGATCCTGTACGCCGCCGGCCTCTTGCCCAAAGAATCGTCCCTCTATCGCCTTTGGGCGCTCGAGCGCCTCGGCCACCAGGTAGTCCCCTTCAACACCTTCGATTATCTGCCGCGAAATCCGCTCGTCAGCAGGGCCACTCATCTCCTCTCCGCCGGCCCATCCGTCGGCCGTCTCAATCGCGATCTTCTACGCATCGCCACAGAGGAGACGCCCGACCTCTTCTGGGCCGATAAACTCCTTTCAATGCGTCCCAGTACCCTCGACCGTCTCCGCGCCATGGACATTGCCACCGTCAGCTACATGATCGACAACCCCTTCGGCACCCGTCGCGACCGCGGTTGGCGACTCTACATGAAGAACATTCCCCAATACGATCTTCACGTAGTTCAGCGCGATAAAAACGTCCTCGACTACACCTCACGCGGCGCACGCGAAGTCATTAAGATTCAGACCGCCTACGAGCCAACACTGCACTTCGCACCACCAACAGGCTGGTCCGACGCGAACCGAGACCGCGAGGTCTCCTTCGTCGGCACACCCTACGACGATCGTGCCAACGTCCTCGGCAGGCTTTGGCGTGAGTGCGGCTTTTCCGTCGCCGTCTCCGGCAGCGCCAGGCTCTGGGGTCGAGCCATGCACTCCGACGTCTTCAAGGCCACCTTTCGCGACGGCGAGCTCTACTGCGACGACTATCGCCGCGCTATCTGGCGTTCTCGTATCAACCTGAGCTTCCTCACCCACTCCAATCAGGACGAGTTCGTCCACAAGAGCTTCGAGATCGCCGGCTGCGGCGGCTTCCTCCTCGCTGAGCGCTCCACAGGCCATCTCGAGCGCTTCAAGGAAGACGAAGAGGCAGCCTTCTTCTCCACCTTCGAAGAGCTAGCCGAGAAAATTCGCCGCTACCTCCCCGACGAAGCGGCCCGACAACGCATCGCCGCCGCCGGAAGCCTTCGCGCGGCCCGCGACGGCTACCACAACGACAGACAGGTGGGACTCATCATCGAGCGGATCCAGTCCATCCTGTCGAACCGCAAGACCGCCGGCCCCAACGCGACTCCAGCTCTTGCAGGTCGCCAGTGATTCGCGACCTTCTACACGACACACCGCAGGCCGGCTTCAACGCCGACATCTGCATCGCCGGTGCAGGGGCCGCTGGCATCACGCTCGCCGTCGAGTTTGCCCGCAAAGGCCAAAAAGTGCTGCTCCTCGAAGGCGGCGGGGCCCTCCGCGAAGACTCCTCGCAGGCAATCTACGACAGCGAAATCGTCGGCCTCCCGCACCGCGGCATCCACACCGGCCGCATCCGTGTGAAGGGCGGAACGACCGTACGCTGGGGAGGCCAGATTCTCGAGCTCGACGCCCGCGACTTCACCCCACGCCCCGGCGTTCCCGATAGCGGCTGGCCATTCCCGAAGACCGAGCTGACCTCATTCTATGAGCGAGCGCTCCAACTCGAAGGCCTCGCCAAAGTCCAGCGAAGCGACGAGGCAGTCTGGCGCGACCTCGGCCTCCCCTTCACCCAGTTCGAAGGCCTCGACTCCTATCTCTCTCGCTGGTGCCCCGAACCGAACTTCGCCCGTCTCCACAACAAGACCCTCACCACCCATCCCAACATCCACCTCTGGCTGCACACCAGCGCCGTAGAGCTCATCACCGAAGGAGACACCGCCACCGGCCTCCGCTGCCGCACCCTCACCGGCATCGAAACCATCTTCCGAGCACCCCGGTACATCTTCGCGCTGGGCGGCATCGAAAGCTCACGCTTCTTCCTCCAGCCTCGCCTCGGCGGCCTGCCGTGGAACCGCTCAGGTCTCCTCGGCCAGCACTTTCAGGATCACATCGATTGCAATGCTGCCGTCATCCATCCGCACAATCTC
>DATHQG010000314.1:0-13607 GCA_035483075.1 Edaphobacter sp. | reverse complement strand
GCGAGCATCAGTTGGAAGGCATCACGATTGTTTGCACAGCCATGCCGCTTCCCACAGGGCCGCCACCGGATCAGAATGCACAACCACCTGTCATAAAAGACCCCTAAGAGCTATTCGGCATTGCTCCTCGAAAACGGGGTTTTCGGAAACTTTGGTGCCCAGGGAGCCAAACGAGATCCGAGCTAGACGAGGCAGTCCTACTCCTTAGCCTTCAACCGGCTCTCATTTTCCTTGATAAACGCATCAATCTCCGGAGCCATATCCAGAATTTTCCGCCACTGCTCCTTATATAGCGTCACCGGAAACCGCCCGACGCCATAAAGCGACACGCCACCCTTCTCGCTCACCTTCAGACTGAGCCCCCGCACACCCTTGTTCTTCAGCTTGTCGTTCTCCGCCCGCAACCGTTCAATCTCAGCCTTCAGATCTTCATCCGACATAGTTTCTCTCCTCCTATGTCAGAGTACGACAAGACAACGAAACGATGCAGCACAGAACCGACCTTACGGGCACAACTCCGCGCCGTAGCTCGTCACACCACTCAGCTATCCGCGGTTCTCTACTTCGGGCTCGCTGCAGAACCGCCATGGCCTCCCCCGCCACCCGATCCGCCGCCCGAACCCATCGATGCTCCCCCGCCCATCGTCGCAGAAGCGTTCCCGCTGTGGCTCGCCGTCGCCGATTGCGCTCCGGTCGAAGCCTCGCTCCCGCCTGGCCGCGAAGCCGAAGAAAAAGTCGCGTTCCCGTTCGGTCCCAAGGACGATGCTGGCCGCAGCGTCGCCGGTCCCTGGGTCGCCCCACGGTTGGAAGCTTCTATTCCTCCAGGCGCAGCGGCATACACTGGCATGCTCGCCGATCCATGCTTCACCACATCGTTCGAAATCTTGTTCAGGCTCCCCAGCGATCCTCTCGGCACACCCAACCCCGCCGAGTCCTTTTGAAACACAAAATTTCCCGGCTTGTCCTCCTTCGAATACACAATCGGTGTCTCGTTCGCGAGCATCAGCGACTGTCTCGTTCCACCCGCAGCAGGTGGCTGCGGCAGAGAGGCCGCCCGCAACGGCGAATGCAATGTTCCCGCTGCCACCGCGCCCGCAGCCGTCGTCCCTCCCGGCACCGTCCCGGCCACAATATTGTTCAACCCATTAAAGGTGCCGCCCGGCTGCCAACCCCATCCATATCCAGGGAAAAACGACCACGCGCCCGAATGATACGGCAGCCATCCCCACGGATACGGCGACACCCAGGAATAGCCCGCCCCGGGATACATCGCCCACAACCCATTCGCGTAAGGACTCCAACCCGAACCAATAAAATAAGGCTGCCAGAACGACCCGAACCCGCCTGCGTTGATGAAGCTCCCGTAGTAATTCAGGTCGCTCAGGCCAAATGCGTTCCCGCCACCGGCAAACGTATTCGCCATCGCATAGCGCTGGTGATAGTCGTTCGACTCTTTGTCCCACGCGTCATACTGTTCCCCTGCCACCTTCTTGGCGACAGTCGCCTGGTCAGCGTTCAGCGTCAACGACTCCTTCTTCGCCACCATCGTCGTCTCATCGCCGTGCCGCACCTCAACGTCTCCGTTGAACACCGACAGCACCGTCTTCCCGCCCTCCGCCACCTCAAGCCGAAGATGCGTCGAAGGCGTCACCGTCATCTTCGTATCACCTGCCACCAGCAGGAACTCGTTGCCCTTCGTGCTCTCCGTGACTACATACACAGTCCCCTTCACAACGTTCATCGTCGAAGCCTTCGCTCCCGAGCTCCGCAGCGCCAGCAACGAAAAATCCACCTGCGAGTTTGGCGCCAGCCGCAGCGTGCTGTTGTCCTCAAACTCCACCTCGGCAAATCCGTCGGCAGTCCGCAGTCTCTCGCCTTGGACGATAGGCATGTTCTGCATCGTCTGCTCGAATCCCAGGCCAGTCTTGCGGTCCAACGCAAGCATGCCCTTCACATCGCTCAGCCGCACGATCCTCACATGCGAGTCGCCCGGCATCGCGCCGTTATCCGCCAGCGTCGCACTCGTCTCTTGCGTGGCCACCACGCCTTCATGCGAAGGTCCCACATCTGCTGTTGGACTACTCTGTCCGCCGACCACTCCACTCTGCGCGCGCGCCGCAACACCCACCAGCGATAACGCCAGCACAAGGAACACTCCATTGCTGAATCGGATCTTCATATCGCGCCTCCAGACCTGCACAAGCCGCGAGCTCTCGTGTGCCGCCCAGTATACGTCCGAAAATCGAACACTGGCTTCAAGAAACTTGAAGCGTCCGCCTCAACTTGTTACAGATCGGCTGCGCCCCAGGACACAATTACAAAGCGTGCCTGCGACCTCACACGACAAAACTAGCCGACGCAAATAGATCAAAACAAAGTGGTTATAGTCAGCCCCTCAACCAAAGGACTTTCAGGCGACGATCTCTTCAAACCAACACGAGGCAACTGCTTTCATGACAATAATTTGACAAAATGAAACGCCCCTGAACCTCAATCAAATCAATCGATCGATTCCCGCGCCGCCCGGTGTCGCAGTCGCGTAGGTCGGCGACAGATCGTTCGTTGTCATCGCGCACCACCTCCCATTGTTGTCATTCCGCACCCTGAGCGAAGCCGAAGGGGGAGGAATCTGCGTTTCCCACCCCTGCCCTTGCTTTCACCCCAAAAAATATTTAAAAAAAGTTGGCATGTTTTTAGACAGCGAAAAAGTGACATCCAACACACCACAATCACCACGCAATTCACCACAACTTCACCACGATTTACCACCACAAAAACACCAGAAATCTGCAAAACCCCCTGTAAAAACCACCTCGATACCCCTCCCAACTTTTTTCCGCGCCCAACCGCAAACTAGGAGAAACTTGTACCTATCCATGACGAAGAAACCCACAAAAAAGAAACTGCGCGTAGGCGTCCTCTTCGGCGGCCGCTCCGGCGAACACGAGGTCTCCCTCCTGTCCGCCGCGTCCATCCTCAACGCAATCGACACAACAAAATACGACGTAGTCCCCATCGGCATCACCAAGCAGGGCCAATGGATCACCTCCGCCGAAGCCACACGGCTACTCGCAGGCGACACAAAACCAGCGCCAGTCCTGCTCAAAACACCCAAAGCAAAATCCATCCAGCTAAGCGCCTGCGCCGACATTGCCGTTCAGAATGAAGCCCTCGCCCAACAAAGCGGTCCTCTAGCGCAATCGCTGGACGTAATCTTCCCCGTCCTCCACGGCACCTTCGGCGAAGACGGCACCATCCAGGGCCTCTTCGAACTGGCCAATATCGCCTACGTAGGCTCCGGAGTTCTCGGCTCCGCCACAGGCATGGACAAGTCCGCAATGAAGCAACTCTTCGCCGCCGCCGGCCTGCCTCAAACCCCACACGTCAACCTCCTCCGCAGCGAGTGGAAGTCCGACCCAAAACGCTGCACCAAGCTAATCGAAAAAAAACTCACCTACCCCATCTTCGTGAAACCCGCGAATCTAGGCTCTTCCGTAGGCATCAGCAAGGTCCACGACCGCAGCGAACTCGCCCCCGCCATGGACCTCGCCGCCAGCTACGACCGCAAGCTAATCATCGAACAAGGCGTCGGCGGCCCCGGCGCCAAGCCCCGCGAGCTCGAAGTCGCCGTCCTAGGCAACGACTCACCCGAAGCCTCCGTAGTCGGCGAAATCGTCCCCGGCGCAGAGTTCTACGACTACAACGCCAAGTACCACTCCGACACCAGCGTCCCCATCGTCCCCGCCAAGCTCTCCAAATCCGAATCCAAACAGGTCCGCAAAATGGCCATCGCCGCCTTCCGCGCATGCGATTGCGCCGGTCTCGCCCGCGTCGACTTCCTAATGGAGCCGGCCACCAAAGCAAAGAAGAACAAGAAGGCCAAACCCGCCCGCATCTACCTCAACGAAATCAACACGATGCCCGGCTTCACCAGCATCAGCATGTACCCCAAGCTCTGGGAAGCCACCGGCGTCGTATACAACCAATTGATCGATCGCCTAATCACCCTCGCCGCCGAGCGCCACAGCGAAAAACAACAGACCACCTTCACCCGCGTCTAATCAACATCGCCCTGAACGACTGCTATCCTGCTCCAACAGCGCGATTAGCACGGCACCGCGGAGAAACAGGCATCGATACCATTGGCAAGCCGATCGCAGCACCCAGCCGCAGCGCAAAGCACGCTGCGGCATCCGCCGTGCTCCATCTGCTTCTCCTCGGAGTGCTAGTCCATCACCGCGCCTCCTGGATAGCTCCCATCCGCCTGCCCGGCAACGAACACGGCACCAATCTCATGGTCACCTACCTGCCCGGCCGCGCTCCAATTCAAGCGTCCACGCCCAACCCCAAAACCGAGCCCCAACTGGCTGCGACCAACACGCCGCTCCCAACACCACTCACCCCGAAATTAAAAACGAACACAGCCTCGCCAAACACCAACTCCCCAGCCACACCGAATCCCGACTCCACCACAGGCGCGGACTCCCTCGGCTCCGGCAACATCAACATCGCGCTCGTCAGCTACTTCCCCACGCCAAAACCTGATCTCTCAGTACTCCCTCATGGCACCAAGGGCGACGTCATCCTCGACATCGTCATCGACACCACAGGCAAGATCGCCGACATCAAAATGACCAGCGGCCTCGGCCACGGCATCGACGAGACCGTCATCGCGACCGTCCAGCAATGGGTCTTCCATCCCGCCACCAGAGATGGCCAGCCCATAGCCAGCGAGCAGGAGCTGCACTTCCACTACGAAAAATCCTGACAAGGCGCAGCCGCTATATCACCCGGCTATGCTTATACCCCTCCGCCGTCAGCGCAGCCAGCAACTCATCCACCTGCTCCCGCCCACGCGTCTCCATCGTAATGTCGATCACCGTATCGCCAAGGTTCACGCCGTAGTAGGCGCGATTATGCAGCGTATCCACAATGTTTGCCCTATAACTGGCAATCAGGCGCGTCAGGTCCGCCAATGCTCCTGGCTTATCCAGCAGATGGATCCGAAGTCGAATCAGCCGCCCATCCTGCACCAGACCCCGCTCAATAATCCGGCTCAGCAAGGTCACATCGATATTTCCCCCACACACCATCACCGCCGTATGCGCACCATTCAGCGAAGTCTTCTTCTGCAGCAAAGCAGCGAGCGCCGTCGCACCCGCTCCTTCGGCCAGTGTCTTCTCCCGCTCCAGCAGCACCAGGATCGCTGAGGCAATCTCGTCCTCATCCACGGTCACAATCTCATCCACATATCGCTCAACCACCGGTAACGTCACGTCTCCCGCGCGCCGTACCGCGATACCATCGGCAATCGTCGTCGCCGGCTCTATCGTCACCGGTCGATGTGACTCTAGAGCCGCGATCATCGACGGCAGCCTCGAGGTCTGCACCCCAATCACCCGAATCTCAGGCCGCGACTCCTTGATCGCACACGCGACCCCGCCTATCAGCCCACCGCCGCCAATCGGGACCACCACTGCTTCCAACTTCGGGACCTGTTCCAACAACTCCAGCCCAATCGTGCCCTGCCCAGCCATCACCGCTGCATCGTCGAACGGATGAATAAACGTCATCCCCTCCGCGGCGCACAGCCGCGTCGCCTCCTCGCATGCCTCGTCGTAGTTAGCTCCATGCAACACAACCTCAGCGCCAAAGCCACGCGTCGCGGTCACCTTCACCAGCGGAGTCGCCAGCGGCATTACGATCAGCGCACGAATCCCCCGTTTGGTAGCGTGATACGCCACCCCCTGAGCATGGTTCCCCGCGCTCGCCGCCACTACACCGCGCGCGGCCTGCTCCGGCGTCAGCATCGCAATCCGATTCAGCGCCCCCCGTTCCTTGAACGAGCCCGTCATCTGAAGGTTTTCCAGCTTCAAATAAACCTGCTGCCCCGTCAGCGCAGACAGCATCTGCGAGTGCGGACAAGGCGAGCAATAGATCGCTCCACGCACTCGCTCTCGAGCGGCGACTACATCGACAAGGCTGATTTGGAGATGGTTTATCGAATCGCTCACAGGTCTGTTGATCTTCCTTTGGATTTGCCGCGCATCAGTTCAGCTTAGATCACCAGCACATCATCATCGCCGCTGGCGAAACCGGTTCGCCAGCGCAAACTCGTCCCGCAGCTCTGGGGTCCGCAGGTTCTCCCGCACATGCTGCAGTCGTTGCTCCAGCGCGAGCAGCGTATCCGCAATGGGCCCAGTATTAGTCAATGCCACGTCCCGCCACATGCTGTACGGACTGGCCCCCAAACGTGTCGTCTCCTTCAGTGCCCGTCCGCCAATTGCCGCAATCTCCGGAGCGTCCGCAAACCGATCCTCAAGCAGCGCTGACAAAGCAGTCGACAGCATCTGTGGCAGGTGACTTACCCAGGCGCATAGCTCATCATGTCGCGCTGCATCCATGTCAAGCGTTCGCGATCCGAAACACCCGATCCACCCCCGCCACTCCTTTTCAATCGCAGTCATGTCAGGCCCGGTCGGCGTAAACAGCCACATCGCCCCTTCGAACAGTCCGACCTCCGCCAGCAAAGCTCCGCCTGACTCCTTCCCAGCCATCGGATGTCCGGGCAAAAACCTGGCAGTCTGCTCATCGGCAAACAATCTTTCGGCGAGCTCCACAATCTCAAGCTTCGTACTTCCCACATCAGTCACCAGTTGTCCGGCTCGTAATACCGGCGCCAACTGCTGCATCCAGTCCTTGATAGCCAGCACCGGCACCGCAAGCACAACCACGTCCGCCAAACGTGCAAGCTCCAGCGCGCCCTCGCGGTTGGCTGCTCTACCATCGATCGCGCCCATCTGCACCGCTGCTGCCATCTCCAGCAGACTCGTGTCCCACCCGTCTATGCGGCCCGCAAAACCAGCAGAACGCAGCGCAAGCCCCGTCGAAGCGCCGATCAGCCCAGTCCCAATGATGAAAACGCGCTCCATCACGCCCACATCCTCGCCTTACGCAATCGTCCTGCCAACAACCGGCGCCAGCAATCGCAGCTGCGCCATCAGCTTCTGTAACTGCTCCGGATACAAACTCTGCGCTCCATCGCTCATCGCCTTGTCCGGGTTTGGATGCATCTCCATCAGCAGCCCGTCCGCTCCAGCGGCCACGCTCGCCAGCGCCATCGCCGGCACCAGGTCGCGTATCCCTACGCCATGCGACGGATCGCCCAGTACAGGCAGGTGCGTCAGCTTCTTCAACACCGGAATCGCAGAAATATCCATTGTATTGCGTGTATATGTCTCGAAGGTCCGCACCCCGCGCTCGCACAGCATCAGGTTGTAGTTGCCACCCGACAGAATGTACTCCGCACTCAACAGCACCTCTTCAATCGTCGCCGCTATCCCGCGCTTCATCAGCACGGGCGTCCGTACATGTCCGAGTTCGCGCAGCAGGTTGAAGTTCTGCATGTTCCTAGCTCCCACCTGGAAGCAATCGATGTACGGCAGCATCAGCTCGATCTGCGAGATCTCCATCACCTCCGTAATCACGAGCAGCCCCGTTTCATCCGAGACCTCGCGCAGCAGCTTCAATCCATCGAGCCCCATACCCTGGAAGCTGTACGGAGAGCTCCGCGGCTTAAACGCACCTCCCCGCAGAAACCTCCCGCCTGCAGCCACGACCTGCTTCGCACTGGTCAGGATCTGCTCCCGCGACTCCACCGAGCACGGCCCCGCCATCACCACGACCTCTTTTCCGCCCACGACCACCCCGTTCGGAAACTTCACCGTCGTGCCCTCCGGCCGGAAGCTCCGTCCAGCCAGCTTGTACGGTGACGAGATCCGGTACGCGTCGTGCACTCCCGGCAGCACCTTGAACTCAGCGACCTCGAAGTGCTCCGGCGTCCCCACACCCGCCAGAATCGTCTGTGCCGCACCCGTCGTTCGGTGAACATTGAAGCCGAGCTCGACCATCCGCTCGATCACCTGCTGTATATTCTCTTCCGTCGCCTGGCCATCCATCGCAACTATCATCGTCTTCGTTTCACTCTCTATACGTAACTCAATTGATTACAAAAGCTCGCCGCTAAAGGTCCCGTCGCTGCAAAGTCCGCATGACGTCAATAATGCGCTCATACACATGCAACAGCTCAGCGTCCGCCAATGGTCCCGGATTCGCCGCGCGAACACGGTCGAAGACGTCCTGCTCCCGGCGAGGCTCATACACCGGAAGATTGGCCGTCTTCTTGAGCTCTCCAATCGCGCGCGCGGCCTCAGCACGCCGGTTGATAAGGCGAACGATCTCAATATCCAGCTCATCGATCTTTTTTCTCCAGTCGGAGATATCCATCCAGTTTCCTCGCTGGGCAGCAGCGCACATCTATGCGCGACTCGCTGCGAAATGTTTTGTTCCTCCAATGATAACCGTCGCATCACGTCGCCACGGACCATCCTTCCTCTGTCGAACCTCATGCTCGCAACCCCGCGATAAATCGCCCCACAGCAGTCGCAGCCTCGGCTGGCGGTGTCTTCTCGATCAGTGCCACCAACGCACTGCCAATGACCGCCGCATCGGCAAACTCACCGACGGCCTTCACATGCTCCGCATTGGAGATCCCAAATCCAACCGCAATGGGCAGCGCAGTGAACTGCCGCAGCCGCGCCACCAGCTCCGAAGCGTCCCCTGCAACCTTTTTCTGGGTCCCCGTTATGCCAACTCGCGAGATCGCATACACAAACCCCTGCGACACCGCCGCAATCGCCTTCAACCGCACTTCCGGACTCGTCGGCGCGGCCAGAAACACCGGAGCCAGCTTATGCACCCGCATCGCCTCCAGATACTCTCCGGCCTCTTCCACAATCATGTCCGTCAGCAACACGCCGTCCGCACCGGCCTCCGCGGCCCGCGCGCAAAACGTCTTCATCCCCATCCGCGCGACAGGGTTCAAATAAGAAAACAACACCAGCCCCGCCATAGGCCGAGCCGCGCGCAACTCCTTCGCCAAGCCCAGCACATCGGTCAGCCGCGTACCGCGAGCCACGGCCCGCTCACTGGCCCGTTGAATCACAGGCCCATCCGCGAGCGGATCGCTGAACGGCACTCCCAGCTCAATCACGTCCGCACCGTTATCGATCGCCGCCAGCGCAATCTCCCGCGTCGTCGACAGATCGGGGTCCCCCGCCGTCAAATAAGCAACAATCCCTGGCTTCCTCCTAAACTCAATCGCCATCGGCTCTCTACTCCCTATTCCCTACTCCCTGAATCTTCAGCTCCCGTGCCAAAATGCCCATGTCCTTATCGCCGCGTCCCGACAGATTCACCATCAGCACTGCCGTCTTCGCCATGGTAGGGGCCACGCGAATCGCCTCCGCGACCGCATGAGCGCTCTCAAGCGCCGGCAGAATCCCCTCAGTCCGCGACAACGTCACCGTCGCCTTCAATGCCTCATCGTCCGAGCACGAAACATAACTCGCCCGCCCCGAATCATGCAGCATCGCATGTTCAGGCCCCACGCTCGCATAGTCCAACCCAGCCGAAACCGAATGTGTGCTGCTGATTTGTCCAGCGTCATCTTGTAAGACATACGAGTACGTACCCTGCAACACTCCCGGCGCGCCGCCTCCAATCTTCTGAAACCGCGCCGCATGCTCACCCAGCGCCGTCCCGCGCCCACCCGCCTCAACGCCGATCAACTGCACGTCCTTATCTGGCAAAAACTCATAGAAGGCCCCGATTGCATTCGACCCCCCACCCACGCAGGCAATAATCGCCGTCGGCAGCCGTCCCTCACGCTCCAGCATCTGCACCTTCGCCTCGCGCCCGATCACCCGATGAAAGTCCCGCACCATCGTCGGATACGGATGTGCCCCCAGCGCACTCCCAAGGACGTAATACGTCGTCCGAACATTCGTCACCCAATCCCGCATCGCCTCGTTGATCGCGTCCTTCAACGTGGCCGACCCTCCCGAAACCCCCCGCACCTCCGCGCCCAGCAAACGCATCCGGTAGACATTCAACTCCTGCCGCCGCATGTCCTCCTCGCCCATATAAATCACGCATTCCAGCCCAAACAGCGCACAGACCGTAGCCGTCGCCACCCCATGCTGCCCCGCCCCAGTCTCCGCAATGATTCTCTGCTTGCCCATCCGCCGCGCCAGCAAGCCCTGACCCAGCGCATTGTTGATCTTGTGCGCCCCGGTATGCAGGAGGTCCTCACGCTTCAGATAGATCTTCGCCCCTCCGCACTGCTCCGTCAGTCGCTTCGCAAAATAAAGCGGAGTAGGCCGTCCGCAGTAGTTGTGCAACAGGTCATCCAACTCCGCCTGAAACGCAGCGTCTTCCTTGGCCTCGCCATAAGCGTGCTCCAACTCTTCAAGCGCCGCCATCAGCGTCTCCGGCACATACCTGCCCCCATAGACGCCAAATCGCCCGGCAACTGATCTCACAGGCCCTGACGGATTCACCATCGCCGCTGTCGTGTTCATATGCCCTCCTTGCTGCAAAACAAAAGCCGCAACCTTTTATCGGTTGCGGCCTCGTGTGGATATCGATCTCGTCTGAAGCTCTGCTAATCTGTCAGATGAACCTACTCCGCCGATGCCGCTACCGTGCGCCAGTAGCGGTAAATAAACATAATTCGGCTGGAGTTCATAATCATCCTGTCCTCCAAGATACACGGGGCCCCGGACCTTCGCAACTCCAACCTCCCTTCCACTCAGCACATGATCACATCGAGCTCGAGAACGAGACCGTCACTCCATATCTTCGTTCGCTCTCGCTCGTGTCCGCTGTCGACCGAAACCGCGTCCGAACTGAACTGCGAATCTGGCGAAGCAGAAGACTGCCGGCCTGCGAATCCGCCACCAACGGCAACGCGCAGAGCGCAACCTGACGATAGTGAGTCACGGGCAGCGGTGTCATCTCCAGCTTCGCCGACAACGGTTCGACGGTCGTCCTCGGCATCACGGTAAATCCCGCACCACTCTCCACCATGCTCAGCACTACGGCATCGGCATCCACCGCCATCGTCTTCTGCGGCTCCCAATCCAGCTCCTTCAAGATCTGCGGAACCACCTCAGAGCATCGCTCTTTCCACAAAATCAACGTAGAACCTTTAGGGCTGGCTCTCCTCCTCCTTCCGCTGCGGTCTCGAACAAGAACATATTCGTCGCGAAGCAGCGGCCAGGAGCGTACACCACGTGGAGGCTTGTCCGTCGTCACACCGATGTCGGCCTTGCCGTTCATCAGCAGCTTCACAATGCCTCCATCGACCTCTCGAACGGTCTGTAGCGTGATCTCTATCTTCGGGTGCCGAGTCAAAAAGCTCTTCAGTGGTTGACTGAGTAACTGCGTCGCAGCGCTGCGAAAAGCAGCGATTCGAACCCGTCCGCGCAACACGCCGTCCTGTCGCCTCAGCTGCCGCGCAAGCTCCTCAACGCCATCCTGTGCACGCTGAAATGCCGGGAGCAGCCTCTGCAGCGCAGCAGTCGGCATAGCTCCCTTCCGGCCCCGAAGAAATAACTCAATGCCGTAGTCTTCCTCCATGCTTTGGACCAGGCGCGAAACCGCCGACTGCGTTATCCCCAGTTCCAGGGCGGCCGACGTAAAACTTCCCGTCTCAATAATCTTCGCGACCGCGTCTATCTGCCCTACTGATGGCACTGTCTCTTCCATCGTGCCAGTGTATCTAATCCATGAGTGGCCCTCATGCATCGGAACCAACCCATGAACGCCACACTTTGTTCTTCTGCTGCATCCGGTGAATACTGCTCATATGACATCGCAAATCGGTTTCGTAGGACTCGGCATCATGGGACGAGGCATGGTGAAAAATCTCGTCGAGAAAAATCACCCGGTTACAGTCTGGAACAGGACCCAGGAAAGGACCGAGGCCCTGAAGAAGGACCTCGACATCACCATCGCCCCATCACTGCAATCGCTCGCCGAATCCGCCGACACCATCCTCATCTGCGTCAGCGACACCCCCGACGTTGAGGCGGTCCTCTTCGGCGAAGACGGCCTCGCAAAAGCTCTCCGCAGCGGAACTACCATCATCGATCTCAGCACCATCAGTCCTGCGGAGACCAAACGCTTCGCCCACACCCTCGCCGAGAAGAAAGTCACTCTCCTCGATGCTCCCGTCTCCGGTGGCAGCGAAGGCGCTGCAAAAGGAACACTCAGCATCATGGTCGGCGGCCCTGAAGAAGCATTCACGCGCATCAAGCCCATTCTCGAAGCCATCGGCACCCGCATCACCCACATGGGCCCCAGCGGCTCCGGTCAAACCACCAAGCTCATGAACCAGATCCTCGTCGTCGTCAACATGCTCGCTGTCGGCGAAGCCCTTCTGCTCGGACGCGCAGCCGACATCGATCTTCTCAAGGCAGTCCGCGCCGTTGAAGCCGGGGCCGGAGGCAGTTGGATGCTCTCCCAGCGAGCGCCGCAGGCCATCGAAGGCTACTGGCAGCCCGGCTTCACCATCGATCTCCAGCAAAAAGATCTCCGCCTCGTTCTCGAATCCGCTCGCGAGTTAGGCCTTCCGCTCCTCGCCACCAGCCTCGTCCATCAGCTCTACAACAAGCTCCAGAAGGACGGAAAAGGCGGCCTCGGCAATCACGCCCTCGTCCAGGCGCTCGAAGAACTCTCCGGGCTCCGCATCCACAAGGAGCAGGCGTGAGTACCCAAAACTTTGCAAACCTCAACGGCGTCTCGCTCGCATACCGCGACATCGGCAGTGGCCTGCCCATCGTCTTCATCCACGGCCATCCCTTCAATCAATCCATGTGGGACCCACAGATATCCGCGCTCAGCGGCAAATACCGCGTTATCACGTTCGACCTCCGCGGATACGGCGCCTCCGAGGTTCCTGCCGTCGAATCCACGACGCTCGAGACCATGGCCGGCGACATCAACGCCTTGCTCGACCATCTCGGAATCGCAAAGGCCGTCGTCGCGGGTCTCTCCATGGGCGGTCAAATCGCCATGGCCTTCGGCGAACTCTACCCGCAACGACTCGCCGCTCTTGTCCTCGCCGCCACCTTCTCCGAGGCCGACTCGCCCGAGGCCGCCGTCGCACGTCGAGCTATGGCAGACCGCTTCGTCAACGAAGGCTCAGCCATTCCCGGCGGGGAGATGCTGCCCAAGCTGCTCGCGCGTAGTTCCATCAAACGCGGTCCCGCCCTCGCCGTCACCGTCTTCACCATGATCGCGCACACCCCGCCCGCAGGCGCCGCCGCCGCTCTCCGCGGACGCTCGCAACGCAAAGACTACACCCCCACGCTCAAATACATCACAGCTCCCACCATCGTCTTCGGCGGGACCGAAGACGCCTACACCTCCGTCGAAACCATCACTCGCATGCAACAAGCCATCCCCAACTCCCAGCTCAGGATCTTCGACAGCATCGGCCACATGCCAAATCTCGAAGCGCCTGACCAGTTCAACCGGGAGCTCGAAGGTTTTCTTTCGGCCCTTACCAGCTGAGCGCGAAGCGCAAATCAGATCTTCTGCACTCGCTGCACGTCCCGCACCCCGGGGACCTTACGCAGGTTCTGCACCAGCTTGTTCAGGTGCCGCACATCCACCGTCTCCACCACAAAGTCCACTATCACCTGGCCATCCGACATCGGCTTCGTATCCACACTGCGAATATTCGTCCCATCATCGGAGAT
>DATHQG010000313.1:0-2465 GCA_035483075.1 Edaphobacter sp. | reverse complement strand
GCCCACATCGGTATTCAGATACGCCACCGCATGCGCCAGCCGCTGCGCATTGTCCTCAGCCCACTCCGTCGACCCGATCAGTCCTTCCTCTTCCGCATCCCAGCTCCCGAAGATGATCGTCCGCTTCGGCTTCCATCCCTGTTTCAGGAGCGCGCCGATGCCGTGCACCGCCTCCAGCATCGCCGCCGTTCCGCTGTTGGGGTCGACCGCGCCATACACCCACGCATCGCGATGGTTTCCCGCCACCACCCACTCATCGGGATACTCCGTACCCTGCACCCGCCCGATCACATCCCAGATGAGCCGATACTGATAATCCATCTTGAGCAGCATGTGAACCTTTACGTTGCCCTTGCCACCCAGGTGATATGTGAACGGCAGCGCCCCCTGCCACTCATGCGGAGCCGCCGGCCCCTTCAGGTTCTCCAGGATCGGCGCAGCATCCTTATACGACAGTGGAGTCGACGGGATCGTCGGCTGGCTCTCCGCCTTCTCCGGTGCTACCCGCTTCGACATCGGCAGGTCTGGAGTCGAAGCCACTCCCGGCGTCGTCGCATCCCCCGGATACTTGAACATGTACTGCACCGCTCCCCGCTGCACGCCCGTGGCCGGCCGGTACGGCCCGTTGGGATACGCATCTCCCTTGTAGTAGCCGTCGTCGGACGGGTCCGAGTAGATCAGCACCCCAGCCGCCCCTTTTTCCTGCGCAATGTAAACCTTCACCCCGCGAAAGTTCCTGCCGTAGCGCGTCAGCAGGATCTTGCCCTTCACGTCGATGCCCATCTGCGCCAGCTTCTGGAAATCCTCCGGCCGCCCGTAGTTCGCATACACCACGTCTGCCGTGATATCCGCAGAAGGCGACGACCCGTTGAACGGCATCACCACGCGCGGATCGCTGTCATAGCGGTCCCCATCCACGTGCTCCCGCGTCGGCCCCGTCATTAGCGTCTTGCCGTCCGCACTCGTCGCCTCCACGCGAATCTCCACCGGCAGATTCAGCCACACCCTGTATGGAACAATGCTTGTCTCCAGTCCCGCCGCCTTGAATTTCTGCGCGACAAACTCCGCGGTCGCATAGTCCTCTTTGGATCCGGCAACGTGAGGAGCCGCCGTCAGCGTCTTCAACTCCTCGCCCGCCAACTTCGCGTCCGGCACGGCCATAAAGCTCTGGTCGATCTTTGCCTGCGCGGAGAAATCGCCATAACCAAAGACTTTCTGGGGAGGCGCAACGCTCTGCGCCGGAAGAACCTGGACTGGGAGAAGAGAGAGTGCGCAGCACAGCGCGATTGCGCGTTGGAAAGGCAGGGGATGGCGATCAGCCAATGGACATTCTCCTGAAGTTTCGGTGAGAAACCCAGATTACACGATGGCTCGTTGCGATTCGCTCGTAAATCTACTGCTACAACCGGCCTTCGACGCAATAGACTGGACGCGCAACATGATTCGCCCCGTGACAGCGGGCGCGAGGAATCTACCCGGGGAACTCCACAGGTGCTGAAATTCGTCCTAAGCTTGATCCGGCCCTATCGCGGCAGATTGATCATCATTCTGCTGGCCATGGTCGTCGAAACTCTCACGAGTCTCGCCACTCCCTGGCCGCTCAAATACATCCTCGATAACGTCATCGGAGTCAGCCACAAGGCCGCCCCATTGCTGCATCACGCAGTCCCGCATATATCCGGATACAGCTCCCGGATCCACTATGCCGGCCTCGCTGCGCTGGCCTTCGTGATCATCTCCGTCCTGGGAGCTATCGCGACCTACATCGACAACTACTACACCGAAAGCGTTGGCCAGTACGTCGCCCACGACCTCCGCCTGCGCATGTATCATCATCTGCAGCGCCTGTCCCTTGGCTACTACAACACCCATCAGACCGGGACTATCCTCAGCACCATTACCACCGACATCCAGACCCTCCAGGGCTTCGCGTCGTCCTCCACGCTCGACATCCTCGTCGACCTACTCACCATCGTCTGCATGCTCGGGCTTATGTTCTGGCTCAACTGGGACTTCACCCTTATCGCCGTCGCCGTCACGCCCTTCCTGCTGCTCTTCGTCTCCAGATTCAAGAAGGCCGTGAAGAAAGCCACCCACGAAGTCCGCAAAGAGCAGAGCGAGATCGTCGCGGTCGTCCAGCAGGGCCTCGAGTCCATGCAGGTCGTCAAAGCCTTCGGCCAGGAGAAGACTGAAGAGCAGTTGCTTGAAGATGTCAGCGAGGCCACGGTCAGCGCTGCTCTCAAAGCTCGCAGCGTGAAGGCCCTCCTGTCACCTGTTGTCACCATAACCGTGGCTCTCTGTACTGCCATCGTCCTTTGGCGTGGGGCGGCTCTTATCCTCACTGACTCTATGACCGTGGGCGAGCTTACCGTCTACCTTGCATATCTCACCAAGTTCTTCAAGCCGGTCAAAGACCTGGCCACTAGCACCAACGCCATCGCTCAGGCCGCCGTTGGTGCCGAACG
>DATHQG010000312.1:0-4792 GCA_035483075.1 Edaphobacter sp. | reverse complement strand
CCATACCACGAAGATTCCCATGTGCAGCATCCAGAAAAATGCCTCCGGTGCAACGCGCTGTCCCATTACTGCCCCGAGATGAACCCAAAGGCTGACAATTAAACCGATGCCAGAAAGAGCAACGAAGACCAAAAGAAACGGTTTGATCAACGCAGGTACGGGGACGGGCGGTCCCGGAGATCTCGAAGGCGCTGGAGGGCGGTTTTGTAGCAATGCCTCGATATCAGGCTCAAGCAATATGGAACGAGACGGGGACGCCGAGTTGTACCGGATTGCCACTGATTTGTTCTGGAGGTCACAAACGAACTCTTCGGCTTCATATTCAGTGGGGAAGTCGCGCCCATAACGCCCCGTGTATGAAGTTCCTTCCACGGAGTAGGAGTATCCAAGCTCTGCTACGTAGTGGCCGCTTCTAGTTGCGAATGAAAAACCCGGCTTGGTTATCTCGATCGATTCCAGGTGTCCATGAGCTATGGGCCAACTCGACGCTCTCTCACGTTGCAGCCAATGCCATAGCGGCTTCACCAAACCGGCCAGAGCGAATGCTCCCCACACGTAAAATACCCATGGCCATGTCGCAGGATCATTCCATCTGATCGGAATTCCAGCAGGCATTAATCGAACACTCCGTGGTCACAGCTAATGGATTATCACTGCTAACGGCCGTGTTCTTCCAAGTATTTTTCTACTTCGAGGGCGGCCATGCAGCCTGATCCGGCGGCGGTGATGGCCTGGCGGTAGCGGCGGTCCTGAATGTCTCCACAGGCGAAGACGCCGGGGATGATCTCGCCGTTGAGGGTGGGGAAGACGTTGTTCTTCGTCAGGATGTAGCCATCGGGGTCGAGGTCCATCATGCCCCTGAAGGCGGTGGCGTTGGGGATGTGTCCGATGCCGAGGAACATTGCGGAGACGGGAAGGACGTACTCGTCGCCGGAGACGCGGTTCTTGAGACGCAAGCCCCTGACGTCTTTTTCTTCGACGCCGAGTACCTCTTCGACGGTGGTGCTGGAGACGAACTTGATGTTGGGGTGGGCCATGGCGCGGTCGAGCATGATCTTCGAGGCGCGGAACCGCTCAGTGCGGTTGATGAGTGTTATCTTGGTGGCGAAGCGGGTGAGGAAGAGCGCCTCTTCCATGGCGGAGTCGCCTCCGCCGATGACGGCGATCTCTTTGCCGGAGAAGAAGAAGCCGTCGCAGGTCGCACAGGAGCTGACGCCGTGGCCGATCAGGGCCTGCTCCGAGGGCAGGTTGAGCCAGCGCGCGCTTGCGCCTGAGGCGATGATAAGCGTGCGGGTGTGGATGGTCTCGTGGCCGAGGTTGAGCGTGAAGGGACGCTTGGTGAGATCGATGGAGCTGAGATGGGCCATGCGGAGCTCGGCGCCGAAGCGGACCGCCTGCTTCTTCATGTTCTCGATGAGGTCCGGGCCCTGGATGCCCTCGGGCCAGCCGGGAAAGTTTTCGACCAGGGTGGTGATGGAGAGCTGGCCGCCGGGCTCGTGACCTTCGAGGACCAACGGCTTCAGGTTAGAACGTGCGGCGTAGATTGCAGCGGTAAGTCCGGAGCACCCGGAGCCGAGGATGACTGTCTCGCGTGTTGTGTTTTCAAGCATATGAACCCTAACAGTGTATATGCGCGGCGGAGGAAAAGGATGCAAAGGCGGCATTGGTGCAACAATTGAGACTATGGCAAACCTGACATTGGTCTATGGAATGAGGCTGTTACCCGCGGAGGAGATCGTGGCGGTGGGCGACGCGCCCGTCACACTGAAGAACGGCAACGAGGCCCATGTGACGATGCATGTGCTCGAAGGCAGCCGCGAGCAGATTGAGACGCAGCTTCGCATGAGCCTGGACGCGTTCTTCGACTTCTACCCGGAGATTTAGCCTCCAGCGTCGGCCTGGAGTGTGCCGAATCAGGTCACTGCTATCCGCCGGTCTTCTCTTGACGAAAGACAAGGAAGAACGGAGGACGACATGGACAGGATTCCGCGGTTGTCTCTTGAGCGAACTACGCCGGGGCTATGCGCGCTTGCGATCGCCGTGCTGCTGATGGGGCCGCCGGCCAATGGCCAGAGCGCGCTGGTCGCGTCGCCTGAGACCGTCGTCGACGTCCTGCATCAGTTGTCTGACGAGGCCGACGTCATCTTCGCAGGGCAGGTGATTGCGGTGCGGCGCCCCAACGGTGCAGATTGGGTCGAGATCGAGTTCCGCGTCGACCAGGCCATCCGCGGCTGTAGCGTTGGCACACCCTACGTCCTGCGAGAATGGGCGGGGCTGTGGGCGGGTGGCAATCAGCGCTACCGCGTCGGGCAGCGTCTGTTGATGCTGCTGCATGCACCGAGCGCCGCGGGAATGAGCTCCCCGGTCGGCGGACTGGATGGAGCGATACCAATTCGTCAGGGCGGGACGGCGACGCCGCTGGCAGACACTGCAACACCCCCGCAGCGACCCTTTGTCGACCTGCGGTGGCTGGGGACGAAGCTGCCGCGCGCCGTTTCGTATCGCAGCGAGTCAGCGCGTGCGGCAAAGCCGGCCGGTGCGCCGATGACTTTTCCCGCGCAGCAACAGACGGTGAGCGTGGCGACATCCGGTTCGATTACGAGCGTCGCACCCATTACGCAGCTGCCTGGCAGTGCCAGTCCGAGTGATGCTTCAGTGCCGGCGCAACAGGCGTCGGTCGATGCTGTGATCGGCATGTTGACCTCGTGGCAGAAGGCGCGGCATGCTGCTCCGTGATCTCACGCCTTGGCCGCGGTCGCCTGCTCGCCTGCTAATCGTCGTTACCCTTGTCCTCTGCTGGTTTGCTGCAGCGGTGCAGTCATGGGCAGGAGGACCGCGATGGGTCACGGGGCCGCCGTTCTTCAACAGCGATGGGAATCCCGTGATGTGGTACACCAACCAGCCGCTTTACTTCACCGACCCGGGAGACCTGAGCTCGAGCGTTGACCATGCCGCTGCGGACGCTCTCGTCGCTGCGGTGGCCAATGTCTGGAACGCCCCAACCGACAGCCTGGTGCTCGCGCAAGGAGGCTCGCTCGATGAGCATGTCAGCGGGGCGAATACGTTTCTCGGTCCCTCAGGGCTGGTGTTTCCCGCCGACGTCCAGAGCAGCAACTACGCCGCCAAGCAGATCGCGGTGATCTACGACAGTGACGGTTCTATCACCGACCTTCTGCTGGGCAACGGGGCGAGCGACCCTACGAGCTGTCTTCAGAACGGCGTGACCGAAAGCGTCGATTCGATTGTTCCTGCGGGGCATATCCAACACGCGCTGCTTGTCCTCAATGGGCGTTGCACCGGTCCTGCACCGGAGAAGCAGCTGCAGCTGCAATACCAGTTGATGCGGGCCTTCGGCCGCGTCCTCGGACTGGGCTGGTCGCAGACGAACGACAACGTCTTCACCGGCACTCCGCAGGCGACCTATAACCAGGCGATGCACTGGCCTGTGATGCATCCGATCGATGTCCTCTGCGGAGCGTACACGTACCAATGCATGCCGCAGCCGTTCACGCTGCGTCCGGACGATCTTTCGGCACTCGCGCAGCTTTACTACATTGGTAAGGGGCAGGCGTCGCCGGGCAAGACGGACTCGCTGCTCGAGGCCAACCAGCTCTCCGGTAAGGTGCAATTCCCGACCGGCCAGGGCATGCAGGGGGTCAACGTAGTCGGGCGACGGTGGCAACAGTACACGACCTCCGGTGAAATCGAAGATTGGTACACCGCCTCTTCGGTCAGCGGAGCTCTCTTCCGGCAGTCTAATGGCAATCCTGTCGCAGGGACCGACACCTCGATGGAGGGAAGCCTGGGCTCGCCGAACAGCTACTGGGAGGGGTACTACAATTTTGAGCGCGTTCCGATGTTGCCCGGCGACTGGCAGATGATCGTCGTCGAGACCGAGCCCGTCAACCCCTTGTATACGGGCCAGTACGCGGTGGGGCCGTATACGGCGAATACGGTGGAACCGTCTGGGCCTGACACGTCGCAAACTTTCGGTATCTTCGGCAGCTACTCTCAGCCCTATGCCGTCTTTTATGCGACCGAGGCGGCGAGTAGCTGCAACACCGCCGCAGATGGGACCGAAGCTGCTCCTGCCGCAGTCGCTACGACTGGCTGGTGGTCCGGGCTGCTTTGCGGATATGGCCACTCCGGCTGGTCATCGCTTGCTGTCAAAGGCAACCGCTCGCTGACGCTGGAGGTGACGGCGGAGGACGAACAGGGCTTCGCTACTATGGGCAAGGCCATGCCAGTCATCGGTATATGGAGCGCCACAGATCCTCTCAGCTCGCTGCCCGGAGTGGCCGGCGCGAGTGAAGCTTTCAACGGGCAAGCGACCGGCATGACAACATTGGCCACGTCCATTGCGCGACCAGATCAGTTACGAATAGCGATCGCGGACCAGCGTGGAGACGGCCGTCCTGACTTCAACTATCAGGCGCGCGTCCTCTACGCCGATTCGCTGTCTCCGAGTACAGTGAGCGCCGCTGGGGGCACCATCGCGATCACGGGAATGGGCTTCCGCACCGGCAATGCGGTCTTTGTCAATGGCGTAGCTGCTGCCGTGTCCAGTTGGACGGCGAACAGCATCGTGGCCACTGTGCCTTCGATCCACGGATTGGGCTCAAGCACTGGCCTGGTGGCCGACGTCACGGTCGAAGACCTGTCGACTGGCGGCACTACCGTCATGACCCAGGCCCTGACTTACGCTGCGCCCGTGCCCTCGCTAAGCTTGCTTACTGCACCGTCGGGCACGGTGGTCCTCGCGCAACAGGCGGCGGTACCGTTCGCTGTGCAG
>DATHQG010000311.1:0-5614 GCA_035483075.1 Edaphobacter sp. | reverse complement strand
CTGAGTGAAAATGGCGTTCTGCCGTCCAGCACCGCCGAGATGCGCTTGATTGGGCCGATCGTCCGCAACGAACTTTTCTTCTTTGTGACGATGCTCGCGCTGGCTGGACTGATGATGTTGATGGAGTACAAGCGGCGTGCTCCTGCTGTTCTGGGTGCTACTGCCAGCGCCGCGGACAAGCGCCGCGCGGAGTGGGGCCAGCGACGCGAGAAGATGTGGATGACCGCCGTGGTCGCCACGAGCTTTGTGTTTATCTTTCTTTCGACAGCCGAGTTTATTTATGCCAAAAGTTCGACTGCGCTGTCGCCTACTTCCGCAGTGACCCTGGTTGGATCGCAGGTGACGCTGCCTACAGCTGACGTGAACGACGACAAGCTGCACCGGTATGGTGTGCACATCGACGATGGCAAGGGCGGCAACGTCGAGATTCGCTTTCTGCTTTTCAAGAAGCCTGATGGCAACATTGTTTCGGTCGCGGACGCTTGCCAGATATGCGGGCCGGTGGGTTTTTATATTGGTGACCAGGGGATTACGTGCAAGATGTGCGCCTCGCCGCTGAATGCAGGTTCGATGGGGCAGAAGGGCGGGTGCAATCCGATTCCGCTGAAGTCGACCGTCGGGGGTGGCCAGGTGGTGATTCAGGCGGCGGACCTGCGTGAGTTAGCACCGGTCTTTGAGCGGTGAGGGAACGATAATGTTTTTTCGTCTGCTCATGGAGAGCTTTCGCCGACAGCGCCGCCGCAAGATGCTGGCGGGGATTGCGATTCTGTTGGGCACGACTGCCGTGACGGCGATGCTTGCGCTGGCGACGACGATTGGGGACCGCATTCATAAAGAGCTGGCGGTGTATGGGGCAAACATCGTTGTGTATCCGAAGGCGGACCTGCTGGATGTGAAGATCGGTGGCGTGGATGTAAAGCCGGCTTCGGGTGGGGCTTACTTGAAGGAGAGCGACCTTCAAAAGCTGAGGGGGATCTTTTGGGCGAACAATATCTTGGGGGTCTCCCCTGAGCTGCGAGTCAACCAACAAGCCTTCCCAGCGGGGGTCGGTGCCCCGTCTGTTCCCGCTACGGTGGTGGGGCTGTGGTTTGATCACGATTTCGGCGGCATGAAAACTGGAGCAGCTGAACTTCACCCATCGTGGAAGCTGGAGGGAAGCTGGCCGTCGCTCGCAGGGGACGCCTCCTCTTGGCAGGTTGCTGTGGGAGAGGCCTTTGCGAAGAGGCTTAACCTGCACGTCGGGAGCACCTTCGAGCTTCCGAAAGATTCGCAATTGGCTAACGGTGGTTTGGTTGAGGCCCAAGTCACTGGAATCGTCTCGACGGGCGATGACCTCGATTCAGCGATCCTTGTTCCGTTAACGGTCGCCCAGGCAATGGCGAACAAACCGGACGCGATCTCGCGCGTTGAGATCTCCGCCCGTACAAAGCCTGAAGACGCGTTCGCTCGCAAAGATCCTGATTCCCTTTCGCCCAATGACCATGAGATCTGGTACTGCCGGCCGTATGCAAACTCGATTGCGTATCAGATTCGCGAGGCGATTCCTGGGGCGCAGGCGGAGCAGGTGCGGCGCGTCGAACAGAGCGAAGGCAATGTGCTGAAGCGGATCAGCGGGCTGATGTGGTTGATTAGTGCGGCTGCGCTGCTTGCTGCGGGGTTTGCTGTGAGCGCGGCGATGGCTACGGCGATTCTGGAACGGCGTGGAGAGATTGGATTGATGCGTTCGCTAGGGGCAAGCAAGGGTGCGATCGCGTTTCTCTTCTACGCCGAGACTGGGCTGCTTGCTGTCTTTGCGGGGACGATCGGCTATCTGCTCGGCTCCGGACTTGCGGCGTGGCTTGGAGCACGGATCTTTGCCGGTGATGGGGGGGCGGCTGAGGCCGTGTTAATTCCTGTTCTGCTGCCGGTGGTCGTTGCCCTGGCCCTGGTGGTCGCGATTGCGGGAAGTACGCCTTCGATACGGGCGGCGCTTCGCATGGAGCCCTCGGCGATTCTGCGAGAGGACGGCTGATGGCGATGCTGAGCTTTGCGGGCATGTTGCGGCGGTCGCTGGTGCATCGACGAGCACGGAGCGTGTCCGCTCTGGTAGCGATGACTGTCTCGGCGGGTGTGGCGACGGCGCTGCTGACGCTGTACGCCGACCTTGATGCAAAGCTGCATAAGGAGTTTCGCAGCTTCGGCGCGAATATTGTGATTACGGCGCATGCGAATGCTTCCCTGCCGTCTGATGTTCTTGCTCGTGTGCAGCAGGCGGCTGGTGCGGATGCGCTTGCGGCGGAGTTTGCTTATGCTGTGGCGACCACCGATACGGGGACCTCTGTTGTGGTGGGTGGTACGGATTTTGCTGCGGTGAGGCGGCTGGATTCGTGGTGGCAAGTGGATACGTGGCCTGATCCTGCACTGGCGGACGCTGCTTTGCTCGGTCAGCGGGCGGCGAACTTTGTGGGGAATGAGCATGCGGTTGCGCTTGCGTATGCTGGGCATTCCGTTACGTTGCGTGGAGTGGGGCGTATCAAGACCGGCGGCGATGAAGATAGCCGCATCTATGTGCCGCTCGCTGCGTTTACTGCATGGACCGGTGTGGGGCCGAGCGTGATCGAGCTGCAGGTGCCGGGCGGAGCTAAGCGCGTTGAGGCCACGATGGCGCAGCTTCAGAAGGAGCTGCCCGATGTGCAGGTGCAGCCGGTGCGACAGCTTGTGGAAGGCGAGTCGAGGATCGTCGATCGAACGCATGCGCTGATGTATGGAGCGGTGTTGCTGATTGCGCTTACTGTGGCGGTGAGTGTGCTGGCGACGCTGTCGGCGAGCGTGCTGGAGCGGCGGCGCGACTTTGCGCTGATGAAGGCGTTGGGTGGATCGCAGGCGCAGTTGATGGGAATGTTTTTGCTGGAGGCTCTGGTGCTGGCGCTGGCGGGCGTGGCGGTGGGGTTTGTTGTAGGCTCGGCGGCGGCTTGGGCGATCAGCGAGGGAAACTTTCATACCGCGACATTGCCGCACCTGTCGGTGCTGCCGCTGGTCCTGCTATTGAATGTGGCGATTGCGGCGATTGCGGCGCTGTTGCCGTTGAGAGTGCTGCGTGGATTGCAGCCGGCTGCGCTGTTGAAGGGGGAATGAGAGGATAGTGAGTGTGAGTGACGCGAAGGTACAGACCGGGTCGCTGGTTGATCTTGCCGACAACACGCGGGACGACTGCGCCGTGATTGGGCTGAAGCACGTGACGCGGGAGTATGTGGGGCATGGTGGCGTGGTGCGTGCGCTTGCCGATGCGAGCTTCTCGATTGTTGCGGGTGAGTGGGTCGCGATCACAGGGCCTTCGGGTTCGGGCAAAAGTACGCTGGTGAATTTGATTGGGTGTCTTGATCGGCCTACGGCTGGGGAGTTGAAGATCGACAATGTCGATGTAGCTTCGATGAGTGCGACGGAGCTGGACCGGTTTCGCGCGGACAAGATCGGGTTCATCTTTCAGCAGTTTCATCTGATTCCTTATTTGTCGGCGGTGGAAAACGTTATGCTGGCGCAGTATTTTCACTCGATGACGGACGAGGCGGAGGCACGGACGGCGCTGGAGAAGGTCGGTTTGGGCAGCCGGACCGCGCATCTGCCGAGTGAGCTTTCGGGTGGCGAGCAGCAGCGGGTCTGTATTGCGCGGGCGTTGATTAATAATCCGCCGATCCTGCTGGCGGACGAGCCGACGGGCAATCTGGACGCGGCGAACCAGACCATTGTGGCGGAGTTGTTGCAGGACCTGCACCGCAACGGCCATACGATCGTGATGGTGACGCACGATCCGGAGATGGCGGGGCTGGCGCAGAGGAAGATTGCGCTTAGCCATGGCAAGGTTTTCTGCCATCCGGTGGGTGGACCGATGGTCACTTTGCGACGGTAGCGTCGCTACTTTTCTTTTTGCAGCTCGACTACTACGACTTCGATTGGCTTGTCGCTGGCGTTGACGTCGGCGTGCATGGTGTTTGGCGGGTTCGCGGGGAGCCAGTAGGCCTTGCCTGCTTCCCAGACGTGGACCTCTTTGGCGCCGCTCTGGTCGACGATGTTAATGGTGCCGCCGGCGAGGGGAATGATGACGCGCGGATGATCGTGCCGGTGCATGGTGAGAGGCGAGTTGGGAAGGACCAGAGAACGCCAGACCTTGACGTCCTCGTTCTCAATCAGCTGGGTCCGCTGGGTCTGGGTCCAGATCGCCTGGGAACGGAAGGCCGCGAAGAGCGCCAATGCAAGCGCCGTCAGCGCCATTGCACGGTTCAAAGAGATATTCATCTAGATCTCCGGTGTTGCGGAAGTGTAGCAGCTTTTTGGAGCGAGGCGGCTGGCCATTTTTCTGTGATGTGAGGCCGAAGGTGGAGTTAGCGTTCGCCCCACTTGAGTTTGGAGCGGAGGACGCTGAAGAGGCCGTTGGGCCGGTGGCGGAGAAGGCGGACGCTGAACTCGGAGCGCTGGCAGTGGACGTAGTCGCCGAGTTGCAGCTCGACGGCCTCCTGGCCATCGACGGTGAGGTAAATTTCGTTGGGGACGCCGACTACGTGAACGCTGACGGTGGCTTCGCCGGGAGTGACGATAGGGCGAATCGTCAATAGGTGGGGGCAGATCGGAGTGACCAGCAGGGCGTTGACGCTGGGCATCACGATGGGGCCGTTGGCGGCGAGGTTGTAGGCGGTCGAGCCGGTTGGGGTGGAGACGATGACGCCGTCGGCGCGGAAGGTGGCGACTAGTTGCTGGTCAATCTCGACGGAGTAGTCGCCCATGCGGGCGATGGTGCCCTTGGCAATAACGACGTCGTTGAGGGCGTCCCATTGTCTGAGCGTTTTGCCGTCGCGGACGTGTTCGGCGTGCATCATGCTGCGGACTTCGATCTCGGCGCAGTTGTTGCACCAGTCCTCGAGGGTGGCGTAGAGGTCGGAGAGAGGAATTTCGGTGAGAAAGCCGAGGGCGCCGAGGTTGACGCTGAGAATGGGGGTAGTGGTGCGGGCGAAGGCGCGGGCCGCAGCCAGCAGGGTGCCATCTCCGCCTAGGACGATGACGAGGTTAGGCTGGTGCTTGGGCAGGTCGACGCGCTCGATGGGGTTGGGAGCGGCGATATAGGCCGCGCTGTCGGGGTCTAGGAGGTAGTGGTAGTGACGTGCTTCGAGCCACGCGATGAGATCGCGCAGGATGCCGGCGACTTCCGGCTTCTGGGGCTTGGAGATGATGGCGGCCTGGAGCATTGGGTTTAGTGTAACGGCTTAGTGCGTGAAGGCGTAACGGTGATTAGAGGGATAAAGGCGGATAAGAATGGAGCCGCGTGTTTTGTGGCGGTAGAGAATGAGCCAAAGCAAGAGCAAATGCAGGGATCCTTCACTGCGTTCAGGATGACGAGGTGAAACACTCCGCTGAGGATGACTAGGTGCAAAACGCAACTACAGTGGAGAACGGGACTGAGTTGCTGCGTGTGGAACGGCCGTGGCGGCTTCGGGTGTGGTGGTGCGGATTTGTTCGAGCATATCGCGGATTGCGGTGAGGACGAGGTCCGGTTCGTCGAGATGGATCCAGTGTTTGCTCCTTTCCGCGATGATCTGGCGGGCTTGGGGGGCGATGCGTTGCAATGCTTCGGGTGAGAGGGGTT
>DATHQG010000310.1:0-11093 GCA_035483075.1 Edaphobacter sp. | reverse complement strand
CTCAATCGCGAAGCTACGGTTCGTCCGTCATGACGTTGCCATCGCGGATGTAAGCGGCGAGATCAGAGGCTTTCCAGCAACTCCCCCCGCCGGTGTGCCGCTAGGAACGGACGGAGCGTTGCGTTTCAAGCTACTCCTCGTACTCATCAAAGAACAGGGCGTGTGGTGGATCACGGAATATCACAATGTCGCCGTCACGCCCGAAGCGTAAAGGACACTTTGCACGACGTTTTATCAAGGAGGCGTTTTATCAAACTTTCTACAATGTCGGATTTCGGAAAGTTCGGATTGCAGATGTACGTCTCAAGGTCGAAGTTGCCGATAACCCCGTTTTCCGCGAATTACGATATTAGGTTGTGTCCCATGCATATACTCCAAGGCATGGTCCTCAGGAGCATCTTTTTAGCTGTTCTGGCAATCATGATGGTTGGCATTTCCGGAGCTCAGGGGACACAGCCGGATTTCCCAAGTCAGATACTGATAGCGAGACACACGTATTTTGATTTTGGTCCGCCTTTCGATTTCTACGAGGTCTTGTCGCTCAAGGATGAAGGTTCTTCTACCAGCGTGCAGCGGATTCTTGTGACGCCTCCCGGGAACGCCTGCATTCAGCCGCCAACGGTTGAGGTCAAGGTCGCGAGCATCGGCAAATCTCTACCCGACGTGATGCTAGGCAAGAATCCATGCGACATTCCTGAGAAGGCCCTACGACAAGAACGTAAGCGGTGCAAACATTGTCTAAACTTCAGCGGGGTAAATGTCACTTTGAGCGTCAGTTGCAAAAAAGGAGATCGTCAGATTCGTGCGGACATTCTCGATAGAGATCTCTTTGACAGCTCTGCAAGAACTCCCCCGAATACGTCCTGGACCATGGCGTTGCTCAGTCAGATCGACGCAATCTTAGGTCCTGGCGTCATGGACAAGCCTGCCTTTTCAATTGATGCTCCCGGCAGCGATCTTCCGAAGCCGTCAGCTTCAGCGATCCTGGAAAGCCTGAAGGTTGGTAAGTACGATGTACTTTTCGACTCGGACAAGAAGCTTTCTGAAATCTATCGTGAGTCTCTGGAGCCTTCCCGGTTGCCCTCAGTTGAAATACTCAGGATGACGCCTACAGCCCCACTCTCTGCTGACCCACCACCGTATCCCCCAATCGCCAGAGCAGCCCATGTCGAAGGCGAGGTCAGTATCTCCTTTGAGGTTTCGCTCGTTGGAAAGGTGGAGCAGTTATCGTTTGAAAGCGGCCCCGAAATGCTGCGTCGTGCAGTGAGCGACACCTCTTCAAAATGGCAGTTTCCAGAATCCTCAGAGGTACATCATGAGGAAGGAAAGATTGCCTTCAGGCTGAACTGTCCGCAGCCCCGACCATAGGAAGAGCTTGTCGACCATGCCTCGATTCCCCGAAAGCCTTATCGGAAGGTACGCGCCAATGGAAATGCAACATCGGAACTCATATACTTAAGGAGGGTGAGGGAATGGGCGAGGAACTGAGATTTTTGTGGAACGCGACGCGCGGCAACAGGTTACGACCTTGGCGGAGTCCCTATCTGCGGTGGAGGCTCGAGACTTACTCGGGGCAGAAGGCGGACACGGTGCGAGCAAGGGACTTCTGGAACCTCTTCTGGAAGGAAAAGAGGCAATTGTTGCGGTTTCTTCGATGGACGCGTGAGATGAAAGAGCTCTCGCATTCGGGGAAGGCGCTTTAGAGAGGGCTTAGTATTCGACGTTGTTTGAATCCGCCACTGCCTGGTTTTGTGGTGCTGTTTTGCAACATTGTTTTTACTCTTAAATGACAACCTCCGAGTGCAAAATATTCGCGGCACTCGTTATGATGGAGACCATGAGCGATTGGATTAAGGTGAAGGCAGAGGACGGGCATGAGCTGAATGCGTACGTAGCGCGGCCCAAGGGTGAGGCAATCGGAGCGTTGGTCCTCATCCAGGAGATCTATGGCATCAACGCGCATATTCGCGGTGTTGCGGATGGGTATGCGAAGGACGGATTTCTTGTTGTGGCGCCTGCGCTATTCGACCGGTTCGAGCGGAACCTTGAGTTGAAGTACGAGGGGCCAGATCAAAAGCGGGCGTTTGAGTTGTATTCGAAGCTGAAGCCTGACGTCTCGCTGCTGGATGTTGCCGCTGCGTACGGGGCGGCTAAAGTGGCCGGGAAGGGAATCGGCGTCATTGGCTTTTGCTACGGCGGACTGGTGAGCTGGCTGACGGCCACCCGTGGGGAGAATTTGAAGATGCAACCGTCGTGTTGCGTTGGCTATTATGCGGGTGGGATTGGCTCGGTTGCAAAAGAGGAGCCTAGCTGTCCGGTGATGCTGCACTTTGGGGCCAAGGACGATCACATCGGGAAGGACCAGGTCGAGGCTGTCCGTGCGGCGCATCCTGAGGTAGAGATCTTTGTCTATGAAGGTGCGGGGCACGCGTTTAACCGCGACGTGGATCCAACCCACTACAACGCAGCTGCCGCTAAGCTGGCAAGAGAGCGGACGCTGGCTTTTCTGAAGACCAACATAGCCTGATTTCGGGCAAATGTTTGAATGATTTAGCGCCGCCTTGTTTGCCGCGTTTCGGTAGCGGTGCTATTCTTATTTAGACACTTAGAGTGGACAAAGAAGAATCAGGAGCAGAAACAGCTGTGTTGGCATCCGCTAAAAAGACAGACATTATTGCAAAGTTCCGTACGCACGACTCAGATACCGGGAGTCCAGAGGTCCAGATCGCGATTTTAAGCGAGCGCATCGGCGAGTTGACGGAACACTTCAAAGAGCACAAGAAGGACCATGGTTCGCGCCGTGGACTTTTGATGCTTGTGAGCAAGCGTCGCCGCTTGCTGGACTACCTGAAGAAGTGTGACGCAGACCGCTACCGCGAGGTCATCGGCAAACTCGGAATCCGCAAGTAACCGCACCATCTCCGGAGATACCGCTCAAACTATGGAAGTACACACGGCCCGTCCTCATTCGGCTGCAACGTTCGTGCAAGGTCAGGTAAGACCTTGTCGCCGGAGTTGCTGACGATGGATGCCGGCGTGGTCTCCGTGGTTTGTGCCCACTACGAGTGCGGGACCCACAACGATACCTACCAGCGCAGTTCTCTGGCGGCCCAGTAGTCGCACGGGAGAACTGCGCTTTTTCGCGCCCGCTCGACGGTTGACGCGATCAAAGCTTAATTGAATGAAGACGAGAGAAGAGAGGCAACATGAAACAGGACGTGACAGTTGAGCTTGCCGGCGGCAAGCAAATTAAATTCGAGACCGGGCGCATGGCGAAACAGGCCTCCGGCGCAGCGCTCACCTCAAGTGGCGACAATGTAGTTCTAGCAACGGCTGTGGCTTCGCCGGACCCGAAAGAGGGTATCGATTTCTTTCCGCTGACCGTGGAGTATCGTGAGTTCACCTATGCGGGTGGCCGTATTCCGGGCGGGTTTATCAAGCGTGAGGGGCGTCCGAGCGAGAAGGAGATCCTGACGAGCCGTCAGATCGATCGTCCAATTCGCCCGCTGTTTCCTGAGGCTTTTCGGAACGAGACGCAAGTCGTTGCGTTTGTGTATTCGGCAGACAAGGAAAATGATCCTGATGTGCTCGGCATCAATGCCGCCAGCTGCGCGCTGGCATTGAGCGATATTCCTTTTCACGGGCCGGTCGGCGCGGTGCGGATTGGGATTGTGGACGATCAGTTTGTCGTGAATCCCACGTATGCTGAGCGCGCGAAGAGCACGTTGAACATCATGGTCGTCGGGACGAAGGACGGCATTGTGATGATTGAGTCTGGGGCGAAGGAGATTGCAGAGGGACGAGTCGTCGACGCGATTGAGTTTGCTCATGAGCAGATCAAGAAGATTTGTGCTGCGATCGAAGACCTTGTCAGCCGGGCCGGTAAGGCTAAGCGGCTGGTGAGTGCGGTCGAGATCGATCGCGAGTATCTGAATGGGCTGACGGCGAAGGTTGGCGCGAAGTTGAAGGACGCGCTTGATACGCAGAAGCATCCGAAGTTTGAGAGCTATGCGCTGGTCAAGGACATTAAGGACGAACTGAAGAAGGACCTGCCAGAGGGTGATGCCGACGCAGCGAAGAAGTTGAGCAAGTACTACGAGCTTCTGCGTGAGAATATCTTCCGCGAGCAGGTGCTGAAGGAGAGGATTCGTCCGGACCATCGTGCGTTCGACAAGATCCGCGACCTGACGATTGAGGTCGGGGTGCTGCCGCGGGTGCATGGGTCGGCGCTGTTTACTCGTGGCGAGACCCAGGCTCTTGTAAGTGCGACGCTCGGGACGACGGACGATGCGCAGCGGCTTGAGAGCTATGAGGGTGAGCAGAAGCGACGCTTCATGCTGCACTATAACTTTCCGCCGTTCTCGGTTGGTGAGGTTGGACGTATGAGCGGGGTTGGACGCCGCGAGATCGGCCATGGGGCGCTTGCGTCGCGGGCAATCGAGGCGGTGTTGCCGGGTGAGGACGAGTCTCCTTATACGTTACGGGTCGTGTCGGACATTCTGGAGTCGAATGGATCGTCTTCGATGGCGACGGTGTGCGGTGCGTCGCTTGCGCTGATGCAGGCTGGCATCCCGATCAAGGGATCGGTCGCTGGTGTTGCGATGGGGTTAGTGAAGGAGGGTGACAACTACGCCATTCTGACCGACATCGCCGGTGCGGAAGACCACTATGGTGATATGGACTTCAAGGTGGCCGGCACGCGCAAGGGAATTACTGCCCTGCAGATGGACATCAAGATCATGGGGATCACTCCTCAGATCATGCGTGAGGCGCTGGAGCAGGCGCGGCATGGCAGGTTGTTCCTACTGGATACGATGGATGGGGTGATCGCGAATGCGAGCGAAGAGAAGTCGCAGTTTGCTCCGCGAATTCACACTATTCAGATTCCAACGGACAAGATCCGCGATCTGATCGGGCCTGGAGGCAAGGTGATTCGCGGGATCATCGATGCTACCGGCGTGAAGATCGATGTCGACGATACGGGTCGTGTCAACGTTGCTTCGAGCGATGCCGATGGGCTTGCACGGGCGATCCAGATGATCAGCGACCTTACGGCCGTGCCCGAGATTGGGAAGACTTATCTGGGCAAGGTGGTTCGGCTTGCCGAGTTTGGCGCCTTCGTTGAGATATTTCCTGGGACTGATGGCTTGTTGCATGTCTCAGAGATCGCAGAGCATCGCGTAAAGGAGGTCAAGGACGAGCTTCGTGAAGGTGACCAGATCCTTGTGAAGGTGCTGGCCATCGAAGGGAACCGGATCAAGCTTTCGAGGAAGGCCGTTCTGCGCGAGCAGCGTGCGAAGCTTGGCCTGCCGGAGCCCGGACAGATCGGAACCGACGGCGGACGAGTTGAAGCCTCTGCGCCGGTCGCGAACGAGCTCTCTGACGATGTTGATGAAGACGGTGAGGATTTTGACGATGATGGCGAAGAGTCGACAGACGAGCCGAACTTCAATCGCGCCGATGGTGCTCCCCCAGTCGCAGCTGTTGCTGGCGGCCCGAGGCCGAATGGCCCAGGTGGGCAGAGACGCCCGGGCGGCAGGCGTCGTCGCGGCGGGCGGAGACCGGGTCCCGGTTCCGGTGGGCCGCAGGGTGGGGGCAATCGCTAGAGTTTCATCATCGTTTACTACAGAGGCCGCGCATTTGCGCGGCCTCTGTGTCTTCTGCGCGAGTGTAGGTCGAGTCTTCGGCCGGTGCCTCACTTGGCAGACGCTATTTCTTGCGATGCTGCTTTGTTCTGTTCGGGTCGCATTTGGACGGGACGTGCCTCCGCAGAAGGTCGCTGATGGCGTCTGGTTTTTGCTTGGCGATTCGAGCAAGGGGTACAGCAATACGGCCGTCATCGAGATGGACAGCTATCTGATTGTCGTGGATGCAAATTATCCGGGTAGAGCGAAGGAGTTGTTGACGATTGTGAAGGACCTTTCGACGAAGCCAGTTCGCTACGTTTTCGATACGCACGCGCACGGCGACCATTCGTATGGCAATTCGGTATGGACGGCGGCGGGAGCTACTACGATGGCGTTTCAGGGAGTCGTTATGGAGATGGACCGTTGGGAGCCCGCGCGATGGCAGGCGGCAATGGCGAAAAGGGACGACGTTCGGGAGTTAAGCGAGGGCGATGTTCAGCGGCCGCGGAAGGTCATCGACGGCGACAGGTTTGTGTTGAAGGACAAGATGCGTGAGGTCGATTTTTTGTTTCTGGGATGGGGGCATACGCCGGGTGATGGGTATGTGTGGTTGCCGAAGGAACGGGTATTGTGTACTGGGGACGCGGCAGTCAATGGGCCAAGGAACAAATTGTTGGACGCGAATATCGCGAACTGGCCCGATGTTCTCGACAAGGCGTTGGCGCTGAAGGCGCTGTATGTTCTGCCAGGCCATGGTGCGGCGGGTGGGCCGGAGATTTTGTCGGGTCAGGCGAGGTTTCTGCGTGACCTTTACCGGGAGGTCAAGCTTCAGGCGGATGTGGGAAAGACCCCTGCAGAGATGCACATCAAGCTGCCGGACAGCGACAACAACTGGGTTCCAAATCGTCCAGATGGATTGCAGCAGGACATTGAGACTGTTTACCTTGAACTGACCTCTCATGCTCCAGCGGGGTCGGTGCCTCATGTGTGGAAGTGATTTCTAATTTGAGTTGAGACGGGACGCTTTTTGGTTATGCGATGGACTCTGTGGATCGCCTTTGCAGTGCTTTGCATTCTGTCAGGGACATCGTGGGCGATTCCTTATGGGGCGACCGACGCATTGCCTCCGCTGGAGCAGCAGGCCCTTCTTTTCGGGGGGATTGGACTGATTGCACTTTTATTTGCTGGGCGTGGGGCGTGGTCTCGAATGACGGGTCGGAGGTTTGCGAAGTTGGCTGCGGCCGCCGTGGGGTTCTTTGGGATTCCGGCAGTGGTGGTTGAGTATGCGCGGGGCAGTGTGCCTGCGATCAGTCGATCTGCATTGTTTGCGATGGTCCCTGTTGTCGTGGTGCTCGCGGTCGTGGCTGGACATGCGACCGGGGGTGAGGAGCGGAGTGCGAGACAGGCCCTGGTGCCGGCGTTGGCTGGACTTGGTGGGCTATTGCTGCTTCTGCCTGTGCAGTTTTCTGGCCCCTTGCGTGGGTGGGTGATGTTGAGTCTCGTTTGTGCCGCCGTTATTTTGACAGGGCTTGCCAGTGTCTGGCTGTACCGGTTGCTGCGTGGCATTGGTTTGGCGGCGGCGGTCGCTGTTGTGGGGACCGCCAACGCGGTGTTCCTGCTGATTTGCAGCAGTGTTCGCGAAGATGTTGTGTGGCGATGGAGCGGGTTGGCTTCGGCGGTGTCGATCTCTTCGTTCGTGGACGTGATTGAGGTGTTGTTGATTGTCTGGCTGCTGCAGGGGATGCAGCCAGTGCGTTTTGCTGCGCGTTATCTTGTGATTCCTTTGCTGACCGTTCTCGAGAGTTATGTTTTGATGCGGCCCGAGTGGACAGTGAGAATGGGATTTGGGACGGCCCTGCTGGCAGCCGGTGCAGGGGCGCTTTTGTTTTCGAAGGCCGGTGAAGAGGAGACGATGCTGTCTCTTCGTTGATACTTTCCGGCAAGGGGATTGCGGGTTACACTGCGGTGAATGGCTGCTTCGATGTACATCGTGGTTGAAGGCGAGGACCCTGGGTTCGATATCTTCGTGAATGGGCGTTCGCTGGCGCGGCATGAGGACGCGTTGGAGCGGCTGGCGCTGCGGCTGGGAGTACGGCCGCTGATTGAGTTCTTTTCGGCGGACGAGAATTCGATGTCGCTTCTGATCGAAGAGGGAGCGGGGAACCAGGAGCTGATGCGGCGGTTGCCTCCGCCGCAGTGGTACTCGGCGGAGGACGGTTTGAGGACCGTGCGAGCGCTTTTGATGACGCTGGAGGCCGATCCGCAACAGTTGGGGACAGAAGGGGAGCAGGTGCTCTCTGAGCTACTTGAGTATGCACACGTGCTGGAGAAGACAATGGATCGCAAAATGCGATGGCATCTGGCGGTCAGCTGGCGATAGTTCAAGTACTGCTTCAAAAGTTTGACGGTCTCTTTGGAAAATCCCTAGTGACGGGTTTCGGTAGAGCCGGTCGTTTGCGCGGCGAGGTCGCCTTCGCCCAGTTTGCGGTGGAAGAGATCGAAGACCAGGCCGTAGAGAGTGTAGGCAAGTTCAGGGTCGTAGCGTAGGCCTTCGTCGCGCATGAAGGCGTGGGCGCCGTTGACTTCGTGCCAGCTTAGTCGTGTTCCCAGCTCGTTGAGGCGTGCGAGGACCTTCATGCGGCCTTCAGTGGGGATGTGTGGGTCCTGACGGCCCCAGATCATGAGGAGCTCGCCTTTGATTTCGGCGGCGCGTTGAAGCGAGTCGTCCTGCATGCCTTTGCCGAGGCCGCCTTTGTGGATGTCGGTGGCGTAGAAGCAGGCGGTGGCCCTGACGTCGGAGTTCATGGCGGCGCGGAAGGCGAGGTGGCCGCCGATACAGATGCCCATGGCGCCAAATTTGCCGGTGCAGTCGGGGCGGGTGACGAGATGGTCGAGGACGGCGCGGGCGTCGGTGTCGTAGGCCGCTACGGGCTTGTCGGTTTTGAGAAAGTTGCCGCGGTCGGAGCCGGCCTGGTCGTAAGCGAGGACGGTGCCGGCGGGTTCGGACTCGTGGTAGATCTCGGGCATGGCGACGACGTAGCCGTGGCCTGCGAGCATGGCGGCGGTGCGGCGGATGGGGGCGGTGATCTGAAAGATCTCGGAGTAGAAGATGATCCCGGGATAGCGGCCGGGCGCGGCGGGACGGACGATGTGGGTCCTCATGGGGCCGGTGGGGGTGTCCAGCGTAACGTATTCGTCGTTGATGATGATCATGAATGCCTCGTGGATTGCTGATTATATCTTTTGAGCACCTCGGGCCCGCGAGCGGTTCGATTAAAGGAGAAGCGGCCTCTGCTTTTGCACAATGCAGAGGCCGCCGCTTTCAGAGAGTGAGAGGTTAGTGTTGGTGTTCGTTATGTGAGGCCGGCTCGTGAGGCTGCGTGTGTGGTGCGGGCGAGTGATTTTCGACGCGAGGAGCTGCCGGTCGAACGTAGGCATGCTCGTAGGGATGGACGTAGACGGCGCGGTTGTAATAGGTGCGTGTCCAGGGGCGATGGTCGATGAGGATGGTATGGCCTCTCCAGCCGAATCCGGCGCCGTACCAACCGTAGACACCGAAGGCAGGAGCGATTACGACTGCCGGACCGAAGCGGATTCCGGTGGTGATGACGAATCCGGGACGCGGTGCATAGAAGACAACTGCCGGGCTGTAGACGGGGACGTATACGTAAGCGGGATTGACAGGCTGGATCTCGATGTATCCGCCGTTGTCGGCTACGTTGTTGTATGGGGTCGATGTGAGATAGCCGTAGTTGTGGGCGGCTTGACGCTGACGCTGGACGGCGTCCATGACATCGTTGCGTTGAACGAGAACGGCGTTGCCGAGAGTGCCGGTCCACTGGGGGTCGCGGGCCATCATGTCGAGAACGGTGGGGAAGGTGAGGAGGGAGAGGACGCTGGGGTCCCACGGGAGATTGTCGGCCTGGATGGCCTGGGCGAGGGCGTCGCCGGTGAGGTTGGAGTGCTGCTGGGCCCAGGTGGCGGCGTCGGGAATCTGCTGCCAAAACGTGGAGGCGGTGAGAACCTGGGCGAGGAGCGGATCGGGATAGAGGGCGATGCGCTGGACGAGCTGGTCGAGTTGTTGCGGGGGGACGGCGGGTGGTGGTGGTGGTTGGTCCTGTGGTTGTGCCTGGGCGTCAGCTGGCGGGGGCGGTGGTGGTGGCGGCTGGTATTGCGGGTCTGCTTGTTGCTGGTCGGGGGTCGGCGGCTGGCGGACGATGGGGGCCTGGGCGAATGCGACTGGTGCAATTAAACCTGCGAGAAGTGTAGCGAAAAGCGATTTACTTACTATGGTCATCCTTATTCCTTATTCCTTTGGCGAATGGAAACTGCTTGTACGCGCTTGTATAGACTCTATTTTGGATCGGAAAGTTGTGCTGACGTAAGATATTGCGGACGTGGTGCTTAGGGCGTGGTTTGGCGAGAAATAGACGACCGGTTTCGGGTGATGTTGTCGAGGGCGTTGAGGACCAGGCCGGCTTGACGGGTACTGATCTGGTTGGCGGCGAGACGGCGGATCACTTCGTAGACGGCGTGCTGGAGGTCCGACTGACCAGAGGGGAGTTGGAGGTCGAAGGATTGACGGCGAGTGCGGCGCCGGCTGGGGTTTGGGAGGGGCTTGCGGTTTGGGTGGTGGTAATAGCAGAAGGCTTCGCGCTGGAGGGCGAGGCGCAGCGGTGGCCTCCTTCGAAGATGTGGGTGCAGAGGGTGCGGATGTCCTTGATGACTTCGATGGTCTTGTTCATGAGTACCCCCTCCCGGGGTACTTTCTTGCGCAAAGTCTAGTGAGGAAAAGGCTTAGGTCTGGACTTCGGTATGTTTTGGGGTATACCTAGTCTGGATCTAAGCCTTTTCGTGGGTTAAATGCGAAAGCCCGGCGGTTGGCCAGGCTTCAATCTTTACTCTATAAGTTAATTGTATCTGGGTGAGTCAAGCTTTTGGTTGTGGAAATCGTTGTAAGTTGTTGGTGGGAATGGAATAGTGAGGTGGACGGAAGATGCATTTGGTAAAGTGAGGCGCCCCGCATCGTGGTTGAAAAGGGTTAGGCGGTTGGGGTGAGTATAGACCTTCGGGGTCCTTCGACTGCGCAGATCACGATGAGGCTGTGATCTGCTTCGCTCAGGATGACGGCTTTGGCTTGGTGAAAAAGACTAAAAGACAGCAGCAAAGGCAATGACGTCAGCTGGAGAGGATTTTTTTGGTGCGGAGTACATCTCAGGAGCGGGATGTGGAGGGCTTGGCTTTGGCGATTCCGCCGACGAGGAAGCGGAGGGGGCGGTCGGTGGCTTTGCTGATGCCTATGCGTGGGGTGGTTTGGATTTCGGCGGGACGGTGGCCGTCGTCGGCGATCCGGATGGCGGAGGTGGGTGAGGTTACGTCGAGGCCGTTGGAGTTTTTGCGGGTGATGTCGAGTGCCTGGCAGAGACGGCCAGGGCCCCCGGTGAGGAGTTTGGGTTTGGCGTTGTG
>DATHQG010000309.1:0-2172 GCA_035483075.1 Edaphobacter sp. | reverse complement strand
AAGACGCGCTCGATTGCGTCAAGCTTGGCGGTCGAGGGAAGGCCGTCTGAGGGATCGTTGATGCCGGCGTTATTGACAAGTATGTCGAGATGGCCGAACTCGGCGGCAATAGTGTCAGCTGCGGCAACGATGGTGGCGTGGTCGTTGAGGTCGAGAGCAAGGTACCGGACGTCCAGGCCTTCTCCCTTGAGTTTTTGTGCCGCATCTTCGCCGAGCGCCTTGTTGCGGGCGCCGAGAAGAACCGTGCAGCCCGAGGTCGCCAGCTGGTGAGCCACTTCAAATCCGATGCCTTTATTGGCTCCCGTCACTAACGCGACCTTTGTTGAGGAATGATTCATGTTCGTTTCTCTCCCTTGACTTTCAGGATCAGACTTCTAGCATCATTAGATGAAGAATCCTTCAGGTTCGGAGTTCGCATTGTGAAGACTGCGCCTGCGCATGCGTTTCAGCCAAGAAAGACGCCCATCCAGAGGCGTTCGACGGTTACCGTGGAGGCCATTGCGGAAGCCACCATTCAGGTTTTGCTCGCCGTGGGATCGGATCGGTTGACAACCACGCGGGTGGCGGAGCGGGCCGGAGTTTCGGTGGGAACGCTCTATCAGTACTATCCCAACAAGCAGTCGCTCCTCCATGCGGTTCTGGAGACACATCTGACCAGGGTGGCGGAGGCGGTGGAAGGCGCGTGTCGCGCGCACCGAGGCGCTGCGGTGGAGGAACTGGTGGCAGCGATAGTGCCAGCGTACGTGGACGCGAAACTGGAGCGTGCCGATGTATCGACGGCGCTGTATGCCGCAGGCTCGGACGTGGATGGTGCGGCGATAGTGCGGAGGATCTCGAAGCGCGGAAACCGGGCGCTAACGGCGGCATTGGCCGAGGCTGCGGGCGCGCCGCCGGGCGACATGGAGTTCGTTGCATTGATGATTTACTCAGCGATGGCCGGAGCAACACGCGCGGTGTTGGAAGCCGGGGCACCGGCAAGAATGGTGGCTCGATTGCGGGAGGAGTTGCTGGTCCTGTGCCAGGCGTATGCGGCAAAGTCTGTACGGTCGAGCTGACGATTCTGATTTCGTAATCTCATGCCCGTACCAAGATCTCCCCTCCATTTCCGCATATTGGCGAGTGTCTTCAACGACAACAATTCCATCGTCGGCAATCATTCCAACTTGCAGGGTCACGGGAGGGGCGATCCTGCGCGTAGAAGATGGTAACTCACAAGGATTGACAGCGGTCTTGGCTTGCATCACAGACACACCCAGGGACCCCGCAAACCACCGCGTCATGCACCTGAGTTACGATGGAAAGTTCGCTGAGGTCGTCTGAATGATCATCGGAGTGCCCAAGGAAGTAAAGGACCACGAGAGCCGGGTGGCCATCACCCCTGCCGGAGTCAAATCCCTCACCGAGACCGGACACAAAGTCCTCCTCGAAACCCGTGCCGGAGACAGTTCCGCCCTGACTGACGACGAATACCAGGCCGCCGGAGCTGAAATCGTCGGCTCCGCGCACAGCGTCTGGGGACTCGCCGACATGGTCGTCAAGGTCAAAGAACCTGTCGAGCAGGAGTATCAGCACTTCCGCGAGGGTCTGGTGCTCTTCACCTATCTACATCTCGCCCCGCTGCCCGACCTCACCGACGCTCTGCTCCGCGCCAAGGTCACCGGGATCGCCTACGAAACCATCCGCGACCGCGCTGGAACCCTGCCGCTGCTCACCCCCATGTCCGAGGTCGCCGGACGCATGTCTGTCCAGGTGGGCGCATCCTTCCTCGAACGCGAGTACGGAGGCCGCGGCGTCCTCCTCGGCGGAGTACCCGGCGTCCCCCCCGCCAACGTCTGCATCATCGGCGGCGGCATCGTTGGCACCAACGCCGCGAAAATCGCCGTGGGCATGGGCGCGAAGGTCACCATCGTCGACCTCAACCTCAACCGCCTGCGCGAGCTCGACGACATCTTCAACGGCAAGCTCTTCACCCTGGCGTCGAACTCCTACAACATCGGTCACGCCACCCAGGAGGCCGACCTCGTCATCGGAGGAGTGCTGATCCCCGGGGCGGCTGCGCCCAAGATCGTCACCCGCGAGATGGTCTCGCGCATGAAGCGCGGCGCGGTCATCGTCGACGTCGCCATCGATCAAGGCGGATGCATCGAGACCGCCCACCCCACCACCCACAGC
>DATHQG010000308.1:0-3751 GCA_035483075.1 Edaphobacter sp. | reverse complement strand
GGCGAAGTTGGCGAACAAGCTCACGAACACGAGAACAGCACACGCAGAGAAGAGCAGCGCGAATTTTCTCAATACAGACCCCTCGTCAGTTGGTTTCTTCTGGAGTTCACTCACCAGACTGGTGCAACCCGCCGAAGCAGCGCGAATGGCCGCGGCCAAGAGAAGCGCCGGGGCTGCCGGAATCGGCTGCCCCAGCATACCAAAACCCGCGATCATCGCGGAGTGAAGGGTCTAATCTGAGCCACCGAAGGTATAGCCGACAGAGGCCCCGACTCGGAAGACGTTGTTGGAGTTGAAATATCCGTTGTCTGTAATGCTGTTGTTATTCTGGATGTGGTAGTAGTGAATCTCAGGGCGGACAAAGACTCCATGGTGCCAGACGTAATAGCGGATACCGCCGCCAAGGTGCTCCATGAAGTGATCGGAGCTGTTGTAGCACTGACTGCAGGACACGCCCTGTTCGTAGATTCGGGTGTCGCCAGCCCCGATGCCGGCCATGAGGTCGAAGCCGATCTTCTTACCCAGATGCGGTTGGTAGAGCAGATTGAAGTCGGTCAGGATTGGGCGATAATTTAATCCGGTTCCGCTCCCATAGGTACCTTGGGTAGCGCGCCAGGCGGTTTCGACATTGACGCCGACGTGTTTGTAGAAAACCACATCGCCGCCGATGTTGAGATAGAGGCCGCCCTTTTCCGCCGGGACGCTGTTTGAATTGGAGGAAGACGACAGAAGCGAGCCGCCGCCAATAAAGGCATCGACCTGCTGGGCAGAGGCAAACTGGGTTGAAAACAAGCCTGCGAAAACGGCTGCAAAGATCGCTAACTTTCTCAAGAGAAACCTCCTAATCAGTTCCTGCATTGCTAAGATGCGTCCGCGAAATGGTTGGGATGCAGCAAATATGCCAGCACTCATCATAATTTCAAGCCAACCTGAGATTCAACTGAGACCCCAGTGCTCTTAAAGATACCTCAAGAATCGCAAATCCTCTGTTCTTCGGGTCAGCGCTCTGGAGTTGTTCTGTAACCGCTTGCAAACCCCGACGCTGGAGATAAGTTGCGGGGCCGATAATAAATAAAAGGTCGCCCCTCTGGCGAAGAATGTTCGAGATGCCGGCTACTTGGCCTTACCACCGCCGGGGGCGCGGATGTGATCGAAGGCGATGGGGCCAGCACCGAAGAAGATGAGGGCAAAGGCGAGGGTGGCGAGAGCGAGGGGGAGTTCGTATCCACCGTTGCCGGTCATTCCGCTATGGAGGTGCACCTTGGCGATGGCGACGGAGAGATCGATGCAGATACCAAGAGCCGCAACGCGAGTGAAGAGGCCGAGCAGCACGAGCACTCCGCCGAAGAACTCGGTAAAGGAAGAGACATAGGCCGACCAGCGCGGGAGTCCGAGGCTGGCGACGAGGTCAGCGTGGTGGTGGAGTCCGCCGAAAACCTTGTGGTATCCGTGGACAAGCATGATGGCGCCGAGAGCGAGACGCATGACAAGGAGCGCGAGGGGTTGTAAGCGATCGAGGTAGCGCAAGTGGTTCCTCCGGCGAAAGAAAGATAGATTACAGCAGCGGGACGTGAGGAGGGAAGCAGTTCAGGAGGGCGTGGTGGTGCAATTTGCCGCGCGGAGGCGAAGCGGTCGAGCTGCACTCGACCGGATAGCCGAGGGCGGCTGTCCCCACCTGAGTATTTTGGGAAGCTCAGCCACACCTGGAGGTCGGGGTTGGTGGTCCTCAGTTAACCGAGGCGCTAACTCTAAAATCGAAATGATTGCGCAAGTGACCGACTTCTGGTAACGTTTTTTCGCTCCAAGATACGGTCTGCCAATGGCGCCTTGTCCGGAATCGGGTCGCTGCGCGTAGTGCAGGCCTTCCCTCCGTTCTTGGAAATTTTAACCGCGTGAATGAAACCGGCGAATGTTGTCCGCGAGGTAGATAGAGTCAGAGCGAACCCGCAACTTCGGAAGAGGAGTGGTGTTTCGGAACTGAAGGGTCGCTAACAAGTTCTGGTGCTCAGGAGGCGGTAATGAATCGCATTTTGAAAGATGAAAATAGGCTGCAGAAGTGGGTAGTGCTTCTGCTTTTGATGGTGGTTCCAGCTTTTGCTTGGGGCCAGAAGAAGACAAGCGCACCTGCTCCTAAGGCGGCGCCAGCACAACATGCGAGTGCGCCTTCTCATGCGGCACCTTCGCGCCCGGCAACGCAGGCTCATGGTTCCGCGCCTTCGCGCGGGAACACGACGGCGAGCCATGGCAACACAACGGCGAGCCACGGGAACACGACAGCAAGCCATGGGAACACGACTGCGGGTCGCGGGAACACGACGGCGAGCCATGCGAACACAACGGCAGGCCACGCGAACACAACGGCGGGCCATGGGAGCACGACGGCAGGCCATGCGAACACGACTGCGGGCCATGGGAACACGACAGCGGGTCGCGGGAACACGACTGCGGGCCATGCGAACACGACAGCGGGCCACGGGAACACGACAGCAGGCAATCGCGGGGGCAGCGCGCGCCAGCCGGCAGGGACGAGGAACGTCAGCCTGAAGGGTGGAGGATCGGCGAGCGTCCGCGCTAACGGATCGGTGCGCTCCATCGACCGCAACGGGATGCACATCGAGCACGGGGTCCACGGTGGGGGCAGGGTGGTGGGTGAGCATAACGGCGCCCGCGTGGTGAATACGGGAAGACATGGCGGTTATGTGCAGCGCGCCTACGTGACGCGCGGCGGTCACGCTTATTACTCACGAACCTTTTATGCCGGCGGGAGGTACCATGTTGGACTTTATCGCGGCTACGGCTGGGGCGGGCACATGTACTACGGCTATTACCCTGGGGTCTGGTACCATCCGGGATTTTATGGATGGGGCTGGCATCCCTGGGGAGCTCCGGTTTACTGGGGCATCGGCGCATGGGGTTGGGGAGGTGCGCCATGGTGGGGATTCTATGGCGGGTGGTGGAATCCTTATCCCGTTTATGCGGCTCCGTACTACTGGTTGACGGACTATCTGATCTCGCAGCAGTTGCAGGCAGCGTATGCGGCGCGTGCTGAAGCGAATGCAGACGCAGTGGCGGCGGACGCGGCGGCTAGCGGCGGGGACGGAGGAGGAGGAGATGCTGCTCCGGCTGCGGCGGCGGGCCCGGTGGCGTTGACTCCTGAAGTGAAGGAGGCGATTGCCCAGGAAGTGAAGGCGCAATTGGCGGCGCAGCAGGCACAGGCAGCGCAGCAAGGTGGAGGCGCACAAACCGCGTCGGCGGCTCCGGCGCCGGCCACCAGCGACAACACGCCGCCCCCGGCGCTTGATCCTTCACAGCGTACGTTTGTGGTGGATTCCGACGTGACGGTGGTGGCGAACGGTCAGGAGTGTGGGTTGACGTCGGGAGATGTGATTACGCGTCTCACGGACACTCCGGATGGGGACCAGAACGTGAATGCCAGCGTCTCGGCGACCAAAAAAGGCGATTGTGCGTCGGGGGCAACCGTTGCTGTGAAGGTGGATGATCTGCAGGAAATGTACAACCACTTCCAGGAGAACATCACCAACGGCATGGGCGAAATGGCGAAGAAGCAAGGGACGGGCGGTATGCCGGCGGCGCCTGATACGGGCACGCAGGCCGGAGCTGTGACTCCTCCTCCACCCGACACCACTGCGGCGAAGACTCTGCAAGACCAGCAGGCGGCGGCCGATCAGACCGAGTCGCAGGTCAAGCAGGAGACTGCGGGAGGCGGCGGGCAATAGGAAAGACCGCGGCC
>DATHQG010000307.1:0-3618 GCA_035483075.1 Edaphobacter sp. | reverse complement strand
GGGCAGTGAATAACCTCATTGGCCTTTCTCAGACACCGCACGCGACCGGAACCATCGTCCGCTTGTGTAGCAACGGAAATACGGCTGACTGCGTCACGCCGCCACGGGCTGTTTTCGCTCCGGATCCTGAATTCTCGAAGGAGGCCCGCGACGCGAAATATCAGGGAACGTGCGTACTTAAGGTGGCGGTTGGCACCGACGGCCTGCTCACAAACATTCGAGTGGTAAAAAGCCTCGGCAAAGGCCTGGATGAAAAGGCAGTGGAGGCGGTTCAGAAATGGAAGTTCGAGCCTGGTATGAAAGACGGCCAACCTGTCGCGGCTGAAATCGCGATCGAAGTAGATTTTCATTTGAAATAGCCGGCGATATCGAGCTGCCGCTCGACTGGAGAGCCGAGGGCGGTTGTCTCCACACAATCAGCTATGGTCTTGTGATCACTTCGTTCGGAGACGAGGGGAGGACGAACTTTACGTTGCGCGCGGCGTTGGCTGCGAGGGTTTGGGACACGTTCAAAGTGGAGAGGTCGATTTTCTTGCTCCAGTATCCGTCGGTGTAGTAGTCGCCGCGGGCGTAGAGGATGCCGTCGGCGATGGTGTAGTCGCGGACTTCTTCGCTGTGTCCGTCGCGGAAGAGCAGGAGGGCGGGGGGAAGATCGTGCGGGAGGGATGCGGCGGCGATCGTGGGCGGTTGTGGCGTGACGTTCGATGTGGCGCGCGGAGCAGAATGACTGCGCGTTGATTTCGAAGGCTGGGGTTGTTCCGATAGAGCGCGGTCGGGCGCGAGAGTCAGCGGCAGGGCTTCACCATTGGAGGGAGTGCTGTTGACGCGGACGTAGCGGCCATTCTGGAGTTCGATCACCAGCGGTTGGGCGGAGGCGAGCTCACGGCTGTTGTCCTCATCTATTCGGCCCATATAGTTCGCGGGGCCGGCGAAGGCTCGCGCGGCTTGTAAGAGGATTGCCGGCGGTTGCGAGGCTACTGGGTAGCCGGTGGAATAGATGTCATCGGGATTGAAGGAATCGTCGAAGAACGGGAACGGCAAGGACGTGTAGGGAAAGGATCGGTGGAATCTGGATGCGTTAGCGGTTCGCCCGAAAGCAAAACTTCCGGCGGGGACATTGAAATGCGGGATTGCTGGATGCGGAGTTGCGGCGTGCGCTGCTCTTTGGGCTGCGGCGTATGGGGCTAGAGCTAACAGGGATGTGCTGATCGCTAGGACGATGCTGCGACCGATATTTCCTGCTTGCGTTATTTTGTTGGCGGCAGTTGGCGGACAGGAGTGTCCGCCCCACACGAGTTGTGCCGGCTTCGTGATTTCTTGTATGCGCATTTTCAGTTTGCCTGGGACGACGGCAAGTCGAAGGGCACGCCGTGGTCGTCGTTTTGTTTTTGGGTCGCTGCGAGATCGAGATCGGCTAGCGCGATTCTGCGCGGGTGGCCCGGCGTGAGGTCGTAGAGTGTTTGATTGACTATGGCGTAGTTTCCGATCTCGAGTTGATGACCGTCTTTGAAGACCAGGACGGTGGGATCCTGAGGCGGTTCGGGGCTGGGATTATATCCAGCCGGGGGTGTGTCTTCCGCTTGCGTTTGCGCGGCGGTTGGTTCGTCTGGCGATTCGTAGCCTGGTGGAATGTAGGAGTAGGGTCCGGCGCCGCGGCGGTCGAAGACGGTGGGGCCACCTTGATAGTTGGGGTCATTGTCGTCGGAGGCACCGTTGTCGAGGACGTCGGCGTCGTAGGGCATTGGAACCGCGTACACATATGGGTAGTAGTAATAAGGCAGAGGGTTGGCTGTCGTGTGCTGAGGACGGCCGTTGTTGTTGTGCGGGCTGGTGGTGGAGGTCGGAGTCCTGGTCGAGAAGGTGACGCCGGAGTTAGTTGAGACGTGCGCGGTGGAGGTGGATGTCGCGCTGACGGAGTGGCCGGAGGAGACCGCGGTGCTATTTTGAGCCGGGCTGCCGGAGGCGAGAAGAAGCATCCCGAAAAGAGCTAGCGAAGCCGGAATCAGAGGCCGCACGAGAATATGATACTCCAGCGAACGGGTCATGGCGCTACCTCGACTTACTACAGTTTAGATCGCATGGACCTTGGGGTTGATGCGAGGAGATTGTAGAGAATTGTGATGGGCGATCAGAAGGTCAAAGGCTTAAACACAGGGGGACACGGGGGGTTCACAGAGGAAAAGCCTTGGCTCTGATCAGGGAGCGGTTTGGGGGATCAGGACGGCGCGGCGGCGTTTCTTGAACTGGGCTACGCACCAGGCTACGCCTGCGGCGAGAGCGCTGTAGGGAATGGGGCCCAGGTTGCCGCTGGTGAAGAGGCGGACCGGGATGTAGGTCAGCAGGGAGCCCCAGAGGAAAGTTTCGCGTTCGAAGAAGTAGCCGATGAGAGATCCCGCAACGATGTAACAGAGCCGGAGTATGGCCTGGGCAGCGAATTCGGGAGGGAGGCCGAGAGAAGTGGGCGGCGTGAGCGGCCGCGGGGGCGTATTCGAGGCGGGCGAAGACCGGCAGGGCGGCTGCCAGGATTGCCACGGGAAAGAAAAGCCGGGCAGAAATGCCCTGGGCAAAAGGATTGAAGTAGTTGCGAACGCCGCGCCAGTGGACTTTGTCGGAGAGGGCGTAGCTGTCTTCGCCGGGAACGGGTCGGTAACCGCCCACGGAAAGCTGATAAGCGCTGTAGCGCTGGTGTTCGCTTTGAACATCTCTGAGGATGCGGTCGACGTCGGTGGGAGGCGCGACGGGGCATCCCATGGTCTGAGCGCGGGCGTCGTGGATGCGCTTCAGCTTTGCGGGATCGTCGATCTGGGGACACTCCTGCAGCACCCAATAGGGCGGATTGTCGAGGATGTTCTTCAGTTTCATGTTGCGGGTGGTGAGAACGCGGTCGTCGGTGAAGCGGGTGTGGAAGTGGATTACGCAACTGCTGGTGAAAGCTTGTCTGCCCTCGACGGTGAGGGCCAGCTCGTGGATCGCCACCTCACAGCGTGAGCGCTCGGCAGGGTTCAGGTAGTGGCGCGTGAGGTTCTTGCCGTAGTTGCCGATTAGATAGGTGCAGACTGGTCGGTAGTTCATGGCGGCCAGTTTTTCGTCGTAGGGCGCGAAATAACGTGCTTGCGCTTCGGTGAGAGAGGCTTCGGGCACGTTTTTGATCTCGTAGCTAATGGGAACGTGCGGTGCGCTCTGGCGCAGATTGGGCAGCGCAGTGAGTAGGATCTTGCCAGTCACGTAGAGGAAGACTACTAGATCGACATCGGCTGGGAATCGCATGGATATTTCTCTGCGGGGAGTTCGCTAAGAGCTTAGCAACGATTTTGGGTTGAAGATGCGTTACGGAAGTGTCTGGGCGGCTAGCAGGCAGGCGCCTCGCTGCGCTTGGCTGGACGGCCGAGGCGGCCGTCCCCACATGAGCACACCCCACCTCCCCACATGAGCACACCCCACATCCCCATAGAATCATCCGCGGGGGACTTGGGTTAGGGCCTGGAGGTTCCAGAGGATGTAGGCGGCGAGGAGTCCCCAGACGGTGGCGGTGACTAAGGGGCGCGCTGGCGTTTCCATCAGGTCGGCCAGGACGCCGGAGACGAAGATCAGGATGAAGGGGATGGAGGCCAGGAGAAA
>DATHQG010000306.1:0-2989 GCA_035483075.1 Edaphobacter sp. | reverse complement strand
CCTAATCCGGAGGGGCTGATGTCTCCCATGCTCAACGTCGCCAGACGGTCATCGCGAAACTCTATTTTGGCAACGGCCTCCCCAACATTCAGGTTGTGATGCTGTTCCACCAACTCCGCAAGATGTTTTCCGTGCGGGTCCCCATCCACAGGGCGGACTCCCGGTGTCGTGAGCCGGTCTTTCCAGCAGTTCCATCCTTTCACTTGCTCCGCGCCGCACACGTCATCCCGGTCCAGCGCTGCGACAACGTCGCTCCAATCCTGTATCAGCCGATCCGCTACCCCACGTTGCTGGATCGCAGTCAAGACATCAAAATCATCGTAGAGTGGCATGACCGCGCGGATCGCGGGCTGATTCGAAACCGCTGCAAGCTCCGCCGTGTTGCCCTCATAGGAAATTCCAAATGTGCCTACACGGCCGTTCGACCACGGCTGCTGCGCGCCCCAAGCAGCGACCTCGCCCATGTCCGCCACTTCGGTAGGCGAGTACTCCATGTCGCGACGCCCTCCCGACGCTCCGCTGCCGCGCGCATCCACCAGCAGCACCGCGAAGCGTCGCTTGTTAAAGTAAGTCACCTGTTTGTCCACGAGATCGTCCGGACGAACCTGATGCAGCGCCACCAGCATTCTGGCTATCCACCCGATCTGCGGCTCGCGCCAGTACCGTGTTGTTCGCATCAGCAGCGGAACCTTCTCCCCCGCTTTCAAGTCCGGGGGTAGATAGACGCTCACGGCGAGTTCCACTCCATCTCCCATCTTCACATACTTAGAGCTTGAACCGCGAATTCCTGCAGGTGTCATCTCCTCGCCAGGTAGCTTCACCCAGGCCGTCGCAATGGCGACAAGAACCGACGCGACCAGCACAATACTCAAGACGACTATCCCAATCCATCTCCACCATCGCCACACGAGTTCCCCCTTCGCGTCACGCTTTGCGCTTGGCGTGCCGCCTTTGGCCTCCTGCCGGGAACAGCTTTAGCATCGCGCGGACAATCTGCGGGAACACCTTGCGCGAACTGGGCACACGCTGTCCTCTAGCTACAAATCCCAGCCACACTAGATACACAATCTCGGTGCGCTCGAGATCTCCGATGATCCGTGTCAGCAATTCGACTCTCTTCCTCTCGGCCCGATGGACGCGCCGGGCCACGTCCGGGGACATGGAAGCCCAGGTAAACACGGCTGCGTCCGACGGCAAAATTCCTACTTCGCTCAGTGGCGCTCGCTTCACCATCAGTCGCAACAGCAACCGCAGCGCCTTCGGGCCTCGCCGCCCTTTCAACCGCGGGATAATATCCTTCAGCAATTCTCTTTCCCACTCCCGCAACAGGATCTCAAGCAGCTCTTCGCGATCCTTGAAGTGCCAGTAGAAGCTCCCTTTGGTCACGTGCAGATTCCGGGCCAATTTCTCCACCCGCACCGCCTCCACGCCGCCCTTCAACAGCGCCATCCGCGCCGCCTTCAGCCAGTCGTCTCTATTCAGGTCTTTGGCCATACTGGTCAGTATGGTAAAGCGTTACCAGTACTGCGTCAATACGGAGCCGTATGGACCCATCCGAATGACGGTAGGACTACCATCTCGATCGCAGGACACGATGCCACGCACCCCAAAGCTAGCGACCTGCGTTGAAAACTTGCCCTCATGTTCAGTTGGTGGATGGTCGGCCAAACCGGAAGTTATCCAGAAACGAGCTTACAGTAAGCAGTGAATGGGTGGTTCCGGACCGCGGTCGGACATTCGGAAGCGGTGCCGTCGGCTTTGACAGCTTCACGTTGAGGTAACGAGTATTTGTGAAACATCGCGTTTCGGAAACGGCCGAGCTCTACATCTTCCGCGACCGGTTCGCCAAGGCAGCGGAATCAAATCATGAGATTGCCCGTGGCATGGCTGGAGATTTCAGCAATAGCCGGCGGCACGTCATTTGTCTTTGCTTCCCCTCCGGTGCCGCGATTGGTCATCGATTGATCATCGACTGATCATCGACAAATTGCGATGGAAAGTGGTATTTCGCGCGGATCGCAAATTGCATGCGACACGTTACCGAGTGGCAAAGGGCTTGCCACGCACCACCGTGTAGACGGAATCGAAGACGGTCAGTCCTTGGATATTTGCGACGCCTCCAACGGTGATCGGATCGCCAAGATATTGAACCTTGCTCTCCACATTGGTGAAGCCCGGCCACGGAGAAAGGCCCGGGCCATTCGGATCGCCCGACCTCGCGAAGTTGACCCAGTAACTGGACATCTCCCCAGCCAGCTTCCTGTCTGCCGTCGTCCAGCTCCAGGGTGACTGGTCCAGATGGTCGAAGACATACCAGAGTTCGGCAAAGTGACTCGCACCCCAACCCGCGTACACGGAGTCGGCAGGAAACGGCGGTTGCTGTCGAAACGAGTAGTAAAACACAGGACTCTTCCCGGTTCCGGCCTGCAATCTCGCCCATGCCCACATGTCCCAGCCGAAGCGGAGGTCGCGTTCGAGGCCGAGCTGGGCCTGGCGCGCTTCTACGTCGGTCGCATGGGGATATGCCGCAAGTAAAGCAGGGGGAAGCTGGCCGACGCTGCGTTCCAGGTCACTGTCGAAGCTGGCGGCCGTGTCGTGCTGGACATCTACCAACGACCGCGCCTCGTCAGCGTTGGAGCCGATCAGCAGAGGAACGTCATTCTGCTGACCTAAAGCAAACGCCTCATAAGGTGAAAGGGGAAGCACATACGGTTCGATCACCTCGTGGACGATACCGCCGGCATTGCCGGTAAGCAGGGTCGCTGGCAGCCGACGTAGTTCCTTGAGCGTTGCCGCACCCAGGGAAGCAGCGTACCTATCGCCGTCATGTTCTGCGTTGGTCAGCAGGTACTTTGGTCCGAGCTGAAGCGGCTCAAACAGACCGCCGCTCTCACCGATGGCGCGCTGAAACAACCCTTTTGCAAGAGGCGAGGCCATCAGGATGCTGACCGAGATTGAACCGGAGGATTGACCGGCGATGGTTACGCAT
>DATHQG010000305.1:0-3973 GCA_035483075.1 Edaphobacter sp. | reverse complement strand
TGATGTCGCCGCGGACGCGGAAGGTGCCGCGGCGGAAGTCGACGTCGTTGCGTTCGTAGAGGATTTCTACGAGGCGCTTGGTGATGTCTTCGCGGCGGATGCGCTGGCCTTTTTCGAGGAGGAGGAGCATGCCGTAGTAGGCTTCGGGAGAACCGAGGCCGTAGATGCAGGAGACGGAGCTGACGATGATGGCGTCTCGGCGCTCGAAGAGGCTGCGGGTGGCGGCGAGGCGGAGTTTGTCTAATTCTTCATTGATGGTCGCTTCCTTTTCAATGAAGAGGTCGCCGGCGGGGATGTAGGCTTCGGGTTGGTAGTAGTCGTAGTAGGAGACGAAGTACTCGACGGCGTTGTTGGGGAAGAAGGTCTTGAACTCGTGGTAGAGCTGGGCGGCGAGGGTTTTGTTGTGCGCGAGGATGAGGGCGGGGCGTTGCAGCTCTTCGATGACCTTGGCCATGGTGAAGGTCTTGCCGGAGCCGGTGACGCCGAGGAGGACCTGGTCTTTTTCGCCGGCGTGGACCCCAGAGATGAGTTCGGCGATCGCTCGGGGCTGGTCGCCCTGAGGCTTGTAGGTGGTGGAGAGCTGGAAGTCCATCTCTGTAGGATAAAGGCAGCGAAGAGGAAGTAGGGAAAAGGGAATAGAAAACGGAGGGACAGGATGGCTTTCGAGACGGAGCTTTGGCTGGTGCGACATGGAGAGACGGCGTGGAGTTTGAGTGGGGCGCATACGAGCCGGACGGACATTCCCCTGACTGAGCATGGAAGGAAGCGGGCGGAGGAGCTAAGGGATTATTTGAAGGGCACGAAGTTTGAGGCGGTATTTGTGAGTCCGATGCAGCGGGCAAGGGAGACCTGCGCGATTGCCGGGTTTGGCGATGTTGCCAAGGTCGATGACGGGCTGAAGGAGTGGGACTACGGGGTTTACGAAGGAAGGACGACGAAGGAGATCCAGGCGCAGATACCGGGGTGGTCGGTGTGGAAGAACGAGATTGTTGGTGGAGAGACGGTGGAGCATGTGGGGGAGCGCGCGGACGGCGTGATTGCGCAGGCGCTTGCGGCCGCTCCTGGCGGAGGGAAGGTGGCGCTGTTTGCGCATGCGCATATTTTGAGAATTCTGGCCGCGCGGTGGATCGGATTGCCGGCGACGGGTGGTGCTTTGCTGGCGCTGGGGACTGGGAGCGTTAGTGTGTTGGGTTGGGAGAGAGAGACTCGCGTGATTGAGAGCTGGAATCGGGGATTTGAGTAGCGGCTAGATTTTCCTGATGTGTTGCGGCTGAAGACCCATGCCGATAAAGCGTCCGGTGAGGTGCTGGAAGCCGGGGACGCTGGTGAAGACGCGCAGGGCTAGTGGCGGGGTGACCGGGCCAGTGCTCCGCAGGGCGCGGGAAAGAATTCGGTGGGCGAGGACCTGTACTCGCTGCGTGTAGTGGACCGCTTTTTCCCGGTAGTGTTGGACGCTTCGCAGGTCATGTATGGTGACAGAGCCGCCGAGCAGGGATTCGGTGAGGAGGTTGGCGGTGGCGACTGCGTCCTGCAGGGCGATGTTGATACCGATGCCGCCGACCGGGGACATGGCATGGGCCGCGTCGCCGATGCAGAGCAGGCCGGGCGAGCACCACTCCTGAAGATGGTTGATCTCGATGGTCAGGAGCTTGACCTTGTCCCAGGAGTCGATCTCGGCAGTGCGTCCTGAGAGGAAGGGGACGATCCGCTCGATGCTTTGCTGGAAGGCGGGGAGGCCGTCCTGCTGGATCTGCGGAAAGGCGCCTTTGGGGATGAGATAGCCGACCTGAAAGTAGTCGTTGCGATTGATGAGGATGACGAAGCGGCCGAAGTTGAAGTAGCCGAGCGCGTTTTCGGGGTCGGAGGGTCGACGCGCGATGCGGAGCCAGAGGATGTCTACCGGGACGCCTTCATCGAGCAGAGGGAGATGGCCGGCGACGCGAGAGATGGCGTGGCGGCCGTCGCAGCCGACGGTAAGTGTCGCTGGAATTTCGGCGGGGCCGTCCGGGGTCCTGGCAAGGACACCGGTGGTGGTACCGTCCGCTGTCTGGATGAGGCCTATGGCCTCCCAACCCATGCGGAGCGTGAAGCTGGGGAAGTGAGCGGCCTCGGCGGCGAGGAAGTTGAGGAAGTCCCACTGCGGCATAAGTGCAATGAATTTGGCGTGGGTGGGGAGGTGGGAGAAGTCGGACATCTGAAAACGGCGACCGCCGATGATGGCGGAGAGGCCTGTGATCTGTGAATGCGGCAGGGTGAGGAATTTTTCGAGGAGGCCGAGCTCGTAGAGGAGTTCAAGGGTTGAGGGATGGATGGTGTCGCCGCGGAAGTCGCGGAAGAAGTCATTGTGTTTCTCGAGGACGGTGACTGCGATCCCGCGGCGAGCGAGGAGGAAGCCTAGCATGATGCCTGCGGGGCCTCCGCCGATGATGCAGCAGGTGGTGGCGGACGAGTTGGGGGAGGGCGGCATCTGTGGTGATGAGCGTAGCAAGCAAGTGGTGGTGCGTCAAAGGCCTCGGTGGCGACTGAGCATTCAGGATATCGGTCGTGCTAGATTCAACGCATCCCTTTTTGCTCTGGAGAACAACAATGAGTGTGCGCGGGTCAGCTTTAGTTGTTGCTTTTGCTTCTGTTGTTAGTGGGATTGTGGCGTGGGGGCAGGCCGGGTCGACTGCCCTGAGCGATGAGGCACGGGGCAAGGTGTGGTGGGCACATGTGCAGTATCTGGCTGACCCTTCGATGAATGGGCGGCTTACCGGCAGTGAGGAGTATTTGAAGGCGGCGGCCTATGTGGTGGACCAGTTTAAATCGTTTGGATTGACGCCGGCAGGGGTGGATGGGACCTACTACCAGCCGGTGCATTTTGATGTGCAGAGGGTGATTGCCGGTAAGTCGTCGATGGGCCTTGTGGTGGATGGCAAGGTGACGCCGCTGGTGCTGGGTGAAGATGCGATTCTGGGATCGCGGTCGGCGCAGATGGGCAAGGTCGATGCGCCGCTGGTGTTTATCGGGTATGGACTGCATCTGCCGGAGTCAAAGTATGACGACTTCAACTCGGCCGAGGTGCCGATGGCGGAGTTGAAGGGCAAGGTCGTCGTTTACATCAACGGTGGACCTGGGGACCTCTCGGGGGCGCTGAAGTCGTTTGCGCGGACTTCGCCGCTCGCCAAGGCGCTGCGTGATGCGGGTGCGGTGGGTACCATTTCGATTCCGACGCCGAAGTCGATGGACTTTGGATGGCAGAGGGTAGCGAGCGGAGCTTCGCAGCCGGGGATGCGGTTGTCGGTCAGTCCCGATGCTGAGGCGGTGGCGGCGAAGCATCCGGCGCTGGCTGATGATCATGGAGCTATGTTCTCGGCTACGTTCAATCCTGCGCAGGCGGAGAAGCTATTTGCGGGAACGGGACATACGTTTGCGGAGATGCTGGCGCTGGCGGACGCTCAGAAGCCGCTGCCACACTTTGCCCTGGGTAAGAGCGTGACGGCGACGGTGGTGGGGGAGACGTCGCAAGTGGTGTCGCCGAATATTGTTGGAGAGTTGAAGGGATCCGACCCGAAGCTGGCTGGCGAATACGTGCTGGTCTCTGCACACCTGGACCATCTGGGTGTTGGTGCGCCGATCAACGGGAAGACGATTTACAGTGGAGCGATGGATGATGCTTCGGGTGTGGCGACCGTGCTGGAGACGGCGAAGAAGCTGAGTCAGGCTAAGACGCGGCCGAAACGGTCGATGCTGTTTGTGATTTTTACGGCCGAGGAGAAAGGGTTGCTTGGGTCGCGGTATTTCGCCGGGCATCCAACGGTGCCGGAGAAGGCCATTGCGGCGGACCTGAATCTGGATATGTTTATGCCGCTGTTCGCCCTGAAGAAGCTGCATGTGCAGGGGCTGGATGAGTCGACGTTGAAGGAAGATGCGATGAAGGTGGGAGCGGAGCATGGAATTGTGATTGCACCGGACCCAGAGCCGGACAGGAATT
>DATHQG010000304.1:0-24059 GCA_035483075.1 Edaphobacter sp. | reverse complement strand
AGCTGCAACACCAGGCCGAACTCGCGACACTGTATTCGCTGTTGGGCATGCTGGTCTACCTCTGGTTCCGGTTCGAGCTGATTTACGGCGTCGCCGCCGTAGTTGCCGTGTTCCATGACACATTGATCACGGTGGGCGCTTTCAGCCTGACCAACCAGGAGATCACTCTCACCGTCATCGCGGCCATCCTTACCCTGATCGGGTACTCGATGAACGACACCATCGTCGTCTTCGACCGCATTCGCGAGAACCTGGCGCTTTCGCGGAAAGAGTCGTTACATGACGTCGTCAATCGGAGTATCAATCAGACGCTGAGCCGAACCGTAATCTCGTCCGGTCTAACGTTTCTGACCGTACTGTCGTTATATCTGTTTGGCGGTGAGGTATTGCATGGGTTCTCCTTCGCTTTGGTGATTGGGATCCTGATTGGAACGTACTCGTCGATTGCTGTAGCGGCACCGATGCTGGTGGCGTACCAGGATTGGCGGGTGAAGCGGGGTAAGATCGCCTCGCTGCCTGCGGGAAAACGGGCCAAGGCGTAAGGGGTCGAGCAGTTTTACTGCCACTGTAATTGGTTCGGGAACAAACGGAAGCACCGTGGTGTCTAAAGAAATATAGCTCTTTACGAGGCAGCCTATGTTCGAAGATTCGTTGATGGAGTCCGGCGGCAAGATCAAAACCAAGTCCAAATACTGGATGATTGGGACCTTTGCCTTCAATGCCGCAATCCTGGCAACCATGATCCTTATTCCGCTGCTGTATCCGGAGGCGTTGCCGCATACGGCGCTTACCGCGATGATCTCAGCGCCGCCTCCACCCCCACCCCCACCCCCGCCCCCACCTCCTCAGCAGATCGTAAAGCCGATCAAGATGGTCTCCGAGATCGATGCGGGCCTGCATGCGCCGACGAAGATCCCCAAGGACATCAAGATGTTGAAGGAAGATGCAGCCCCGCCGACGATGGCCGGTGTCGCTGGAATGAGCGGCATGGGTAGCGGCAGCGGTGTTCCGGGCGGCGTGATGGGCGGCATCGGCACTGCGCCGACCCCGGTCGTCAAGATCGCTCCTCCCAAAGGGCCGACCCGTGTGTCGAGCGGCGTTGTGTCCGGTCTGAAGATCTCTGGAGCTAACCCGGTCTATCCGCCGATCGCAAGAGCAGCGCACGTCTCCGGCGCTGTCGTTCTTCACGCGATCATCTCGAAGACGGGTACGATTTCGAACCTGACGGTCATCAGCGGCCCGGAGATGTTGCGTGCCGCCGCGGTGGACGCCGTGCAGAACTGGCGCTACAAGCCGTATCTCTTAAACGGCGACCCCACTGAAGTGGATACACAGATCACCGTCAACTTCAACTTTGGCGGCGGCTAGGCCCCGGGCTGAAAGCTCAATAACGTCTCTCGTGGATTCCTTAGGGTGCCGAACTTTTGGGGGATTCCCGGGTCAAGAATCAGAAAGTTAGAGTTCTATCAGGAGGAAATATTCCAGTGATTCTCGCTCATCTTGCAACTTCTTTCGCTCACGTTCCCGCTTCCCTCGCGATATACTTCGAGGAGGCCCAGGTCAGTTTCAGTGTCATGGGTCTTTGGGGCAATATGGGCTGGCTGGCGCGCTGCGTCGTCATCCTTCTCTTCATCATGTCCATCTGGTCGCTCGCTGTGATCATCGATCGGGCGCTGTATTTCTCGGCGGCCCGCAAGCAGTCCCGTGAGTTTGCCCCGAAGGTCGCCGGTGCGTTGAAGGACGGCCGTCTGGATGAGGCGATCAAGGTCGCCGACCGCTCGAAGAAGTCCCACCTGGCAGAGGTCGTTACGGCCGGCCTGCAGGAGTTCCGCAGCTTCGGTTCTGGCGGCAGCATTACTCCTGAGCAGGTCGAGAGCTCCAAGCGCGCGCTCGAGCGCTCTGAGGCGATCGTTCACGCGAAGCTGAAGCGCGGCCTTGGCGGTCTGGCAACCATCGGTTCGACGGCGCCGTTTATCGGCCTGTTCGGCACTGTGGTCGGTATTTTGAACGCCTTCCAACAGATCGCGACCCAGAAGACCTCCGGTATCGGCGCAGTCGCCGGCGGTATCTCGGAAGCTCTGGTGACGACGGCATTCGGTCTTCTCGTCGCCATCCCCGCCGTTATGACGTTCAACTACTTCACCGGCAAGGTCGAGGCGTTCGACGTCGAAATGGACAACAGCTCGAGCGAACTGGTGGACTATTTCATCAAGCAGAGCCACCGGTAAGGCTTCGGTCCTGAAGCTCAAAACAAGCGGCAGTACCCTGCGAGAATCACATATCTGACCGGGCCCTCCCGGACGCCGACAAGCGAACGGCGTCCGGGGGCCGGACAGGCAAACGCGGGAAGAGCAAATACAGCAAAATCGGACGGAGTATACGTTATGGGTATCAATAAGCGGGAGGAAGGCAAGAAGGTCAACTCCAACATCAACGTGACGCCGATGGTGGACGTGATGCTGGTGTTGTTGATTATCTTCATGGTCATCACCCCCATGCTGAACAACAAGGTCAACGTTGATCTGCCGAAGGCCGATGCCGCGGTGGTGATGGAAGACGCCAACAAGGAAGACGCGATTGTTGTCGCCGTCACCCGGGACGGCAGGACATTTCTAGGCGGCGACCAGGTGACTCTCGATGATCTTGGCCCCAAGATCGCGGCGAAGCTCGAGAACAAGCCCGGCAACAAAGAGGTCTTTATGCGTGCCGACCAGCGGGCGAACTATGGCAAGGTGATGGATGCGGTCGATGGCATTCGGTCTGCAGGAGTCAGCCAGCTTGGCTTGCTTACAGAGAGAGTGGATGACAGCGGCGCGACCACAACGCCGGCGAAGAAGTAGCTGAGTTGATTTTGTAAAACACCGACTCGCAAACATTGGAGCGGGGAGAGTACTTTAGGAGATTGTTATGGGAATGGGTGGTGGAAATACCGGCGGAGCAGTTTCCGACATCAACGTGACGCCGCTTATCGACGTTCTTCTGGTGCTGTTGATTATTTTCATGGTGATCGTTCCGGTGACACCTCGAGGGCTGGAGACGCTTGTCCCTCAGCCGCCCAAGGACCACAAGGAAGAGCAGCAGAACGACCGCACCATCGTCGTGCAGGTACGGTCGAATGGAGCGGGAGTGCCGTCATATCTAATCAACGAAACGACCTTCGCAAAGGCAGATCTCGAGCCCAAGCTGTCGGAGATTTTTGCGACTCGTCAGGAGAAGGTCATGTTCGTCAAGGGCGACAAGGACCTCGACTTCAGCAAGGTGGCTGAGGTCATCGACTTTGGCCATCAGGCCGGGGTGGACAACATCGGCCTGATTACGCCGCGGGTCGAAGCAGGACAGTAGGAGCAGCAAATGAAGCTCTCGTACGGGCGGTGAGGCCGATGGCCAGCCGCCCGGAGGTTTCTGTAGTTGGCCGTAACGTTTAGTGGATCGAGTGCTCGCTTGTCTCAATTCTGTATCAGGAGATGACTGCGATGGCATTCTCTACCAACGGCGCTGCAGGCAAGGGACTTTCCTCTGAAATTAACGTAACTCCTCTGATCGACATCCTGCTGGTCATGCTCATCATCTTCATGGTGATTGTGCCGGTAATGCCTCGAGGCTTGAACTCTGCGGTCCCCTCAGCCTCTGCTGCGGGTGCCACTGACGCACCTGTGGACGGCCCAATCGTGGTGCAGGTTGAGCCGGGCCAGACAACGGCGCGGTACATCGTCGACGGCGTCGGCCTGGAGAGGGCGGAGGTCGCGCCACGGCTGCTGGAGCTTCTGTCGCAAAGGTCAGTCCGACGGGTCCTCCTCAAGGCAGACGCGAAGCTGGATTTCGGAGTTGTTGCCGGAGTGATCGATGCAGGTCAGGCTGCGGGGGCCGATAACATCTGGTTGGTAACTCCGGGAGCTGACGCTCTGGCACGATAGTCTAAGCTCCGAGATCACTTCCGGGGCGCTATTCGTTTGGGGGCACCGCGAGGTAGCTCGCTCTCCCGAGCACGTTCTATCGAGATTTAAATTAGACTTGGACATTGCTTAATAAGCTAATCTTCGCGAATTTAGGCCACAGGCCCATCCGAACGTTGCTGAGCGTGCTTGCCATCGCCGTTGAAGTGACGATGATTCTGACGCTGGTCGGCGTCAGCTACGGCACGCTCGACGGGACCGCTAATCGTGCGCGGGGGGTGGGCGCAGATATCTTGTTTCGGCCCCCGGGTTCCTCCGCGATCGGGCTGAGCTCGGCCCCCATGAGCGACAAACTTCCGAAGCTACTCATGCAAGAGCCGCATGTAACGTTCGCCATGGGAACGATGGTCCAGCCGCTCTCCGGCTTCGATACCATCAACGGCGTCGATCTTGAGGAGTTCCGCAAACTGAATGGCGGCTTCCACTACCTGCAGGGAGGGCCCCCGGTCAACGACGACGACATGGTCGTGGACGAGTTCTATGCGCGGCAGAAGCACCTGCATGTTGGCGATACTGTGGAGCTGATCAATCACACCTGGAAAATTTCGGGCATCTCTGAGTCCGGCAAGTTGGCCCGGCTCTGCGTGAAGCTGCCTGTTCTGCAGGCACTGACTGGCAACCCTGGCCACCTAAGCCAGATCTTCATCAAGCTGGACGACCCTGGCAGAGCGCAGGAGGTGGTGGATGCGCTGCGGCTGAAGTACCCCGGTTACCAGATCTACACAATGGAGGAGTTCACCTCGCTTCTCTCGATTAACAGCGTCGGCTTGCTGAGGAACTTCATAGGCGTCGTTATCGGTATTGCGGTGGTGGTCGGCTTCATTGTGGTTTTCATGGCAATGTACACAGCGGTGCTGGAGCGGACGCGCGAGATTGGCATCCTGAAGGCTGTCGGTGGCTCGTCTGCGCTGATTCTGAATATCCTGTTCCGAGAGACGCTGGTGTTGGCGCTGCTCGGCTCGGTGCTCGGGATTGTGCTGACCTACGGGACGCAGTGGCTGATGAGGCACGTTGTTCCGGCAAGCCTGGTGCAGGAGACGGTCTATGGCTGGTGGCCGATCGCAACAGGAGTCGCAATTGTGGGAGCACTTCTTGGAGCGATCGTTCCCGGCATTAAGGCGGTGAATCAGGACGTGACGGAGGCGCTGTCCTATGAGTGAGCCTGCCATCATCCAGATAATTGGTCTGACCAAAACGTATCAGGTGGGTGATGTTCCGGTGCATGCTCTTCGTGGCGTCAATCTGGAGGTGGGTAAGGGTGAATTCGTTGCGATTATAGGGGCCTCCGGCTCCGGGAAATCGACCCTGTTTCATGTCCTCGGGGGCTTGACGCCTGCCACCTCGGGGACTGTACGAATCAATGGCCGCGACCTTGCGGGCATGACCAACGAGGAGAGGACGAACCTAAGGAAGACGGTTGTCGGCTTCGTCTTTCAGAAATACAACCTGCTGCCGACACTGTCCGCCGAAGATAACATCCGCATTGTCCGCTACATTGCCAACCGGAATACGGAGTTTGACCCGGCATTTCAGGAGGTCGTCGGCCTTTTGGGTATCGCGGACAGGATGAAACACAAGCCTCGTGCGCTCTCCGGAGGCCAGCAGCAGCGGGTAGCGATCGCCCGGGGCATCGTGAATTCCCCTGCGATCCTACTGGCCGACGAGCCCACCGGCAATCTCGACAGCGAGAACTCGGCCGCGGTATTGAAGCTGATGAAGGACCTCAACCGCCGCCTGGGACAGACGATCCTGATGATCACCCACGACTCCGACGCGGCCTCCTATGCCGACCGAGTTGTCAGGATGCGCGATGGGTGTATTGTCTAAGAGCGCAATTGTTCGCCGGACCGGCTGGCGTGTATCTGCCAGCGTGCATCCTATCCCTGGAGCGCGACTGGGACCTCGACGGACTTTGTATCCATTTTGAGAAACCAGGGCCAGTTTCGAGGGGAGAAACAAGGAGTACTCTAGTCACGTTGGGACGTATACCATTACAATCAAAGCTAAAGCCGAGAACCCCGCTTCAGAGCTTCGCCTTTCTGTGCATTACAACAAACTCGCGTCCATTTTGAAGGAGACGATTCGCCCAATGAAATTAACCGCACGGATTCCGGTTACGGCCGCTATGCTGGCGCTGCTGCTTATCACTGCAACCGGGTGTAATCGCCTGAAGGCCCGTGATCAGTTGACCAAGGGCGTGCAGGCCTTCAAGAACGCACGCTACGAAGAAGCTGTGAACCACTTCCAGCAATCAATCGCCCTCGACCCGAACTATGAGGATGCGAAGCTCTATCTGGCCACTGCGTATTCTTACCAGGTCGTACCGAATCTGGACACGCCGGAGAACCTTGCGATTGCGCAGAAGGCGCTTGATGGCTTTAACGCTGTGCTGGCGAAGGACCCGAACGATCTGACTGCGTTGAAGCAGATTGCATCCATCAATCGCAACATCAAGAAGTTTGATGTGGCGAAGGAATATGAGAAGAAGGTCATTGCGATCGCTCCCAACGATCCAGAGGCGTACTACACGGTCGGATTCGTTGATTGGGTGTTGGCATACAAGAACGCGACCACGATTCTGGCCGCTGATGGCCTGACCGATGTAGGCGATGGTAATCCAAAGAAGAGCAAAGGTGCGTGCGAGAAACTGAAGGCCGCGAATACTGATCTTGTGAATGAAGGGATCCAGTATCTCAATAAAGCTGTCGAACTCAACCCGACCTATGACGACGCGATGCAGTACCTGCAACTCACGTATCGCCGAAAGGCCGATCTCGAATGCGGCGATGAGGCGGCGCGCAAGGCGGATATGGCCCAGGTTGATGATTGGATCCAGAAGGCCATGGGCGCTCGTAAGGCTAACGAGCTGAAGAAGGAAAAGGCAACACAGGGCGGAGTCACGATGCAGTAGCTGTTGTGCTTCTAAGACCGGAGGCCTCCCGCGATGGGAGGCCTCTTTCGTTGTGAGCGGGCATTTGTTGCGAGTAATCGCCACTGCGGTAAAATTGCCGCTTGCGACGATCGATAAAAAAAGTGTTGATTGCGAATCGCGGCGAGATAGCTTTGCGAGTGATTCGCGCGTGCAGGGAGATGGGGGTGGCGACGGTGGCGGTCTACTCGGACGCTGATCGGGGGGCACTGCATGTTTTGCATGCGGATGAAGCGTATCGCCTTGGACCGGCGCCGGCGGCGGACAGTTATCTGCGAGGCGATCTCATTCTGGAGGTGGCGCGGCGAAGCGGCGCGGACGCCGTGCATCCAGGGTATGGGTTTCTGTCAGAGAACGCGGAGTTCGCAGAGGCTTGTACTGCAGTGGGTGTAACGTTTATCGGGCCGCCTGCGAATGCCATGCGGGTGCTGGGATCGAAGACCAGGGCGCGGCAGGCGGCGGACGCTGCGGCGATGCCTCGTGTTCCGGGCAGCGTGACCGGACTGGCGGACGTTGCAGAGGCGATGCGTGTCGCTGCGGGGATCGGGTATCCAGTGATGCTGAAGGCGGCGGCCGGCGGCGGTGGTAAAGGCATGCGCGCGGTGGCGAAGGCAGACGAGCTTGCTGCGGCGTTTGCGGCGGCGAGTAGCGAGGCGGAGCGGAGCTTTGGATCGGGTGAGGTCTATCTGGAGAAGTTGATCGAGCGGCCGCGACATATTGAGATCCAGTTGATGGCGGACGAGCATGGTCACTGCGTGTATTTGGGCGAGCGCGAATGTTCGGTGCAGCGGCGCCATCAGAAGGTGATTGAAGAGGCGCCTTCTGCGGTCGTTGGTGAGGACTTGCGGCGGCGGATGGGTGAGGCGGCGGTGCGGCTGGCGTTGTCGGCGGGGTATGTGAATGCGGGAACCGTCGAGTTTCTGGTGAGCTGTGATCCGAAAAGCGGGGAGGAGAATTTTTATTTTCTTGAGATGAATACGCGGCTGCAGGTGGAGCATCCTGTGACTGAGATGGTGACGGGGCTTGATCTTGTTCATCTCCAGCTTCTGGTGGCGATGGGGGAGCCGCTGCCGATCACGCAGGCCGACGTGCGGCTGCGGGGGCATGCGATCGAGTGCAGGATCTATGCGGAGGACCCGGAGAACAATTTTTTCCCTTCGCCGGGTTTGATTACACGCCTGGTGCAGCCGGGAGGGCCGGGGATCCGTGAGGACTGCGCGGTATTTGCGGGGTGGACGGTCCCACTGGACTACGATCCGATGCTGTCGAAGCTGGTGGCGTTTGGAGAGACGCGGGAGATGGCGATCGACCGCATGCTGCGCGCGCTCGACGAGTATGTGGTCGGTGGGATCAAGACGAATATTGGGTTATTCCGGCGAATCCTGACGGACGGGGACTTTCGCGCTGCACGCATTGATACGGGATATCTCGAGCGGTTGCTTGCTGCGCGTGCGCTGCCTGGGGAGGCGGTCCCTGAGGACATTGTGGCCCTGGCCGCAGCACTTTTTGCAGCTCCTGCGCAGCGGGGGGCGGTGGTTGCGGACGTTGCCGCGGAGAGCCGGTGGGCCGAGGCTGGGCGGCGGGAAGGACTGCGGCTGTGACGGTCTGGCTGGAGGTTGGCGGGAAGAAGGTGCGGGTGGAGTTGGGCGGAACGCTCAGTGGGGGCGTGGGTGACGGGCCGATGGAGTGCTCTGTCGATGGGCGTGCGGTGAGCGTGGACGTTCGGTCGCTCGAGCCGGGGGTGATGTCGCTGTTAGTTGGGGGGCAGCAGTACCGGTGCGTTCTTGATGGCGATGGGGTGGTGATTGACGGACAGCGGTACGGTTTTGCGGTGGACGATCCGCGTTCGCTGCAGGGCAGGCGTGGTGCTGGTGCAGGGACGGAGGGGCCGCGCCCGGTGAAGGCCCCTATGCCGGGGCGGGTGGTGAGACTGCTGGTAGCGGCTGGTGACGAGGTCGAGGAGGGGCAGGGTGTCGTGGTGATTGAGGCGATGAAGATGCAGAATGAGCTGAAGTCTCCCAAGGCGGGGCGGGTCGTTCGGGTCGGAGCGAGTGTTGGGGACACGGTGGGGTCTGGGGACGTACTCGTGGTGGTGGAGTAGAACCGGTTTATTTCAAGACTTAACCAATCAGTCCGCTCGACCTGTCAGTTTTAACAGTAGAGAGCACGATTCCTGTTAGCTAACTGCCGCCCGACGTTATGTTGGAAGGGCGACAGAAGAGCTACAATCTTTTTTACAAACTTTTGAGCCCTATTTAGCAACAATCACGGAGTATGTGCGTACTCTATCCTGACTCCGCCACGGCGAGAACAGCGCGTGATCGAAATGTTGACTCGACAAGCGACCAGACGACCGTGCAACGACAACTCGTCTCGGACGTATGCTTATGCGCCCGAAGGTAATCTGACGTGCCTACGGGTCGCGTCATCGTGGAACCGCCGCAACAGGCCCGCTGCCTATGTCTGGTTTGTAGCTCTTGGCCTTCTGTTGTGCGTCCTGGTCCGTCCGGCCGCCGGGGCGCAGCCGGCTGTGAAGAACGTACTCGTGCTGCATAACTGGGCCAGTCTCCCTCAGTCCTGGGGCTTGATGGAATCCACCGTCCGTGCTCGTGTTCCGGGGCAAATTAACTTCTATACCGCGTCCGTCGAGAACCCGCGATTCGACGAGGAAGGTTATCGGGAGAGCCTGGCAGAGACTCTCCGCCGTGGGTACGGCGGGGTAAAGCTGGACCTTGTGGTTGCAGCTACCTATCAGGTGTTTCAGTTCGCGCTGCAATACCGGGACAAGATGTTTCCGGGGGTGCCCATCGTCTTCACCGATGTTGCCCGCCAGGAAGCGGAGAAGATGTGGCCCGGCGTCACCGGTGTGATCACCCCTATTGGGATGCGGGAGACGATCGATCTCGCGCTTCGTCTGCAACCAGATACAAAAGCGGTCGCAGTCATCTCCGGCGTAACGCAGTGGGACAAGTACTGGTTGGCAGTTGCGCACTCCGAACTACTTCGTCATCAGGACAAGGTGAAAGAGATCGACCTCGTCGGACCCGCAGGCGTTTCGGTCCTTGCGAAAGTTGCTGAACTTCCTCCTCATACCATGGTCCTGTTTCAACTCAGGCCAGACGACTTAACTCAGCCGGCGTTCGAACCGATTGATATTCTCACTGCGGTCGCGCAACGCCTGCCGACATATTCCGCGTGGCCAGGGCTTGCTTTGAATCATGGGGGCGTCGGCGGAGCGTACCGTGACCTGCAGAAAGAGGCCGTGTTAAATGGGGAGATAGTGGCGCGGGTCCTGTCAGGCGAGCGGCTGGAGAACGTTCCCATTGTGCACGACTCCGATCTTAAGGTGGAGGTGGACTGGCGGGCGCTTCAGCACTGGCACATAGCGGAATCGGCGTTGCCGCCAGGCACCGTGATCGAGTACCGGCAGCCTACCTTTTGGCAGCGCGACCGGAAATACATTGTTATTGCCCTCGTCCTGATTGTCGCCCAGGCCTTGTTGATCGCGGGCTTGTTGTTGCAGCGAAGACGCAAGCGGAAGGCCGAAGCTGTTCTGCGCGAGAGCGAGGAGCGCTTCCGAGTGATGGCGGATACCACCCCGTCGCTTGTCTGGATGTGCGACGCACGAGGCAGGATTACCTACCTGAATGAAAGTCGAATCGCGTTTACAGGCCCCGATCCGGAGGTAGGATACGGCGACAACTGGATCACATATGTTCATCCCGACGATGTAGAGCGAGTGTTAGACACCCTCTATGAGGCGTTGAAGAGCAAACAACCATTCTCGCAAGAGTATCGTTTGCGTCGAAACGATGGGGTTTATCGTTGGATGTTCGATGTTGCGTCTCCACGGATGAATGGTGATGGATCGTTTGGAGGGTTTATTGGCTCGGCGATTGACACAACCGACCAGAAGCTTGCCCAGCAGGCGCTTGAGAAAATAAGTGGTCAACTGATTGAAGCACAGGAGCAGGAACGCAGCCGGATCGCAAGAGATTTGCATGACGATATCTGCCAGCGACTGGCCCTTCTGGCGATGGAAATTGGAAGGGCAAATCGCACTTCGAGTGGGTCACTTGCCGCGACAGACCAAAATCTGGACAATATCCGGAAACACTGCTCTGAAATTGCTTGCGATGTTCAATCTCTGTCGCACCAACTGCACTCCTCAACACTCGACTACCTGGGAGTGGTGGCCGCTATAAAGGCCCACTGCAGCGAGGTCTCCAGGCAACACCAGGTAAGCGTTGAATTCACCGACAATAACGTGCCGAAGCATCTGCCGAAAGATATCTCGCTGTGCCTGTTCCGAATCGCCCAGGAAGCGCTGCATAATGCGGTGAAGTATAGCGGAGCCAACCAATTCCTTGTGGCCTTACACGCCATAGGGGACGAGATCCAACTCGTCGTGCGGGACGGGGGCGCGGGCTTTGACGTTGAAGAGGTGAAGAAGAACCGAGGGCTAGGCCTGGTGAGTATGCAGGAGCGGGCAAATCTGGTCCGCGGAAGATTTGCCGTCGACTCGAAGCCTGGTAAGGGAACACGGATCTTTGCCGCCGTGCCCTTCGTGACTGAAAATGAGCGCTCTCCAGAGGAGGCGTCGGGTAGGGATGACAGCATGCGAGAGGTGGCGTGAGTCGCTAACCCGAAATGCAGTCTCCCTTCGGCCCAGATTTTGCCGGCCGGTCTAAAAGACTCGCCTTCAGAGGGCTGAGTTGATTTTTGTGCCTTGGTTCAAAGCATGGGCACCCTGAACGGGAAGACGCGCAGAACACGCATCCAGGTAGGCGCACGCCACAAAGATCAGTTCTTTACGCAAGACGTCGAGCTGCTCCTCGGGTGCGTCGGACTCAAGCATTCTCCGGCTGACCCCGACCATCGCTCCCTGGAGCATCGAAGCAACAAGTTGCGGATCGGTCGTGAGCGGTCCGGAGGCGGTCGCCAACATTCGGACGATCGCCTTATTGGATCGGATTCCCATTTGCTGCACGATCCTCGCTCCGTCCACGTCGGAGCTTACGGAGTATAGAGCGACACTGGTCTTCGCGTCCGTCATCTTGGCTTCGAGGAATGCGGTGATGAGAGCGGTCGCCATTTGCCGGAGCGTTCTGCCCCGCTGTTCCTTGCAGACGAGCTCGATGGCTTCAGTGATCTCGTCCATGTGACGCTTGAGGGCGGCCTGTAAGAGCGCGCTTTTGTTGGGGAAGTACTGGTATAGGGTCCCTACGGATACACCGGCCCGCGACGCGACCCTTGTCGTGGTCAACCGCTCCTTTCCGACGTTGAGCAGAACCTGAACGGTGGCCTCGAGAATCGCGTCTACGCTTGCGGCCGAACGGGCTTGCACTGGCGATTTCCGCGGCTCTAAGACGACATGGGGACGTGGGGTCAAATGCGAACTCCTAATCTGAAGCTTTCTTCATCTAATCACAGGTGAGTACGATCACTGCAAGAGATGAGCAGACTAAAGGAGAAACAGAATGGCGACACGGATGGAACTTGGCGGGAGCTTTACTCTTCCTGGCACCTCGATGACCGTAGACCGCATGGGTTATGGCGCGATGCAACTGGCCGGTCCGCAGGTGTGGGGTCCGCCGCGTGATGTTGATGGTGCGGTCGCAGTGTTGCGAGAGGCGGTGGAGGCAGGCGTGAACCATATCGATACCAGCGACTTTTATGGTCCGCATGTGACCAATCAGATTATCAAGCAAGCGCTCCATCCTTATCCGGAGGGCCTGGTGATCGTCACCAAAGTGGGTGCTCGCCGGGGTGAAGACAAGTCGTGGATCCATGCTCTTTCGCCGCAGGAACTGATCGATGGCGTCCATGACAATCTGCGAAATCTCGGGCTCGTCAGGCTGGATGTGGTTAATCTTCGGGTGGGTGGAGTGATGGGGCCATCGGAAGGACCCATTGAAGGGCCCCTGACTGTGCTGGCAGAACTCAAGCGCCAGGGATTGATTCGTCATCTGGGTCTGAGTAATGTCAGTCGCGAGCAGCTGGCGGAGGCCCAGACAATTACCGAGATAGTCTGCGTGCAGAACCTGTACAACCTGGCACACCGGAACGATGATGGCTTTATCGATGACCTCGCGGGGCAAGGCATAGCTTATGTGCCGTTCTTTCCGCTGGGTGGGTTCACCCCGTTGCAGTCGTCGGCGCTCGACGCAGTAGCAGCGTCACTTCAGGTCACGCCGATGCAGGTCGCGCTTGCGTGGCTTCTTCAGCGGTCACCCAACATCCTGCTGATCCCCGGCACATCTTCAATCGAACATCTTCGTGAGAACCTGAAGGCCGCAACGCTACGGATTCCTTCCGAAATGATTGCCACTCTTGACACGATTGCCGAAGGTCCGGGGCAAGGATAACGGCGGGAAATTCTGTGCTCGGCCGAACCAGTGCCCACCTTATACTTAGTAGAAGATTGATCCGGGTTTGCATCAGCTTTTGGTGCGATCTGCTTTTGAGGAGTCCATGGCCGCACTGATTGAAGCGATTCACATTAAGCGTAAGAGTCTGTTTGAGTTTGAAAACGCTCCGTATGCCTGTCTGGATTCAGACATCACCACACCGACCGCTCGCGGGGGCCAGACGCTGGTTCGCCTGAAGATGCGCAACCTGCTGACGAGTGCGGTCTTTGAAAAGACATTCAAGGCGAATGACAAGTTTTCGGAGCCGGACCTCCAGTTGGTGCCGGCTTCGTATTTGTATAGCGACGGCGATGGCTCTCACTTTCTGGACCAGGAGAGCTTTGAGACGCTGACGCTTAACGATGGGATGACCGGGAACGCTTTGGACTTCCTTATTGAGGGCGCGCTCATTCAATTGCACAAGTACAACGGCAATCCCATCGGTTTGCAGCTGCCAATGTTTGTGGAGCTGAATGTTGCTTATGCGGAGCCCGCGGCCCGGGGCGACTCGTCGAGCGGCAGCGGAACCAAGCTAGCGAGGCTGGAGACGGGCCTGGAGATTCGTGTTCCGCCCTTCATCAAAGAAGGCGAGAAGGTGAAGGTGTCGACAGAGAACGGGGAGTTTGCGGGGCGGGCGTGAGTGCGCGTGCTTAGCGAACGGCCTCCATCACCACCTCGACCTCCTGATGCCGCGTGCTGCCTGGGACATCAAGTGATCCGAGCACCAGCGGCTTGCCTGGGGTCAGGAACGACGTGCCTTCCAGAGATGTCTGCCGAACCACGGGGTCCTGAGGGCCCACGCCTGACTTCTCTTCTGCCACGCTCGACTGATCTATCTTTGTACGCAGCCTCACTCCGTTGGCGAACTCGTCGAGCGTGGCATCGAAGTTGAGGCCCACGTCGATGTAGGTCACCTGCGGCTCCGCCTGTGAGCTTGTGTTGTTGTACGGTCCCGTCAGCAAAGGGATTTTGCTGCCCTGCTTCAGCACCGTCCTCTGTCCCGCCACCACGACCATCCCAAAGTGCTGATTGCCGATTCGTTTGCCACCGTCCGTCTCGGTAATCGTGTAGGTCAACCGATAGGTCTTCTTCGGCCGGTCGAGATCGTCGAGCAGCTTTCGCGCAAGCACCAATTGGTCGGGAGGGCCTTGCACCAAGATGGCATTCTGCGAAGGCACGAGGTAAATCTTGTCGTTTTTATCAAGCAGATTGCGCAGTGCCGTGGTGAGTTCAGTCGCATCGCTGGTCTGGTAGACGTTGGTGAGGTAGAAGGTCTGGACTGAAAGCCGCTCCACTTGCGGCCCGGCGGGCACCGTCTGGGCCAACGTGCGCTGTCCACTGAATGTCACAGCCAAAGTAATTGCAACAACTCCAGTCACGATCTTCATCTTCCGTCTGTCTCTTCCGTCGCAATTCAATTTCATTCCTTATCTCCCTTATGGTTTGTGGCAGATTGCTCTGTAGTCGATGGTTCGAAGAACTTTTTAACGTCTGCCTTCTCTTCGGCATCTCGTGCGGCCCGCTGCATAGGATCAAGCATGGCGAGCTCTACCGGGTCGGCCCTGTGTGCGATGCGTAACAGGAGGCGTTCCTGCTCGGTCAAAGGCATCGGCGGTGCCGGGAAGCTGTCGGAGCGCATCTCGCTCAGAGCGGCAGAGTCATTGTCGTGGGCACCTTGCGGTCTCCGCGCATTCGTCTTTCTCGTCGATCGCACGCTTGGCAGCGGTAGGGACGCGTTGTTCGCGGCTGTTTCTGGAACCGCCAAAGGCAGGGGTCCCGCGGGGACCGAGTTCGTCCTGATATGTGAGGGCGATTGTGTGGAGGAATGTTCAAGTCGACGAATCGCGGGAATTGTTAAGGCGACGGCGAAGAGGCCTGCCAAGGCAACGCCGGATGCGAGGGGCCAGCTTGCGACCGGGCGTGCCTGCGTCACCGGCCAGATCGGTCGCAACCGGCGCCAACCGGACCGACGTGGCGATGAATGGTCTTCCAGGGCATCCAGCGTGTTTAGGATGCGGCACTCCATTCCAACGGGAGCATCGGCGTTTCGCAGGGCCGCCAGCACCCTTTCAATCGCTTCTTCGGGATTCTTCTTCACTTGCCGCTCCTTTCTTCGAGCCGCTCGCGCAGCCGTGTTCGTGCGCGAAAGAGCAGTGCTCGGACTGCAGACTCGCTTCTTCCCAGGACCTCTGCCATCTCTGCGGTCCCCAGCTCCTCGATTGCAGAAAGGAGCAGAACATGGCGTTCTCCCCTGGGCAATTTCTCCAACTCGCGCAGAACGATGTTCATGCGCTGTGCTTCGTCCAGCGCCTCGTCGGCCGGCACGCTGGTCGCGGCCAGGCCCTGCGCAAAGCTCTTGTCCATCTGCTCCGGCCGTATGCGCCGTCTGCGGTCAATGGCAAGGTTCCAGGCGATACGCACGAGCCAGACGCGCATGTCCCGCACCCCGGGCAGAGATCGGCGATGTTCGAGGACGCGAATGAAGACGTCCTGAACGACGTCCTCGGCCTCTGTGCGGCTTCGCAGGACCGAGTGAGCTACGCGGAATAGAAGCGTGGAGTATGTCTCGACAAGGACCGAGAGATCGATCTCCGTCTGCGCACTCTCCATGGAAGACAACGCCAAACTGCAGCCCTCGACCGACGCCATAAGCCCCTTCTAACCAGACAGACGCTCGAGTGTCGTTTTCGCTCGACAATAATTTTGGATGGACTGCAGCGGCACGCAAGGGCACGCATCGAAGTGGCCGGACAGGGCCAAGGTCGCAGATTTTGACGATTTTTTTGTTGGGAGGGGTGGTGGGGTCAGGCTACAATCCGGCAGCGCCTAAAATGACTGTTTTGCTGACGTAGAGAAGATCTGCGCGAGGAGAGAGCATATGAGCGATGTCGTAGCGGTGGAAGGACAGCCTTTGGGGACAGGTTTGAGCCAGGTCGAGCGGGTGGTGGACACGTTTGTCGCTCCGAAGAAGACGTTCACGGATATTTTGCGAAATACGAGCTGGTGGCTTCCGTTTTTGCTGATGTTGCTGGTGACGCTGGGTTCAACCGTCGTGGTGGAGAAACAGGTGGGTTGGGACCGGGTGTCGGAGAACCAGATCCACCAGAATCCGAAGGCGGAAGAGAGGCTGGCGAGCCTGACGCCGGAGCAAAGAGCCTCCCAGGTGCATCTATCGGCGAATATCACCCGTTATGTGAGTTATTGTTCGTTTCTCTTGATCCTGGTGTTCGTGGCTATCTTTGCGCTGATCTACTGGGCCAGCTTTAACTTTGGGCTCGGAGCGAAGACGACGTTTGGTCAGATGTTCGCGGTGTGCATGTATGCGGGACTTCCCAGACTGTTGACGGGGCTATTGTCGATTGTGACTCTACTGTTCGGCAACAATACTGACTCTTACGACATTAAGAACCCGGTAGGGACGAATCTGGCTTACTTTATGCCTGACTCGGGACCGGCGCTGAAGGCGGCTCTGAGCTTCTTCGATGTGATTGGGTTGTGGAATCTGGTACTGCTGGTGATTGGGACGGCGATTGTGGCGAAGGTGTCGACCGGCAAGGCCGCTGTTGTGGTGGTGGGCTGGTGGGTGCTTGGTCTGCTGATCAGCGTGGGAATTGCGGCGGCTACCAGTTAGAAGCCACTCTGCATCAAGTGAGAAGGCCCGGATCGAGTCCGGGCCTTCGTTTGCGATGTGGATGGGGTTTGGCTTATTCGTTCCAGCGTTTGAAGACCAGAGAGCCGTTGGTGCCGCCGAAGCCGAAGGAGTTTGAGAGCGCGTAGTCGATCTTTGCGGCCTGGGGCTTGTTGGGCACGTAGTTCAGGCGGCACTGGGGGTCGAGTTCGACGATGTTCATGGTTGGGGGCGCGGTCTGGTTGAGCATGGCCATGATGGTGATACCGGCTTCGAGGCCGCCTGCGCCGCCGAGGAGGTGGCCGGTCATGGACTTTGTCGAGCTGACCAGGAGCCTGTGGCTGATAGCGTGCTCGCCGAAGAGGTTTTCGATGGCCTTGGACTCAAGCGCGTCGCCGAGGGGGGTCGAGGTGGCGTGGGCGTTGAGGTAGTCGATCTGCTCGGGTGCGACGCCGGCGACCTTGAGGGCGTGCTTCATGGAGCGGTAGCAGCCTTCGCCTTCGGGGGCCATGCCGGTCATGTGGAACGCATCGGCGGAGAGGCCGTAGCCGACAATCTCGGCGAGGACCTTGGCGCCGCGCGCTTTGGCGAACTCGAGCTCTTCGAGGATGAGGATGCCGGCGCCTTCGCCGACGACGAAGCCGTCGCGGTCCTTGTCGAAAGGGCGGCTGGCGTGCTGGGGGTCGTCGTTGCGGGTGGAGAGGGCGCGCATGGCGGCGAAGCCTGCGACGCCTAGCGGGGTGATGGAGGCTTCGGTGCCGCCGGCGATCATGGCGTCGGCGTCGCCGCGCTGGATGAGACGGAAGGCGTCGCCGATGGCGTGGGCGGAGGTGGTGCAGGCGGTGGCAGTGGCTTCGTTGGGGCCTCGGGCGCCGTATTTGATGGAGACGTGGCCGGCGGCGAGGTTGATGATGGCGCCCGGGATGAAGAAGGGTGAGACCTTGCGGGGGCCACCGTTGAGCAGGTTGATGTGCTCGCGCTCGATGACATCGAATCCGCCGATGCCAGAGCCGATGTGGACGCCGACGTGGTCGCGATTTTCATCCGTGATCTGGAGGCCGGAGTGGGCCATCGCCTCGGCCGAGGCGGCGAGGGCGAAGTGGATGAAGCGCCCCATCTTGCGGGCCTCTTTTTTGTCCACGAAGAGGAGCGGGTCGAAGTCCTTGACCTCGGCTGCGAATCGGACGGGATGGCCGGTGAGATCAAAGGCCTTGATCTCGGCCATGCCGCTACGGCCAGCGAGCAGACCTTCCCAGACCTCAGGGGTGGTTTTGCCGACCCCGCAGATGAGCCCGAGGCCGGTTACGACGACGCGACGTTCCATTTTTTATTTTGCCGCCTTCTGGTTCTTTTCGATGTAATCGACGGCGTCCTTGACGGTTTTAATCTTCTCAGCGTCCTCATCGGGGATCTGGATGTCGAAGGCCTCTTCGAACTGCATGACGAGTTCGACGACGTCGAGGGAGTCGGCGCCAAGATCTTCCTGGAAGCTTGCGCCGGGGGTGACCTCAGCCTCGTCCACCTGAAGTTGCTCGACAATAATCTGTTTTACCTTTTCGTCTACTGCTGCCATTTCGTTCTCCTGTTTACCTCTGGAATCAAAGCCGGGAATTTCGTGCGCGGCAAGCCCACACAGCCAACCTCAAGCATACTGAGCGCCTAGGTGAGTGTAAAGCAAAGGGGAGGCTGGGTGTTAGGGCCGGCTGAAGAGGTCATTTTACTCTTCGTCGCTGGAGGCGGCGAGGAGGGGTGCGGTTCCTGAGATGTCCTCGAAGTCGATGAGGTTGGAGACTGCGGCACCGGCGCCAAGACTAGAAGCCGGGTTAGACACATTTTTCAGCGCTTTGTTGATAGCGCGAGTGCGAACGCCGAGTTTCTGGATAGTGTTCTGCACGGTCCCGACTTGGTCTTCGACCTTTTGCATAAGTCCGCCGTAGGTCTCGAACTCCTTCTTGGCGCTGGAGAGGACGCGCCAAACCTCGTCGCCTTTTTTTTGGATGGCGAGGGTATGGAAACCCATCTGGAAGCTGGTGAGAATGGCCATGAAGGTGGAGGGCCCGGCGATGGTGACTCGGCACCGCGACTGGATCTCGGATTGAAGGCCGGGGCGGCGGACGACCTCAGCGTAGAGGTTTTCCGTCGGAAGAAACATGATGGCGTGAGGCATGGTCATGGGCGGGTCGATGTATTTGTCGCAGATGCGCTTGCCTTCTGCGCGGATCGTTCTCTCGAATGCCTTGCCGGCGCTGACGATCTCGTCGGTGTTGCCTGTTTCGTAAGCCTGCTCCAGGCGCTCCCAGTCCTCCTTTGGGAACTTGGCGTCGATGGCGAGGAGGGTGTGGCTGTCGGCGCCTTCGCCCGAGGGGAATTTCAGGGCGTACTCGACGGACTCGAGTGTGTTGGGTTTGATGCGGGCGTTCTTGATGTACTGCTCGGGAGAGAACATCTGCTCGAGCTGCTGGCCGAGCTGGAACTCGCCCACGACGCCGCGAGATTTGACGTTGGAGAGCACTCTCTTGAGGTCACCTACGCCGGTGGCGAGCTCCTTCATCTCGCCGAGACCCTTTTGGACGTCGCCGAGGTGCGTGGTGACCTGGCTGAAGGACTCGGTAAGCCGGGTCTGGAGGGTGGCGTGGAGTTTCTCATCGACGGTGACACGCATCTGTTCGAGCTTGGCTGCGTTGTCCTCGTTGAGTCTGGTGAGGCGGTCTTCGACGGTGAAGCGGAGCTTTTCCTGTTGGGTGTTCGCTTCGCCGGAGAGTTCATTGAGGCGGCTGTGGAGGGCCTCGCGAGCTTCGAGCTGGTTGCGGTTCACCTCGGCTATGAAATAGGAGAGGCGCTGCGCAATGGAGTCGAGGTTCTGCTGGATGGCGAGGCGGAGGGCCTCGTCGGAGGCTTTGTTGTCCGAGCGAAATCCGTTGAGGCCGGTCTGGATGAGTTGGCTGAGCTCAGCGATGTTGCGGACGATCTCGGTTCGAAGGGCCGAGGCATCGGTCTTCAGTTCGCCCCGCATCTCGACGAAGCCGGCCCGAACCTGGGCGTCAAGGCGGGTGAGCTGGTCGGGAAGCTGCGCGAGACGGGGATCCTGTTCTGACTGAGGCTGTTTGCGGACGAGAAGGTAGACGACGGCAAGCAGAGTGACGATTTGGAGGACAAGGAGGGGGATGAGCATTCGGCTTTCCTTCGCCTTGAGGGTATCATCCCTGCCCCAGTCAGGCCTGTGGGTCATTTCAGGACGGCGACCCTCAAAATAAATCATTGAACACGTTCAAAAAATGCTTTACAAGCGGAGAAATGAGCGTATCTTAGTATTTGAACATGTTCAGAATTGTCCAATAAGGAGAGTTGATATGATCGTCGCAGGCTGCTACTTCAGCTATCTTGCTATCAGCATTGCGCTTACCGTTTGGGTGGCGCGTACCCTTCATCGCAATGGCAGGGTCTTTCTTGTGGATGCGTTCCACGGCAACGAGGCGCTGGCAGATTCCGTGAACCAACTGCTGGTGGTGGGGTTCTACCTTGTCAATATTGGCTACATTGCCCTGAGGTTGAAGACGACCGATCCGCTGTCCAATGTTCGGCAGGTGATTGAGCTCGAGAGCGTGAAGATTGGAGTGGTGTTGTTGATTCTGGGAGGGATGCACTTCTTCAACATCCTTGTCTTTGCGAAGATGAGGAGCCGGTCTGTTTTGCCGCCGCCGACACCAATAAGGTATTCGGCATGAGTGCTATCTGATGAAGATCAAGAAGTCTGAAGAGACGCGCAGACGGATCCTTGAGGCTGCGCTTTCTGTGTTTCGCGAGCGCGGCTTCGAGCGCGCGACGATGCGGGAGATCGCGACGGCGGCCGGAGTGGCGGTGGGAGCGGCCTACTACTATTTCGAGTCGAAGGACGCGATCGTGATGGCGTTCTATGAACGATCGCAAGGAGAGATGCGGCCGCAGATCGAGGCACTCCTTGAGAGGAGCAAGACGCTGGAGTCGAGGCTGCGGGCGGTCATCTCGACGAAGTTTGAGTGCTTCGGGCCCAACCGGAAGCTGCTGGGGGCGCTGTCGGCACACTCGGACCCTGAGCATCCACTGTCGCCGTTTAGCAAAGAGACGTCGGAGATCAGGGAACAGGACATTGGGTTCTTTGCTCGTGCGGTGGCGGATTCGGGTGTCAAGCTGCCGCCGAGCATCGAACCGTATCTGCCGCGCCTGCTTTGGATGTATCAGATGGGGTTGATTCTGTTCTGGGTCTATGACCACAGCGAAGAACAGCGCCGGACGATGGTGCTTTATGAAAAGACATTGAAGATGATTCTGGTAGCGCTGAAGCTGGCAGGGATTCCGTTGCTGCGCCCACTCCATCGGCTGGCGGCGGAGTTGCTTGAGGTGGTCTACGGGTCCGAATAGACCTGGGTCCCTTCGGCAGGCGATTTGGGCCGAAATCGCAGCCGGAAGTAATGGCATCTAACTGGTCAGGCGGAAGATTGCACCGTCACTTTTGTTAGCTCTCGACTCTCTTTGACAGGAGATCCACGATGACAGCCGCCTCCAGGAACCGGAGTCTTGACGAGATCTTGCAGAAGATCGGGGCGGACACGACCGCAACGTTCGAAAGCTCGACCAGCAATCCCATTGAGCACGTTATGAGCGAAGCGACGAATGCGGTAACAGCGGGCGATGGTGAAGACGAGGGGCTGGAAGAGGAAGATGACGACGCTGCTGCGTTGGAGGAAGATGACGAAGAGAACGAGGAAGTGGATGTCGAGGACGAGGCCGACGCGCAGGATTGAGCGACGAGGGAAACATGCCAATTACGAACTATAGCGTGCTTGCAGGCAGGCCAACGGCGGGCAAGGTTGTCGGCGGGTCGAGTACGCACTATCAGATCACGATGCAAGCGACAGGTGGGCCGTTTACGGTCGCGGTGAATATTCAGTCGGTGGATGGGTCGGAGGTGCTGTATGCGATTGAAGAGGACTTCACGCCGCCGGACCTTGCGGGATTGACGGCGCTGCCGATGGGGATGACGAAGCTGCAGAGTGTGCCAGGCGGGTTGGCGCTGGATTATGTGCGGAGTACTGTGGGCGGTGCGCCGATGATTACTAAGGCGCAGATGACGCTATTACCGCAGTTGCAGGCGAAGGCCAAGGGTGGAAGCGCAGAGGAGCAGATGGTTCAGCGGGCGCGGGCGAAGGCGCTCGAGAATGCCGTCGTGACGCTGCTGAATATGACGATTGCCGACAAGGATGGCGTGATCTATGCGTTTGGGAGTGCGTATGCGGACTCTGGAAAGGTGGATGGGATCCACGATATCCATATGAACCAGGGGAACCCGGCGAACAATCATGGCGGGGACAACGGTGTGTGGCAGGATGGGGCGTTGTTCATTAATTTGCCATCGAAGGGGACTTGGACCGCGGTGTTTATTGCGTTTCAGACGGAGAGCTGGACGACGGATTTAGCGGGGAATCCGGAAAAACCTTAACACCGATCTCCACCGATGACACCGATTTAGGAACGGATTCTAACGACGGCCCTTTTTTGCATGTTGGATCGGTTGCCGGTCGAGATCGGCGTTATGGCTTTTCGTCTGCGGTGAGGATGCGATCGGCGATTGCGGCGGCTTCTGCGGCGGGGCGGACGTCGTGGGTGCGGATGATGTGGGCCCCGGCGAGGATAGCAGCTACGTTGGCGGCGGTGGTGGCGTGGAGACGGTCTTCGATGGAGGGTGAGCCGCCGTTGAGAAGGACCGACAGCAAAGGATGTTGGGCGAGGGTGTGGGCGAGGAAGCCCTTGCGGGAGGCGCCGGCGAGGATGGGCAGATTGAACTGGCGGATTTGGTCGAGGTTGGCCAGCAGTGGGTAGTTTTCATCGAGGCGCTTGCCGAAGCCGAAGCCGGGGTCGAGGACGATCTTGTTGCGTTGGATGCCGGCGGTCACTGCCGCTTCGAGGCGCATCCCCAGTTCGGTGAGGACAAGGGGGAGGACTTCGTTTGGGGCGAGGGTTGGGAGTGTGGGCCAGTCCTGCGGGCGGCCTCGGGTGTGCATCAGGATGGCTCCGCAGCCGAGTTGTGCGCATGTCGTGGACATGTCAGGGTCCCAGAGGTGGCCGCTGACGTCGTTGACGATCTCTGCCCCAGCTTCGATGGCGTGACGGGCGGTGGAGGCGTGGAAGGTGTCGACGGAGAGGACGGTTGCTGGGCGTTGTTGGAGGAGCGATTCGATGACGGGGAGGATGCGGGACTGTTCTTCGCCAGGGGTGAGGGGGGTGGCATTGGGGCGGGTGGATTCGCCGCCAATGTCGATGATGTCGGCGGCTTCGTCGAGCATTTTTTTGGCCTGTTCGAGGGCCCGTTCCGGGGCATGCTCGGGAGCGTAGAAGTGGCCGCCGTCAGAGAAGGAGTCAGGTGTGACGTTGAGGATGCCCATGATGAGGGTCCGTCGACCAAGGGAGAGGGTGCGGGTGCGGAGGTGCCAGTCGTGATGGGTGCGCGCCGTGAAGGGCATGGTGGGATTCTAAAGCTAGTGGTGAGGTGTTGGTGGCTGGTTAGAGGTCAATGGCCATCGGGATGCTAGACTGCGCGGATGATACGGTTTCTTGTGCGTGGAGTCGCATGGGTGCTGGTTGCTGCTGCAGCATCGGCGGAGCCGGGGTGCGCGCAGGACAGGAACGTTGGATGCGATGAGGCGGTTGCATTAAAGGAAGGGCGAAGCGGGCCCTGCACGAAGCTGGCGCGAACCATTGCGGGATTGCTTGAGGGGCCGGCGGTCGCGCGCGACCACTGGGGGATTGCAGTGACGGCGATGGATGGGGCGCCGATTTATTCGTTGAATCAGGGGCAGCTATTTCAGCCGGCAAGTAATGCGAAGTTGTTTACGACAGCGGCGGCGATGGCCCTGCTGGGGCCGAACGCTACATTTGAGACGAAGATTGTGGCGCGCGGGGTGTTTGGCAGCACCGAGACGCTGACGGGAGACCTTGTGCTGGTGGGAGCTGGGGACGCAAATCTTTCCGGCCGGGAGATTCCTTATGTTGCACCGGCCGTGAGGCCAAAACCTTCGTCGGGTGCTCCCGTTTTGGCCGAGGTAAATCCGCTGAGATATTTGGAAGCGATGGCGGACCAGGTGGCAGCCACGGGATTGAAGGTG
>DATHQG010000303.1:0-7965 GCA_035483075.1 Edaphobacter sp. | reverse complement strand
GTATCAGCTTGTAAAGTCAGCATCTGGTCTTCCCATCCCGGCATACCCACTGTCTTTGCAGCGTGTTGCGTCATTCCTGCCGCATCTTTCTCCAAAAATGCGAGCTCATACATGCCGAGATATAAGAGGGGGTAGTCCAGTTTGCGTTCCTTGGCCTGCGCGTAGGTGGCCTTCGCTTCGTCGAGGCGATTCAGGGCGAGGGCGGCGACGAGGCGTTGAAAGTAGGGCACGGCAAACTTTGGATTCAAGCGGATCGCTATGGTCGCTTCTTCAAATGCATTCTCAATCTCGCCAACGACCGACAAAACTGCTCCCGCCAGGAAAACGTGCGGCATCTCGGAGCGCGGATAGGCCTCGATCCAAAGCCGGCAGGTTTCTATAGCTTTTTCGATGTTTCCGGTGACTGCCTTCTGGTATCCAGCGGTGATCCAATACTTTTCCACCTCACTGGACCGATCGCGCAGCTCATATGCTTTTCGGTGATATTCCATGGCGAGGCCGGATTCAAGAATGTCATTTTCGAGCACACCCAGATAGGCATAGGCGACCGCAAAATTCGGGTCGAGTTCGATGGCACGTTTGAAATGCGGAATCGCCGCCTCGGCCCCTGATGTGGTCATGGCTCTGACACCTGAGCTGTAGGCTTTCAGGGCCTCGAGCGATGGCGTTGTTGCCTGCTCCAGAGGTGTGTCAAATTTCTGGACTGTGCTCAGAGACTCGCCCAGTTTATTACGAAGGTCAGTGGACACTTTTCCAAGTGCTTCGAGGACATGGTCCTCGTCGCTTGCCTGGGCCTCTGTGCTCGCGAGGGATCTCCCGCTCTCGCAGTTGACCGCTTTGAGAGTGAGGAGGTACTGCGTTCCGATCTTCGCAATCGAACCGTCGAGGACGGCGGCGCTCGCGGTCCGCTGGCAAAGTTCCCGTGCGACCGCTGGTGTGAGTTTTGCATCCGCAGGTTGGCCCATCTGGCTGAGGGTCTGCTGGATTTGCTGATCAGAGATGATGCTCAGGAAGGGCGATTGTTCCAGTTGTACGGAAAGCCCCTGCCGTAGTGTGCCGTCGAACACCGCGTCTCCGGTCGTATTTGTAAAATCCGCGAGGACGATGGTGTCTTTGTCCGTCAACGCGTGTACCTTGCGGGGGGAAAACAGACGACCGCCGATGGCGAGTCCGATGGCCAACATTGCTGCTACAGCGACCATCCACCATCGAGCTGATTTATTGGCCGGCTTCGACTCGAGTTGCAATCTTGCCGCGACGGTTTCCGAATCGCGCTTCAGGCGCTTCAGGTCTGAGCCGATATCGCTCGCGCTCTGGTAGCGGAGCTTTCGGTCCTTCTCAAGCGCCTTATTGATGGTCTCTTCGAGCTTTGGAGGCGCGTCCGGATTCAACCGCACCGGCGCTACCGGCGTGCGATTCAAGATGGCGTCTGAAATGACGCCAATACTCTCGCCCCGGAAGGGCAGAATCCCGGTGACCATCTCATAGAGGACAACGCCAAACGAAAACAGGTCCGTGCGCGCGTCCATCTCCTCGCAGCGCACCTGTTCCGGTGACATGTAGCTGCTTGTGCCCATCGCAGTGCCAGGTTGCGTAAGCCGTTCCATTGGGCTGGCTGTCGTCATCGTCGAAGCATTTGTGCCCACGGCCGGCATCAACTTGGCCAAACCAAAGTCCAGGACCTTGACCTGGCCTCGCTCGGTCACAAAGATATTCGCTGGCTTGATGTCGCGGTGAATGATTCCCTTGCTGTGGGCAGCGGCGAGCGCGTCTGCTATCTCAATCCCCCACTCAAGCACCTCCTCAAGCGGCAGGGGTTTGCCGGCGATGCGATGCTTCAGCGTGGCGCCTTCCATAAATTCCATGGCAATAAACGTCTGGCCGTCCTGCTCGTCAATTTCGTAGATCGTGCAGATGTGGGGATGATTGAGCGCGGACGCCGCACGCGCCTCTCTTCGAAAACGTTCCAGAGCTTGTGGAAGCTGGGCCACGTCGTCAGGAAGAAATTTGAGCGCGACAAGTCTGCCGAGAGAGGTGTCCTCGGCCTTGTAGACAACACCCATTCCACCGCCGCCCAACTTTTCAATTATTCGGTAGTGGGAGACGGTCTGGCCGATCATTGGGCGAATGACGTGGAAACGGGCAAGGGCAAGCTCGCCCTTCTGAAGGTGAACGCCGCCGTCGTCAGCCAGGAGATCCTTGAGATCGGCGAGTGGGGCTTCCAGCGAACCGGTGTCTTGCTGCTCGGCCTCGAGAAGCTGTTTGAGGTGCATCTTTAGTTCGAGGTCGTCACCACAGGCAGCATCTATGAATGCAGCGCGGTCTTGCGTCCGCTCTTCCAACGCGGCATGAAACAACGGCTTCAGGCGCTGCCAGAGTTCAGGAGTCATGTTCTGTCCGCGGTAATAGTTCCTGCCACAGCCACGCTCGGCCGTTATCCAATCGCGTTTTACGTACCAGTCGACACTAGCGGCGAAGACGGTGGGCCGGGGTCTTCCTGTCGTCTCGTAGCCATACTTCTTCGTACAGGCAGGGGGTCAGTATAGCCCGAAACTCTTTCACGTAAGGGCCAACTTGCATGCATCCATGATGTAGTCCAACTGCTTAGTCCTGCCACACCGAGGGGATTGTTCGCGCTTTTGGGTTAGCGAACGACGTGGAAGATGCGACCCCAGCGGGCGAAGTCGACGAGGGTGTCGATCTTGCCGGGAGTCTGGCTGCGCTGGTTTTCCGCGCGGGCCTGCTGGGTGAGGGTGGCCGCGTCGTCGCTTTCGTGCTGCTGAAGGGAGAAGTAGATGAGGAGCGGTTTACCGACTATGGCCTCGCGAGGGACGAAGCCCCAGTAGCGGCTGTCTTCGCTGTCGTTCCGGTTGTCACCCATGACGAAGTAGTTGCCGGTCGGGATGATGAGGTCGCCGTTGTCGATGAGGCTGCGCATGCGGATCCACCAGTGGGAGTCGATCTCGGGGTCGGCGCTCTGGAGGCGGGGGAAGTTGTCGCGGAAGTTGTCGGGCGGGGCGGCGCGGTAGACGGCGTAGGGTTCGGTGAGGGCGTGGCCGTTGATGAAGACCTGGCCGGCGTGGAGACGAAGGCGGTCGCCCGGAAGGCCGATGACGCGCTTAACCAGATGCAGTGTGGCGTCGACGGGGTCGTGGAAGACGACGATATCGCCGCGATGGATGGCGGCCGAGGGTAGGAGGCCGGCGGACTCGTCCTCGCTCGACACAGTTTGCTTGTTGACGAGGAGGAAGTCTCCGACGAGGAGTGTGGACTCCATCGATTCGGACGGGATGCGGAATGGCTGGGCACAGAAGGTGATGATGAAGATCGCGATAACGATGAGGTGGAGGAGAGACTGGAACGCTGGGAGGATGCCGGCCTTGGGGTGGACGTGATGGGCCGATTGCTGGCGGAGCGGTTCCGACGATGCGCCGGGAATCGGGGTGGGGACTGGTTCGGCAGCGGGCGTGGGGACGTGGGGCTGGGCTTGGGTCTCGGCCTGGATGTGGGCCTGGATCTGGCCGGATTTGACATCGGCAACGGGATGGGTCATTCGGCCACCTCCGCTACGGCAGCGGTACCAATGGACTGAGCTTCGGAGAGCAGGCGCTGGAAGGCGAGACGCGCGGCGTCCTGCTGGGCCTGTTTTTTGGTGGTCCCTTCGGATTCCGCGAGGGCGCGGGAGCCTCCTTTTTTGTCTTCGATGCGGACTTCGACGCGGAAGCGCTTCTGGTGGTCGGGGCCGCTCTGGTCGGTGAGGACATAGTGGGGCTGACCGGCGCCTGTGGCCTGGAGGTGCTCCTGCAGGGCGGATTTGTGGTCGCCGATCGCACCGCTGAAGGTGTCGCCGCGCTGCATGGCGAGGTGAAGATTGGGCAGGGTCGGTTCGATGATGTGCTCTTCGATGAAGGCGCGGGCGGCGTCCAGGCCGCCGTCCAGGTAAATGGCGGCGATGACGGCTTCGAGGGCGTTGGCGAGAAGCGCGGGCTTTCGGCGGCCTCCGCTTTGCTCTTCGCCGCGACCGAGGAGGAGGTAAGAGCCGAGGTCTATGCGGGCGGCGACCTCTCCGAGATGACGACGGCTGACGAGGGAGGAGCGGAGACGGGTGAGTTCGCCCTCGCGTGAGCCGGGGAAGCGGCGGAAGAGTGATTCGGCGACGGCGAGGCCAAGGACTGCGTCACCGACGAACTCGAGTTGCTCGTTGTCAGCGGTGGGGTCGGGCAGGGACTCGGGGTTGGTCTCGTAGGCGAGCGAACGGTGGGTGAGGGCCCAGGTCAGGAGTTCGGGGCGATGAAAGAGATGATCGAATGGAGGCGCAGAGGTGGCGCCATTTCCTGATTGTCCGGCTTTTTTGTGCCGTGTCGTCATGGGCCCCTCTGTGTCTACTTTACCGGACGGACGCCGCTTTCCGAATGCATCGTTAGTGTGGGGGTGGCGGACGATATGCGTCTTTTTCGGCTTTGCCACTCGGGTCAAGATGGGAGTCGTCGGCGTCGTCCGGGGCCTGGTGCTCGACCTTGGGGGCGACGAAGGGTCGTTTGATGCCTTCTTCGGCGGCGGCCATGGTGTCGGGCTGGGCGTCGCGAACGACGAGTGCGGCCTGGTATTCAGCCACGGCCTTTTCGCGGTCGGGCATGATGTCGTAGAGCCTGCCGAGATAAATGTGCGACCAGGCGAGGGTGCGGGGATCCTTCGAGGTGTCGAGGACCTCCTGGAAGTCGCCGATTGCTGCTCCGGGTTGACGCTCCATGAGGTTGACGCGGGCGAGGACGTAGTGGGCCTGGGCGTGGTCGCCGTTGGGGTCGGCGAGGACCTTGTTTGCGATGTCGGATGCGCCGGCCAGGTCTCCCTTGTAGATCTTCATTTCGGCGAGCTGCAGGCCGGTCAATTGCGTTGTCGCGCGACGCAAGACGTCGTGGCTGCCCTGGGGAAGAAAGGCGATCTGCTGGTCTTTGTGACGCTCGCGATCGACGTCCATGCCGTAGACCATCTGGCCCATGTTTTCCTTGAGGCTGATGCCGTCTTTCTCCATGGTGCCGATCTGAGCGTAGAAGTAATCCACGAGTACCCAACCTTGACGCATGGCTAGATCGACGGCCCTTCGGCGGACGGCCTCGGCCTGGCGATCATAGTCGCTCATCTCGGCGTCGTAGCGTTCGAGATCGGCACGTTGTTTTACTGCAGTCGGGCGCTGGGGCTTGGCGAGACCTACATCCATCGTGTGGGTCTCAATCGCTTTGATGAGGCACTCGGTGATGAGAGGAACAATCTCGGTCTTATAGATGTATTCGAGGGGGGCGTCCTGGACGGCCCTGAGCAGAGGTTGGAGACGTTCCATGGCCTGGGCGCGGGCGTAGACGAGCGGCTCGATCTCGTAGTGGAGATAGATGTGACGGATGTCATCCATGTGGACGGCTCCGAGAGGGTCACCAGCAGGAGAGGCCACAACGATGTAATCGCTGGAGTAGATGCGAGCGTTGGTCAATGAAGGAGCGAGCATCGGTTCGAGCAGAACGAGGAAGCGACGGCCATCATAGCTGCTGACGGGCAGCCTGAGATAGATGTTGGTGCCGAGAATCATCTTCGTGAGAGGACCGTGCACCAGGGCGGCGAGGTCTTCATAGTCCTGACGATGTTCGGCCCAGATGGCCTGAAGATGGATGTCTTCGGCAAAGGTGCGGAGGAGCGGAAGAATGTTGACGACCTGGGTGGAGTCGGGAGGGAGCTCGGTCTCGTCTACGGTGGGGGTCAGCTCCGGCGGCGGCGAGAGATAGAGGGCCAGCGAGATGTATTGGGCGAGATTGAGGCTGCTGTCGGCCAGGGTGTGGTTGCGAACGTAGGTGCATAGGGCGTCGCGGCTGGTGCGAGCGGCGGAGGAGGCCGCGACTTCGGCGTTAATCTCTGCGCGAATTTTGCTGCGTACGGGGCTGGAGGCCGCGAGATCGGTGTCGTAGCCGCAGGTATTGAGGGCCACCGCTATATAGAAGAGCGGCTCGCTGGTTTCCAAAGTGATGGCAGAGCCGCCGGCCTCCGGCTGTGCGACGCGAGCGGCGCGTTTCGGCGCTTCTTTTGTGGGCGCTGCGTCTGGGTCGCTACTGCTGCTGCTCGAAGAGCTTGGCTGCTGAGCGTTTGAGGGAACGGCAGCTGTGTTGAAGAGGATCGAAGCGGCGAGGCACAGAAAAAACGATGGGTTCCGGAGGGACGACGACTTAGCTAGAAAAGGCACGATAGGGATTCGACGCTCACCAGAAGTTTAAGGGAGCAGGGGACGGGGTGGCAAACCGGTACAGCCAGACTACCCGTGGACAGAGATTCCGAAGAAGGTAAGGACCACGCGACCGCGTACCGGAGCGCCAAAGACGCTGGCCGGCTCGTAGACGCTCGTCAGAAGTTGATCCACGACTTGACTGTGAACGGCCGGATCGTCCGGGCCGGAGACGATGTTGTAGTCGTAGACGCGGCCCTGCTCATTCACATAGGCTTCGACGACGATGACTGAGTCGTGATCGGTAATGATGGCCCTTGGATTCACGATCGAATAGAGATAGTGGGGGGAGGTCATAGCTCCCAATGGCTCGTCATTCGCCATTACAGGCTCAGGCGCGGCCACCATTCCGAGGAGAAGCCCAATGCCTCCAATGAGAAGGACGGCGCCGGCAAAACCCGCCGACACCTGCACCAACATCGGACGGATGGCGTTGTCCCACTTCAGGCCCAAGGTGTCGAGCCAGTTGGATTTTCGTCTGGCCTGCTCGTGCGAGATGGCGAGCCTGAGCTTAAGGCCAAGGTCCGCAGGGGCCTTTGCCGGGCCAAGAGAGGCCAACGACTGCTGCATGGCGCGCAGGGCGGAAAATTCTCGCGTGCAGGCGGGGCATGTCTCAAGATGTTGGGCGATCTTCTGCATCTGCTTGCCGCTGACCGCGCCGTCGAGGTAGGCGGAGAAGAAAGACCGGCACTTGTGACAGACTTGAGGGGTCATTGCGTCACCGCAGTCTTGGATGTCTCTGGAAGAGGGACCGTCGCAGGGTTTGTCGATGCGATGACACTGTCCCTATTAAGCAACATGCGGAGAGCTGAGCGGCCACGGGTAAGTCGCGACTTGACGGTGCCGAGGTTCACGTCAAGGATCTCGGAGATTTCTTCGTAGGCGAAGCCTTCAATCTCGCGGAGGATGACGACATTGCGGAAGGCCTCGGGCAGCTGTCGGAGTGCGGCTTCGACGCGCTCGCGAATCTCAGCCTGGGCGGCGTAATCGAAGGGCGAATCGGAGTGGTCGGCCAGAGTGGCGCTGAGACAGAGACCATTGCCTTCATCTTCGGAGTCGGACTCGTAGGGCGAGTCAATGGTGATTTCCTGCTTTTTGTGTCGCGACCACCAGCGCCTCTGGTTGGAGGCCTCGCGGAGGGCGATGCGGTAGAGCCAGGTGCGCAGGCTGGCTTCGCCGTGGAAGCCGCGAATGCTGCGAAAGACCTTGATAAAGACTTCCTGGGTGATGTCGGCAGCGTCGGCTGGATCGTTGAGGCTGCGCGCAATCAGCGAATAGAGCGGCTGATGATATTGCGCAATGAGCACACTGAATGCCTCTTCGGAGCCGGCTTTGAGGTCGGCGACAAGAGCGGCGTCTTCGGTCGTGATGCCTATCGCGCTGGCTAGATTGCCCACTATCGTGCCCGCCTGCATATCGGGTCCCTCTACAGTACGACTTTGGTGGAACAAGTTGCAATATCGGCCGCGAGGCCTGAAGAGATTGACGAAACTGCGCCTGCGCAGGCCGAGTGCTCGCTTCACTCTATTAGCTTTAGACACCGGGAGATACTCGATAAGTTCCCGCGCACGTTGACGAATGCGCTGCGGTCGGCCAGAATAGAGAGAGTCCTTCCTAAGAGTGGGCCTGTGGCGCAGCTGGGAGCGCGCTTCCATGGCATGGAAGAGGTCATCGGTTCGATCCCGATCAGGTCCACCAAT
>DATHQG010000302.1:0-5893 GCA_035483075.1 Edaphobacter sp. | reverse complement strand
AGGACGCCGTCTACGTCGAAGATGAGGATTTTTATGTTTTTGGCGCGGGATTCAGCGGTCATTCGATGATGATACCTTGGCGGGCCTTGAGGGAGACCCGCCGGGTATCGAGGGTCCGGTTCAGGCTAACGCCAGTGGCCTTCGACCCAGACGTAACCTTCGCCGTGATGGTCCCAGTGCCCGTCCACCCAACGAGCGTGGGGGTGGGGTGGTTCCACGTAGGTTCCGGGGACCCAGACGTAGGCGCGGCCGTCCCAGCGGTGGTAGCCGGCGTGCCAGGCCCAATCGGGGTGCTCGTGGGGTGGGGGAGGAACGTGCTCGACAGGACGGGCGGGTGGGCCGATCCGGACGACGACCTGGGCTTGTGCAATACCTGCGGTAAGGAAGAGCGCGCAGGCGACAGTGGGGAGGATTTTCTTCATCGTGCAATCTCCTAAAAGTACAAAAATTACAAAATACTGACCGATAGGACACCGATCTCGGCCGAGAAGTTGTTGGCACGATCGATGAAGATCGTGTTTTTTTGAGAGCTAAATGGTTGCCTGCATTGGGTTATTTCTTCATTGCATAGGGAAACTCGAAGACTACCCCGGCTAGAGGCAGGACAACGTTGACGAGGTGAGCATGCTTGTCGCGCTCGAAGTAGACCCGGCCGCTGGTGGCTTCGCTGGGAGGAACGGAGGTGGCTGATAGATCGCGATTCTCAGGGCCCTTGGCCGGAGCGACGACGTTGGTTGCATCGGTTTCGGGCGCGGCGGGGTTGGCGAAGGTCTTGGCTCCGGTCGGGAGAGTGGGGGGTTCGGATGAGTTGGGGTCGGGAGCGACGGCTGGCGGCGCGGCTGGGGGAAGGCTTAGGTTGGCGGGTGGGACGTAGAGTAGGACCTTGGGTTTGGGGGTGACGACCTCTACGCGGAAGTCTTCGGGGGACAGGCTGAGAGGCATGTCGGTGTTGTTGGTAATGCTGATGTCGGCGCGGGTGTAGATGCCCTCGTGGGAGACGGCGACCATGACGGTAAAGCGAGGGGTGGTGAGGATATTGTAGTTGCGGCCGGCGATGGTCTTGTTGATGCAGCCGCTGCTGGGTTCGCAGCGGACGACGTTGTCGGGAAGGATGGTTTTGTTGGGGAGACTGGCGGCGAAGGAGAATGTCGCGGAGCCGATGGTGGCGGCGAGGGACAGCTTTTGAAGGAGCGTCATTGGGGCCTCCTGCGGTAACTGCAGTGAGTAATAACTTAGCAGTTACCAGAGAGGTACAGTATTACCCGATAGTTGTATGCGTTAAATGCGCGAAGGGTTGCAAGCACGCGTCGGCGTCGCTCACAACCCTTCGTCGGTGTGATTAGTCTTTGAGAACGGAGCTTCGCTGCAATGTTGTTTGCAGCGCACCGCAGGAGTTAGGCTGGCTGGATGTTTGCAGCCTGCTTGCCCTTGGGGCCAGTGGTGATGTCGAACGTTACGCGCTGGCCTTCCTGGAGAGACTTGAAGCCGCTGGAGTTGATTGCTGAGTAGTGCGCGAAGAGATCCTCTCCACCGTCTTCCGGGGTGATGAAGCCAAAGCCTTTTGCGTCGTTAAACCATTTCACTGTTCCTGTTGCCATAATGCTTCCTACTTTCGTATAGGCGATATTTCGCCGTGTGTGTCTAGGGTAGCAGGATGTGAGCGAATTTCAATCAATAACGTGCAGGTTTTCTTCATAAAGTGGGTCGATTGGGGTTTCTGAAGGTGCGGGGGCAGGGGTTGAGCGAATGGCCCGCTTTATGTTCGGTTTGTTCCCTTCATCTTCTTGTGTTGCGAGGTCACGCCCCGATTTAGTGCGTGTGACGGCGCGGACGACGGAGGAGGTGTAGGGTTCGGTGATGATGGATTTTGCATTGGAGGAGGCGAGTTGGAGGCCGTAGAGAAGGACAGCTGCGCGTTTGGGCTCGATGCGATTGCAGGCGAGGGCGGCGATGAGCAGGGAGATGGAGACCTGAATGGATTCGGCGTCTTCGACCGGCGGGAGATCGAGCTCGATTGGATTTTGGGTGACGCAGTCGGGGAGGTATTGGGGGACGCCGGAGGCCGATGTGGTTGGGTTGAGGTTGGAGCTGGGGTCAGAGTTGAGGATGGCGGAGCTATTTTCGAGCAGGCACCGATGGCGACGGAGGAGCCGGGAGTGAAAGTAGCAGAAGGCGGAGAGGCGGAGAGAAGGCGACTTGCAGCGTTGTCCGTTGGTTTTGATATGGCGGCAGATTGTGGCTGGCATTTTTCTGGCTCCTTGAATTTCGATTGGTACCCCCTCCCCCCGGCGGGGGTATTTTGGGGGCAAGTGAAATGGATGCAATGGTTTAGCAGCAGGGTGCGCCGCTAAAATATTGCATCCATTTGGGTTATGGCTAAAATACTTGTTTTGCTCAGGTTAGCTGATGGACAACCTAAGGACCGTGATGCGTTCTACTCGGCTGGACATGGAGTTTGGTGTGCCTTTCGTGATGTGTTCGTGGGTTAAATGCGAAGGGCCGCCGCGGCTTTAGCCGCACGGCAGCCCCTGTCTTGATCTCTAATTTAATTGTACCGGATTGGAGCTAACTAAAATGCCACGTGGATGTTGATGATAAGACATGAGTTAGGAGATTTGGGGGCTTGACATGTGTTTTTTGGGCAGAATATGCGGATTAATTCCTATTTAGCTCGATTTCCGCCGTAATTCGGCCTGCAGATGACGACGAAAGTTTGCCTGGTCCCACAGTACCCCCGGATCACAGATGTGTTTTCTGTCGTATACCGCGAGTTCAGCGTCGATCTGTGCGCTCGCAATCGTGGCGAAGCAGGTTGTGCAGATCGAGTCGAAGGAACCGTCTTTGTTATGTCTGTGCGGGAAGAAGATAAGAGCTGGAGCGGCCATCGTGCGGGCCCTTTCCTGGTAAGGCCTAAGAGTAGTCCGATGCGGGCGTTCTGTCTACTGGCATACATAACAACGATTTGCAGGTTCCTGCGGCAATCCCCTTTGGGTTGAAAGATATTTTGATTAGGCGATGCCCCGGAAAAGGGATGGACAAGCCGCTTCGGAGATGAGAGCTTCTGAGTGTTAAGGGGAGGGATCCAACCACATGGCACGGCAGGCGCACCTGGAAGCAGCCAGGCTCCATATCGACGCGGCGTCCAAACATATTGCGGCAGCGGGCATGCACCACGAAGGAGACCACGCGGAGGGCCAGAGGTGCTCGGATGAGGCGCGAGCCCTGTCGAAGATCGCGGACGACAAATCGACGGAGGCGCACTGGATGTCGATCATGTTTACGAAGAAAAATCTGACCTGAGTGGGATTGTGAGACGGCGTCTTGTTCGAAGTTTCTGTTGAGAGAAGACGTTCCGCGTCTGGCGCGAGTGCCGGTTACAAATCTTCTGGCTTTTTGTCTTTTGGCTTCCCACCTGAAGGCCGGTCGGCTGGAATGAAGAACATACCTTCGAGTTCTTCAGGACCAATACCTGCTGCGACCAGCTTCTGAACCATCGCCGTCTGTTGTGCTTTGTACTCTTCACTCGGTACGAACTGTTCCGTGATGAAGTCGCTCTGTGCGCCCATGCCACGGCGGTCGGGATAACCTCTCGGTTTAGTCATACGTTTAGCCATACCGCCCTCGTTTTCGAATTGTATGGGTGCGGGGATGGACCTCACAACTATCTGTCTCGAATTCAAAATGAACCGCGTATTTGGTAGTGGGTCAGTTTGACCAAACGTACCTCAGCGGCTAAAAGCCGCGACCGGGAACAACATCATTTACGGCACCCATTCGACTTCGCTCAGGGCAGGCTCTGGAGCCGTGCCCTTAAGCAAGACCTTGAATCTGTGCCACTACGGAGAATTTCGACTGCTTGCTTCACGAAGTCGTGGTCGGTATATTGGCGGCTTTGGCTGGTGGCGGAGGCATGGAAGGCGAAACGCAGATTCTCTTCGGGAATGACAACCAAAAAAAATGACAACAAGAAAGGCAATCGCCGCAAGAACGGCAGTTGGCAACAACAAGAGCGATTGCAACGGATAGGATTGATCAATCGCTTGAATCGCGTTGCAACTGGCTGTCGGCTGTTTTTTCAAACAAAGGAAAAAATGATGGTCCTGAGACGTTCTCTCTTCTTGATCGTGGTTTGTCTTCTTGTTGCTCCTATCGCGATGGTTGCGCAGACCGGCGATGACGCTGCAGGGCTATGGAGTGCCAGGCGGGCGAACGATTGGTATGCGAGGCAGCCCTGGCTGGTCGGGGCGAACTTCATTCCTTCGGACGCGATCAATGAGTTGGAGATGTTTCAGGCGGCGACCTTCAACCCCGTGCTGATCGATAAAGAGCTGGGGATGGGTGAGAGCATTGGGATGAATACGATGCGGGTGTTTCTACAGGACCAGCTTTGGCAGCAGGACCCGAAGGGGTTCACGCAGAGACTGGACACGTTCTTGGGGATAGCGGCAAAGCACCATATTCGGCCGCTGCTGGTGCTGTTCGATTCCTGCTGGGAGACGGACCCACACCTGGGGCCGCAGCATCCGCCGATTCCGGGGGTGCATAACTCGGGGTGGGTGCAGAGCCCGGGGAAGGCAAGGTTAATGGACAAAAGCATCGAGCCGCAGCTGGAGGCCTATGTGAAGGGCGTGGTGGGGGCGTTCGCGAAGGACGATCGTGTGCTGGGGTGGGACGTATGGAACGAGCCGGAGAACCGCGGCGGAGATACGGTGCAGGACGAACCGGCAAAGATTGCGCGCGTCGATGAGCTGCTGCCGAAGGCGTTCGCCTGGGCGCGGTCGGTGCATCCGACGCAGCCGCTGACGAGTGGAGTGTGGGAGGGCAACTGGAGCGATCCGGCGAAGGAGAACTCGACGACGAAGATCCAACTGGCGGAGTCGGACGTGATTACGTTCCACAACTACGGGTGGCCGGAGGAGTTTGAGACGAGAATCGTGTCGCTGGAAGCCCAGGGACGGCCGATTATTTGCACGGAGTATATGGCGAGGGGGAACGGAAGCACGTTCGACGGGAGCTTGCCGATTGCGAAGAGATATAACGTGGGGGCGATTAACTGGGGGTTGGTCGCGGGGAAGACCCAGACGTATTATCCGTGGGACTCGTGGCAGAGACCGTATGTGCTGATGCAGCCAACGATCTGGTTTCACGAGGTGTTCAGGCAGGACGACACGCCGTATCGACAGTATGAGGTGGACCTGATTCGGGAGCTAACGGGCCGCGGAACGGTCACGACGGCCGCTCCGTAGCGGTTTGCTGCGCTTGTTGCGTTAAGTGCCGGCGACGCCTTTGTTCTGCAGGATGCGGACGACGACGCGGCGGTTCTGGGCCTGACCCTCGGCGGTTTTGTCGGAATCAACCTGATCCGATGTGCCCATAGCTCCAGGGGCGAGCATGTTGGTGAGGGGGACCCCGCCTTGCTGCTCGAGGATAGCGGTGACGGCGCTCGCGCGCTCGCTGCTGAGTTTCTGGTTCAATGCCGCGCTGCCCACTGCGGACGCGTAGCCCTGTACCTGGAGGATGTAGGCGGTAATGCCCTTGGCCTTTTGGGCGAGTTGAATTAGCTGGGTTTGATACTGCGGATCAACGGTGACCTTGCCGTTACCGAAGTAGACGGTGGTCTCGCCGAGGATGTTGTAGTCGCCGAGTTCGCCGAAGCGTTTGTTGTCGGCGGCGATTGCGGCTTTATTGGCGGCGATCTTCTGCTGTTCGGCGGTGAGTTGCGCCTGCTGCGCCTTCAGCGCGGCCTGTTGCTGCGCGACCTGTTGATCGGTCTGTTGGATTTGCGCGGCATTGGCGGCTACTTTCTGCTCGGTTGGTTGCAGCCCCGCCTGGGCGTCCATCGCAGCCTTAAGGTCTGAACCTTTGAACTTGACGCTGTCTGCGACAAGTTGAT
>DATHQG010000301.1:0-9190 GCA_035483075.1 Edaphobacter sp. | reverse complement strand
CCACGCTTAATCCCATAGCGAAGACGATTTATGGTCGGGTTGCTTCGCCGTTTTCGCGAGGTTTCATTGCTTTCACATTGGCCATAAGGTCCTTGATGTCCATTCCGGAGAGAGCTTCAAAGAGCGCGGGGACCTGAGCGGCGATCTTGGTCATCTCGCCGGTGATCTTGTTGGCTCCGGTCGCTCCGTCGTTGCCGGTGGAGACGATGGTGATCTTGTCGACCTTGCCGAGGGGCTCCGCCATGGCGCGGACTACGTCGGCCATGTTGGTGATGAGCTTGTCGACGACGGCGGCCTGTGTCCACTCCTGGTACGCTTCGGCTTTCACGTTCATCGCTTTGGCCTCGGCCTCGCCCTTCTGGAAGATGATGTTGGCTTCGGCTTCGCCCTGCAGCTTGGTGGCAGCAGCGCGGCCTTCGGCCTCCATGGTGATGCGAGACTTCTCGGCGTTGGCGATGTTTTCGATGCGCTGACGCTCGATCTCGGAGCCTTTGAGGATGGTGGCGATGAGCTCCTTCTCGTGACGGAGGATCTCGGACTCCTGCACCTTGATCTGCTCCTGCTTCTCGATCTGCTGGACCCTGACCTGCTCGGCGATGACCTTTTGCTGCATGACGTTGGTCTGGAGCTCATAGGCTTTGTCGGCCTGGGCCTCCTGGCGGCGTGCAGATTCGGTGAACTGCGCCTTCTGGATGTCGAGGTCACGCTGGGCCTCAGCTTGTTTGGCGAGCGAGAGCGTTTCGGCGAGGACCCGCTCCTGGTCGGCAGAGGCCTTGGCTACGGCCGCTTCTCTCAGAGCAATGGCGCGGCGGATGGCAGTGTCGCGCTCGGCTTCGGCGGCGGCGATCTCGGCGTCGCGCTTGATGCGCGCTACGTCAGGACGGCCCATGTTGGTGATGTACTCGTTTTTGTCGCGGACCTCGCGGATGGTGAAGCTGATGACCTCGAGGCCCATCTTGCTCATGTCGTCCATGCAGGTGGAGCGCATGCGCTCGGCGACCATCTCGGGCTCTTTCACAATTTGTTCTACAGTCAGCTGACCGATGATGCCGCGCAGGTGGCCTTCCATGACGAGGCGGATCAGGCCTTCGCGCTGGTCGGGCGATTTGGTGAGAAACTGCTCGGCGGCGGTGAGGATGGATTCCTTGTCGGAGCGGACTTTGATTTGTGCGACGGCTTCGACTGTGACGGCCACGCCCTGTTTGGTGTAGAGGTCCTGCTGCGGGGCCACGTCAAAGCTCATGAGCTCGAGTGAGAGCTGGCGCGAGTTTTCGACGACGGGGAAGATGACGGCGCCGCCGCCTTTGATGACGCGCGGACCGCGGAAGCCGTAGACGATGATGGCTTCGTTGGGGCCGGCTTTGCGGAACATCTTGCCCATAAGGACCGTCAAGGCGAGAGTGGCGAGGATGATCAGACCAACAATGATGGCAACGGAGTTCGACATATCGTTCCTTTGTCCTTGTGGACTGGAGGCGTGTGGAGTGCTTGCCGCAGTGAGTGGGTGGCGGGGGAGTGCCTCGGCAAGTGAGGCCGCCAGGGTGGGGAGGAGATTTTTCTCAGGTGGCGCGATCGCTGCGCTCGTCGAAGGTGTGAGTCGAGAGTTCGTCAAAACGACGGACATAGGCGATGCCTCGCTCGTAGCGGATGACGACGACCTCTGTGCCACGCTGAATGGGAGCGCCGTCTTCGCTGCGAGCAGCGTTGGAGCGACGCGCCCCGGTCTGAGAGAAGATGATTTCGCCGATGCCGCCGTTGTCGCGGATGCTGTCGCTGACGTGAGCGAGGACGCCGGGCATCTCGGTCTCTTCTGTGGTGAGGACGCGCTCGTGCGGGAGGAGCAGCTTGAAGAGAATCGCCCACAGGAGCGCGGCGCCGAGGAGGCCGCTGAGGACCGACAACAGCAGAATCAACGGCGTGATGAAGATGCTGTAACGGTCGAGGAGGTAGCCGACTCCTCCGAACCAGCAGAGGAAGGCGGTGATGGTAAAGCCGTTGACCGACGAGAGCCCGTGCGTGCCGTTGTGAGTGTGGACGTGTCCGACGTGCATGCGGCCGATGTGCAGATGCGCGAAGCCGCCTGCGACGGAGAGGACGCTGAGGACAAGGCCGACGATAAAGCAGATGAGATAGATGGTTTCCATGGCTTTATTTGCTGCGTGGCTTCGCGAGTTTCCGGCGGGCCGGTTGAGTGTGATTGGTGAGGGCCTCTGGCTTGAGGACCTGGAAGAGGCGATCGACTAACGACGGCGTTTTGAGCACGGCTTCCGTGAGAAGGAGGCAGCGGCGGGAGTCACTGTGGTTGGCCAGGGTGAGGAGGGCCTGTGAGAGGTCGGGGTCGCGGCGGAAACGTTCAGCGCCGGCGACGAGCCAGAGGTCGAGCTTGTCTTCGGCGGTGCGGAGGTCGGAGATGAGTTCGGCGTGATAGCCCTCGGGGTCGTCGACGAGGTAGCCGGGATGGACCTGGAAGAACTTCGCGAGGAGGAGGCGGGTCGTGTTGGTGAGGTGAGGCCGGGCGCCGCTCTCGATCTGTGAGAGGTAGGACTGGCTGATGGCCTTGCCGTTGCCCTCGGCCTGGATGGCGCGGACGAGCTCCTGCTGGGTCATAGCGCGGTTAAGGCCGCGGAGGTTTCCTTCGACTTCGCGGAGGTAGCGGATTTTGTCGCTGAGCTTCATGGGGCTATTGCAGATCGCAATATTTATATCGCAATTTGCAATATACGTCAAGAGGATTCTTTTTAGAACGCTGGGGCGGCGGCGTATAGCATAAGGATTGCTGCCATGAGTATTGAGCGCGCAAAGGTTACGGTCGGGGTTTGCGGCGGGATTGCGGCTTATAAGTCGGTGGAGCTGGTGCGCCTGCTGCAGGACGCCGGATACGATCCGCATGTCGTAATGACGAAGGCGGCGGAGGAGTTTGTGCGGCCCCTGACGTTTGCCGCGATCTCCGGCCATAAGGTGATTACGAGTCTGTGGGGCGAGGACGCGGGGGTCGTCTCCGAGGACGGTGAGTCGTCCATTGAGCATATTTATGAGGCGCAGACGACGAAGCTGCTGATTGTGGCTCCGGCGACGGCGGACACACTGGCAAAGTTCGCCCATGGACTCGCGGACGATTTTCTGACGACGATGTTTCTTGCGACGACGGCACCGGTGATTGTGGCTCCGGCGATGAATGTGAACATGTGGGAACATCCTGCTACGCGCGCGAACGTAGAGACGCTGCGGGCGCGTGGGGTGAAGGTGATCGAGCCGGGCAGCGGGTATCTGGCGTGTGGGATGGTCGGGGGCGGGAGGTTGGCTGAGCCGCCGGTAATCGTAATGGCAGTCGCCGAGACGCTGAGTCGCGGCACTTCGAACACGAATCCGGGCCCTGCGCAGAACGGCAACCATCACGGCCGTGCTCAGGACCCAGACTTCTCCGGCGAGACGGTGTTGGTGACGGCGGGTGGGACGCGCGAGGCGATCGATCCGGTGCGGTTTATCGGGAACCGATCCAGCGGGCGAATGGGGTATGCGGTGGCCGAGGCCGCGAGGCGACGCGGCGCACGCGTGATACTGATCAGTGCTCCTACCAACCTGCCTGGGCCGGCCGGGGTCGAGATCGTGCCGGTAGTGACCGCCGACGAGATGCGAGACGCAATGATGGACCGGCTGCGCGAGGCCACGATCGTCGTAATGGCAGCTGCTGTCAGTGATTTTCGAGTGAGAAGCGTTGCGGCGCAGAAGATCAAGCGCGAGTCAGCCCGGCCCGTGCTGCTGGAGCTCGAGGCCACCGAGGACATTCTGAGCGAGGTAGTGGAACGGCGCGTCGTGGGAACGATCGTGATCGGATTTGCGGCCGAGACCGAGGACCCGCTGGCCAATGGACGCGCGAAACTTGCACGCAAAGGAGTCGACGCGGTCGTCGTCAACGATGTCTCCGTGGAAGGCATCGGGTTCGACGCGGAGCAGAATGCCGGAAGTTTTTTGACGAGGGTCGGCGCGGTGGAGCTTCCGGTGATGAGCAAGGCGATGATGGCGGACCGAATCCTGGACGAGGTGGCCAAACTGCGGGGTTGAGGCCGTTCGTTTGTCAGGCGAAAGTGGAGATTGAGACGGCATCAAAATGATGCTTAGTATTCTCGGCCGGGTGAGACGACGATGCGAGGAAGGCATAAAGAGAAGGGCCGGGGCGCAGCCGTTCTTTTTCTGCTCGTGTTTATATTGGCTGGAACCGCGAGCGCCCAGAGGTTATACGACTCTCAAGACGACTTCCACCTCCACGCAAAGTTGACAGGCCACACCTACCGGGACGACAAGATTGAGGTCCGTGCTCCGGAAGATTGGAGCATCACGGTGCGCACTGCGACGTCCTCTGGTTCAGCCCACGTGACCTTTGCCCGAGGGGCCGTTCTGCGGAAAGGCAAATACATCCTGGAGCTTTGCACCGGTTGCGGGCAAGTCAGTGGAATTGTAGGCGGCCGTTTTAGCGAGATCGCCGGTATGGTTCAGCCCTGGTATCGCATGGATCCTGGAGCCATGCCCGTGCCCTGTGGCAAGCAGGAGACGACTAAGGCTTCGAACCTGCTTGACCGCGTCGACTTCTGGTTCCGACGTGATCCTGCGCACGTCTTCGACGACGATGCTGACGATTGCCGGGAGCCAAGAACGACGGCGGCGGTCTGGTACGGGTCTTACTTTGAGGAGCATTGTTCTGTCCAAGCAGTGCCGGGGGACTGCGGCGGGTATTTCCTCGACCACTCCCGGCTGACGGGCCAGCCAGGTGCGGGCTACCCGGACCAAATGGCGTTCGGGTTGACCTATGACACGACCGATCCGAATCAACTGCCGCGCAAGGGTGACCCGGAGTTGAACGAGGTGCTGCGCGAAGCCTCCGCGATCGTGAGGTCGGTTCAGTACCGCAGGAAACCCTAGATGACTCGGAGGGCCCCTCTCGACCAATTCGGGCCCGCCGCTGCACTCAAACCGTCCTAACTAGTAAACTAAACCCACATGAGTTTCCGCAAAGCAGTTCTCTTCCTTGCCGCCGTTGCGTTCGCCATTCCTGTCTCCGCCAACGCGCAAGTCGGCGTTTATGGCATGTTCACCGTAGATCGTCTCAGCAACATTGTCTCCTCGCCGTTGCCGCAGTTCCCGAACCCGCCCGACCCGACCAACGCCCGGCTCAATACGGTGGATCCGCTGGGAGGTACGGGCGGTGTTTACTACGACTTCTTGAAGCTCGGGCCAGTCAAGTTGGGGGCCGACCTTCGCGGAAGCATCCTGACAACAAAGCGCGGGGCCTACGTCAACTTCAACGGGCAGGGGGCCCGTATCTATTCAACACTGGGTGGGGTCCGAGCGGCCTTCCACACGAAATACGCGCCGCTGAAGCCTTACCTTCAGATCTCGGCTGGGCTTGGCCGTAGCGACTACGGACTGTTTACCACGACAATAGTCAACGGCGTCCCAATCACTAGCGGCCAAGACGTCATCCATAACAACTTCGAGTACCAGGGCCTGGCGGGCCTGGATATCAAGCTGCTCCCCATCATGGACTGGCGGGTGGCCGAGTTCGGTTATGGTGGCCTGGATCCCTTTGGTACGTACAGCCACAACTACCCGATCAAGCAGGTCAGCATGGGCTTCGTCTTCCATCTTCCTTAATGCAGGCACGGTCCGCGAAGGAACAACCATGCGCGTAGCCCTCTTCGGCGGCAGCTTCGATCCACCGCATCACGGCCACGTCGCCATCGCTACCGCGGCCGCGGACGTATTTGACCTGGACAGCGTTCTGTTCGCGCCGGTGGGACGGCAGCCGCTTAAAGCGGCAGGCGCTCCGGCCCCGTTCGCCGACCGGCTCGCCATGGTGGAGCTTGCCTGCAGCCCCGACCCGCGCTTTGCTGTCTCCGAGCTGGACGCTCCGCGACCTGACGGCACCCCGAACTACACCGTGGATACGCTTGAAACGCTGCACGAGACCATGCCCGATGCAAGGCTCTTCAATCTGGTGGGCGCTGACAGCTTTCTCGATTTGCCGCGCTGGCAGGGGCCGGAGCGACTGCTGGAACTCGCCGAATGGATCGTCGTCAGCCGGCCAGGCTTTCCGCTCGCAGACCTCACTCCGCTTGGTCTGACGCCTCACCAGCGGGGCCGTGTCCATCTGTTGCAGACGGTCCATGAAGACGTTGCGGCGACTGGCCTGCGAGAGCGCCTTGCGGCCGGGGACCCTTGCACGGACGTGCTTGCCCCAGCCGTGCTCGGCTATATCCTGACTCATCACCTCTACCACTGAACTAATGCTGATTTGCGACCGATTTAAACCTTTTGTATCCGCAAGATTTTACAATTACCGCGCAACTTTATGGGCCCGGCGGGTGTCTGTATCTTGACGGCCTCATTCAGCTCCCTCCCCACCTTCCCACCGAAGACTCGGCAGTGTGACCAACCGAGCCGTCAGGAACATTGCAATCCCTATGGCTGAACTGCTAACAACGCCCTCGCTAGCTACGTTTCGTGATCCCGCAGGCAGCGTCGAGGTGCGACCAGATGGCGCGTATCGAAGCGTCCGCGCTCCGTTTGACGCTGAGATTCTCGACTTCCTGGCAACGCCGCTGGCTGCGGAGCTGGTTACCCAGGGACGGCTGGTCGCCAGTGAGGTGGTATCGCCGGCGGGCGCCGAAACACTCGTGCTGCGGCACCCGCGCATCTCCTTTCAGTCTTACCCATGGGAGTGGGCGCCCGGGCTGTGGCTGGCGGCGGCCGAGCTCACCTTGAATCTGTGCACGGACCTCGTTCAGAACGGCTGGCTTCTGAAGGACGCCACGCCGCTCAACGTGCTCTTCCACGGCACGCGGCCCGTCTTCGTCGATGTGCTCTCGATCGAACGGCTCGATCCGCACCAGCCGATCTGGCTTGCCTACGGGCAGTTTGTGCGTACGTTCCTGCTGCCGATGCTCGCCTACTCCCAGCTGGGATGGCCGCTGCAGATGTCGTTGATGCGCCGCGATGGCTATGAGCCTGAAGATGTTTACTCGGCGCTCTCCTGGCCGATGCGGCTGCGGCAGCCTGCGTTGTCCGCTGTTACATTGCCGTCTCTGCTGGCGAACAACAAGAAGGTGCAGGCTGGGAGTGTCGCATCGCGCTCGGTGAAGGACCCTGAACTAGCCAGAGAGATCCTTCTGAAGACGCTCCGGAGGCTGCTGGCGCAGATGCGCGAGGTCACTCCGGCACATCGTGCCTCTACCTGGTCGGACTACGCCGAGACCGCGACCCACTACAGCGACGAAGACCACACACGAAAGCGACGCTTCGTCACCGAAGCGCTGACAGCGGCGCGGCCCGCACGCGTTCTCGACGTGGGCTGCAACACCGGCGTGTACTCTAACCTGGCCGCCGACGCCGGGGCCGAAGTGGTCTCCGTCGACACGGACCTGCAGGCCGTCGACCGGCTCTGCGCGAGCCTGAAGGGCGGTGGCAAAAACATTCTTCCACTGTGCGTCGACCTTGCTCGCCCCACGCCCGCGGCCGGGTGGGAGAACCGCGAGAGCGCGTCTTTCCTTGGCCGCTGCGCCGGTCACTTCGACACTGTGATGATGCTCGCCGTGCTGCACCATCTCCTGCTCCACAACCAGGTGCCGATGGACCGCATCGCCGCTCTTTGCAGCGGCCTGACCACGCAGCACCTCATCCTCGAATGGGTGCCCCCGGCCGATCCTAAGTTTCAGGAGCTGTTGCGCGGCCGCGAGGCCATCTACGCACACATCACCGAGGCCGCGTTCCGCGAGGCCTTCGCCGAGTACTTCACCATCGTCGACGAACTGACGCTGGCGAACGGTCGCATTATGCTTCACCTGCAAAAAAGGTAACAGCGAAGACATTCGCCGGTCCCGAGATCGTCCGTTCCGGTCATGACAAAAACAGCGGCGGGGGAGTCCGCGCAACGTCCGTCGCACCGCAGACACACGCGTGACGTCCGCGTAAACACTGGCTTCCGACACCACAACCCGCTACCATGGAGCTTCAAGGAGACTCATGCCATCGATTGAAAGCAATCAGCTACTGCTCGCCGCCGCCGCGGCCTGCGAAGACAAGAAAGCTGAAGACATCCGTATCCTCGCGCTGGACCCTGCCGAGAGCGGCCTCACCGACTACTTCCTCATCTGTAACGGTACCAACGAGCGACAGAACATCGCCATCACCGACGAGATCGAGCTGCGCCTGAAGCGCGAGTTCGGCGTCTATCCCAACTCTGTCGAGGGACGCCGTCAGGCCGAATGGATCCTCATGGACTATGTCGACTTCATCGTCCACGTCTTCTCGGCGGAGAAGCGCGCCTTCTACGGCCTCGAGCGTCTGCGCAAATCCGCCACGACGCTCAGCATCGCCGACCTCCACGCCGAGGTCAAAGCGGCGCTCAATTCCAGGCGCCGAGAGAAGACGACTACACCCGCGCCCGAGAAGAAGACCGCGGTATCGAAGAAATCTAGTGCGGCTGTGAAGAAGATCACGGCGAAGAAGACTGGGCCCGCGATTAAGAGCGCAAAAGCCACTGCTACGAAGGCAAAAAGGAAGCCATCGGCCAAGAAGTGAGGCCGGACCCTTCACCGAAGAACGGCGAACTATTATCGGCCTGAAAAGCTAAAGGCGGCGAACTCGAAATGAGCTCGCCGCCTTTTTGCGTTTTGCGACTGGTTAGAAGACGAAGGTTCCATGCAGCTGGATGAGACGAGGGGAGGCATCGCTGCCGCCTGTCGATCCGAGGATGCTGGTTGGAGCTCCGACCGTGCTCTGGATCGAGCCGAGCGTGCTGTTCTGGTTGCTCGACGTAAGAGCGTGAGACGGGTTCTGGAAGTTCGGGTGGTTGAAGAGGTTGAAGAACTGCGCTCCGAGCTTCAGCTTCATGGTCTCAGAGTGCGGAATTCCAATCGTCTTGAATGCGCCGAAGTTCACGTTTGTGTACGCAGGCCCGATGAGGCTGTTGCGGCTCTGCTGGGCGAAGTTGGTGGGCGGAGCGAACGAGTTCACAAAGTTGCACTGGTTGGGCACGGTGCCGTCCGGAAGGAGAGCATGCGAGCCGCCACCGCACCGGTGGTCGAAGTTGTTGTTGAGCTGATGCGCGAGGAGGAGAACGCTGCCGTTGGCGAAGGTAGAGCCACCCCCAGCCACGCTGGTGAGACTCTGGGTGACCGAGTACGGCAGGCCCGTC
>DATHQG010000300.1:0-4790 GCA_035483075.1 Edaphobacter sp. | reverse complement strand
GAGCTGGCAACGCTGCGCGATGCGGTGTTGATTGCGCCAGCCTGTCACGATACTGCTTCGGCGATTGCGGGCATTCCGGCAACCGGAAACGATTGGGCCTACATCAGCTCGGGCACCTGGTCCCTTGTGGGAACGCTGCTGGAGCAGCCAAGGAACGGCGAGGCCGCGGCGGAGGAAAACTTTACTAATCTTGGCGCTGTTGGAGGCCGCATCTGCTTTCACAAAAATGTGAACGGGATGTGGTTGGTCCGAGAATGCATCGACAAATGGGCGGCAGATGGGCAGGCGTGGACAGTGCCGGAGCTGGTGGCGGCGGCTGAAAAGGTTGAGAGGCCACACGGGCCGCTGGATGTGGACGATCCGGATCTGCTGCTTGCGGGACGGATGCCTCAGCGGATCAATGCGCAACGGGTGCGGAAAGGTTTTGACGCATTGGATGAGAGTCCGGAGAATGCCCCGGCGTTTGCGAGCCTAATCTTTCATAGCCTGGCGGCCCGGTATGCGAAGGTGCTGGATCGGGTGGCATTTCATAGCGGGAAGAGGTTGAAGCGGCTGTTTGTGGTGGGTGGTGCGAGTCAGAACGATTATCTAAACCGGTTGACGAAAGAGGCGACGGGGTTGGAGTTGTTTCGTGGAGCGGCGGAGAGTTCGACGGTCGGTAACTTTGCGGTGCAGTTGGCGGTGCTGGAGGGTGGTCGTGACGCGGTGACCGGTGCTTATGCGGAGCAGGTGTCGCGATGGGCCGGGTTGCTGGGCGAAGCGATGGGGAGAGCGGCAAACTAAACGATGATTGCAATCGGTAAACTTGATTTTTTTGAGATGCTGCTGGGGCGATGGAACTTTGCGCGGGAGATCGCGGGGCATGGTTCGATGAAAGGGACCGCTGTATTTGAGCTGGCGAGCGAGGGCCGCGCGGAGTATTTCGAATTCGGTGAGTTGGCTTTGAAGACTGGCGAACGGTTGCGAGCTGAGCGGCGCTATGTTTATGAGGCACTGGATGGCGGCTTCAAGGTGCGCTTTCATGAGACGGGGGAGATATTTGAGCGCGCCGTGTTTGTCGAGCAAGAGCGCGGAAGGTGGAAGGCAAGTGCGAACCATCTTTGCGATAAAGATCTGTATGAGTCGGAATACTGCTTTCCCATGGATGGAACTTTTACTGTGAGACATGAGGTGCGCGGCCCGAAGAAGGACTATTTGATCCGGACCATCTATCGCCGCGACTAAACGGGCCAGCAGATGGTACGCTTGCGGTGCATGTCTGCCCAACCTTTTGATCTTGTTGCTTCTGCCTCTGCGGAGATGGTTCGCGAGGGCTTTCGTCCTGATTTCCCCGATGGCAGTGAGGCCCAGGTCGCGCAGATTCGCGCTTTGCTGAGCAATTTGAATGACAAGAGCGCTCAGGACTTGCGGGGGCTGGTGTGGTCTTCGATCGACAACGACACGTCGCGTGACCTGGACCAGATTGAAGAGGCGGAGAGGGTGGACGGCGGGATTCGCGTGAGGGTGGGGATTGCGGACGTTTCGGCTGCCGTGTTGAAGGACACACCGATCGACCAGCACGCCGCGAGTCAGACGGAGACGATTTATACGGCGGTGCGTAATTTTTCGATGCTGCCCACGGAGTTGTCGACCGACATGACGTCGCTCAATGAGAACGAAGATCGCGCGGCGCATGTTGTCGAGTTTGTTGTGGACGCTCAAGGGGCAGTGGGGCAGACGAGTATCTACAGGGCCGTGGTTCGAAACAAGGCGCAGCTTGCGTATAGCCATGTCGGGCCGTGGCTGGAGGGGAAGGCCGGGCCGGACGCGAAGGTCGCCGCTTCGGCGGAATTGCAGGCGCAGTTGAAGCTGCAGGACGAGGCGGCGGTGGCGCTGCGGGCGCAACGGGTGCGGCAGGGGGCGTTGGAGTTCAGCAGGGCCGAGGCCGATCCGGTCGTGGTCGATGGGAAGGTGCAGTCGATAGGGACGGTGTTTCATAACGGTGCGTCGGACCTGATTGAGGAGTTGATGATTGCCTCGAATGAGACGATGGCGAAGACGCTGCGTGCGGCGAAGCGGTCTTGTATTCGCAGGGTGGTACGGTCGCCGGAGAGGTGGGCGAGGATCGTTGAGTTGGTTGGGAGGCATGGGACGGTGCTGCCGGCGGAGCCTGACTCGGGTGCGCTGAGTGCTTTTCTGCGGGCGCAGCAGGCGGCGGACGCTGTGCACTATCCGGACCTGTCGCTGGCGATTATTAAGTTGATGGGGGCGGGGGAGTATGTGCTGTCGAAGGGGGACGAGGACGAGCCGCAAGGGCACTTTGGGCTGGCGGTGCAGGACTACGCGCACTCGACCGCGCCGAACCGGCGGTTTCCGGACCTGGTGACGCAGCGGGTGGTGACGGCGATGTTGGCGAATGAGCCGCCGCCGTATAGCGATGCGGAGCTGGCGGCGATTGCGGCGCATTGCACGGAGCGGGAGTCGGCGGCGCGCAAGGTGGAGCGGGCGATGGTGAAGCGGGTCGCCGCGGTGGCACTGGCGGGGAGCATCGGGAAGACCTTCCATGGCGTGATTACAGGGGCGAGCGATAAGGGGACGTATGTGAGGGTGTTCGATCCGCCGGTCGAGGGGAAGATTGTTAAGGGAGCGAACGGGTTGGATGTTGGGGACACTGTGGATGTGACGCTCTTGCATACTGATCCGCAGCATGCGTTTATTGATTTCGGGCATGGATGATTTTGGGGAGAGGCAGCGGAATGCTGTCGCGCTGCGGCGCGATGCCCACATCTCAGAATCGAGATATGGGGCACCCGATCTTGTGGCTTGTTGAGTGTGGCGCTCATCATTTGGGTTCGCCGTAGGGGACGTCTTTGGGGTTAGCTTCGCCCGTGGAGTCGGTGAAGGTGACTTTGCTGCCGTCGGCCGTGGTGATGACGTTGTCGGTCATGGTCCAGTCTTTTGCGTTGGCGATTGTGCCTGCGGTGGCGGCTTCTATGTTGAGGTGGTCGATTTTGAAGTTGTCTAGCGTGGCGTTGGGGTAGGCGGCGACGTTGAAGGCTTGTTTTGCGCCGGTGGCCTTGATGTTCCAGATGTGGACGTCGGAGAAGTGGGGTAGCCCTTTGTCTTCGGGGACCTTTGTGGTGAGGGTGATGTAGTACGGTGGTGGGTCTTTTAGGTCTGCCGGAAGCGTGGCGTAGCTGTAGGTGGGGTTCCAGTTCATGGTGATGTGGATGGGGATAGCTACGCCTTGCAGATCGAGGTCGTGGATGCGGATGTCTTTGGCGTAGCCGCCGCGGGTGTGGGCGGATTTGAAGAGGACTCCAGAGGGTACGCCGGAGAGCGCTGTGATGTTGTAGGCCTCGATGTTGCGGAAGCCGCCGGAGGTCTCGCTGCCGATGGTGATGGCGGCCGCTCCGTGGCGAATGATGGAGTCGCGGATGACGATGTCTTCGGTGGGTCGATTGACGCGGAGGCCGTCGGAGTCGCGGCCGGATTTGAGGCAGAGGGCGTCGTCGTTGACGTCGATGTCGGCGTGGGCGACCAGGACTTCCTTGGAGGAATCGATGTCGATGCCGTCGGTGGAGGGGCCGCGGCCGCCTTCGTTGTTGCGGATGATGACGCCGTCGATGGTGATGTCATGGGAGTAGAGGACCTGGACGGTCCAGAAGCCGGAGCGCTTGAGGGTGATGCCTCCGCCGAGGTGGATGTTTTCGGAGTTTTGGAAGAGCATCAGGCGGGGGCGGCGGGCGTCGTAGTCGGAGGCCCAGCGGAGGCCCTTTGGCTCGTACTGCGCACGGAGGTCCCAGTAGGACTTCCACCAGATGGGGCCGTTGCCGTCAATGGTGCCTTTGCCGGTGATGGTAACGTCTTTTTGATCGCGCACGTTGATGAGGGCGGCGGGCCAGATCATCTCGATGCCGGCGATACGGGTGGGGAGTTCAGGATAGTCTTCGAGTTTTTGTGAGCCGATGAGAGTGACACCTTCGGGGACGTCGAGGGTGACACCGGATTTTAGGAAGAGGGAGCCGGTGAGGTAGGTGCCGGGTTTGAGGGTGATGGTTCCGTTGGCTGCAGCTGCGGCGTCGATGGCTTTCTGGATGGACGCGGTGTTGAGGGTTGGGCCGTCGGGTTTGGCTCCGTAGTCGTTGGCAAAAAATGTTTTTGGTTGGGCGTGGGCGCAGGACGGAATTAGGGCGAGGAGGAGGGCCAGGGCTAGCTTTGGCGTGCGTGTGGTCTCGGTCATGGTGCCTCCCCCTCCTGGGGTTTATTGCGCAAAGTCTTCGAAGGAGAGACTTTGGGTTTGGACTTCGGGTGGCTAAAGTGGTGCGTTAAATGGTGCAGTCCGGCTTGCGCCGGACTGGTTGGTGTCTGAGTTAATTTTATCGTGGGCGTCAAGGGGGCCGGTTGTGGATTGGAAGTTGGCGTGCGCCATTACGTATGCAAAAGTGAGGGCATACCCAGGGGCTAAAGCCCCATTTCGTTCGGAGACGTGAGAGGCCCAAGGCTGAAGCCTTGGGTTACCTAGAAGCAAAAGCAACGTCTCTTTAGGGATCAGAGCAAGAGAAAGAACAGTAGATCGCTTTCGGTTATGACAACTAACCGGACAACGGAAAAACGACGGCTTGTCAGGGTTGGGAGACGGTTTGGGTAGAGAAGCGGGTTTCTCCACTGCGCGCTGCGCGCTCCGGTAGAAATGACGACTCTTGACGATTGGATCTAAAAGAGAGGAAAGGTGACCACTAGAATGGGTTGCACTATGAATCGTTTCGTTTTGGCTTTGGTTTTTATCTCGGTTGTTCCGGCTGGTGCGC
>DATHQG010000299.1:0-3744 GCA_035483075.1 Edaphobacter sp. | reverse complement strand
AGAAGAGAGAGCCGACGCGCTGAGCTGATAGGTGGCGGAGCTGCTACCGCTGGGTAACGTGACCGTTCCGCCGGCCACTGCTACGTTATCGACATAGAACGTGACGGTGCCTGTGGGCGTCGGGCCTCCACTGGGGCCGGTCACAGTTACGCTGAGCGGGATGTTGCTGCTGGAGGAGATGCCGCAGAGCGAGTTGGTGGTGGTGACGGACGTGGTGGTGATGCCTGCCCCTATGGTTCCGCCTGTGCCGACCGGGGTCACTCCGCTCCAGCCGTTGACGAGCTTGCCGGCATCGAAGCTGCCAATGCCGGAGGCCAGGTCATAGCCGGTACCCGCGTTAAAGCCGATGGAGCCGCCATTTTGGCAGTTGGGTGTTCCCTGGGCGCAGGGAATCGAGTTGTTGCCGGCGGTGATGTCATGGAAAACGCCGTTGGTAAAGTACGCGGGTTCGTTCAGGAATCCGTAGAGGACGGGTCCAACGTTGCCGAGCCCGTTTGGCGTGGCGAGCTGCTGTTCGACCAAGGCGAGGATGCCGGAGAAGGTGGGTGCAACGAACGAGGTGCCCCCGAAGACGTTCACCGCGTTGTTGGCGCCAACGAACCCGTTGGTGCAGGCAGGTTCGTTCGTGCCGTCGCCCTGGCTGCAGGCGAGGTATCCGTCATGCGCTGCCGCGGCGTTGAGCGAGATATCTGGCAAGTCACGAGAACTGTCGTTCGGAACACCGGTGCCTACCTGCCAGGCTGGCTTGGAGAAGAAGGCGCTGGCCCCGCCGCCGCCTGCGCCTCCGGCGGTGAGACCTCCGGTGGGGGTGGTCTCGTTCCAAGGCTGTTCGGGGATGTAGGAGAGGGCCGAGCCGCCCAATAATCCGGTTGTGCTGTTTGTGCTGCTCCAATATTGTGCTGGCATGCTTACGTCGCCGCTGAACATGGTTCCACCGGCGGCAGTGGCGTAGGGGGAGCTGGCGGGGAAGTCGACGCCGAGTCCCTCTGTCGCGAGGCCATCGGCGTCGCAGTCGGCAGCGCCGGCGTCGCCGGAGGAGCTCGTCACCGTCTCTCCCTGAGCGTTAGCCTGCGCCAACAACTGATTGTAAGTGGCAAGCAGAGCAGTCCCGAATCCGGCTTCGCAGCCACCGTAACTGCTGGAGATGATTGGAGCGACCTTGTTGTCGATCGCGTAGGTCAACGAGTTGGCGAAGGCGTCGATACCGTAAACGTAGACGATGCTGGCCCCGGGAGCGGCAGCGCCAGACCATTCGAGGTCGATATGGGCTTCATCAATGTCCGGCTGCGATATGCCCGGGTCTTGACCGGCTAACTGCAGCTTTAGGTTAATCGCCGGGAGACCAGCGGCCGTGCGGAAAGCGGCGATGTTAGGGTCTGTGCTGGTGCCTGCGGTCAGCGTGAGGTCCGTCTGCCCCACGACCGCGAGGGTGATGCCGGCGCCAGTAATGTTCGCTGACGTTAATGGACCGAAGTCGTAGATCGTGTAAAAATCGGCAGGTGCGATGTAGTGGCTGGTGACTCCGCTTACTGTTTGTGTGAAGAGGGGCTGCGAAGGATCGATCCCGACCGTACGTGCGCGAACGCGTGATTTCGGCTTGAAGTCGTTCAGCCCGGTGACGGCATTGACCACACCTGCGATGGTTGAGGGCAGCGTCGGATCGGTGAGGTTGGTGATGTGCTGCTCGCCGTTGAGCGACACGTTGTGAATGGTGGTGCCGAAGGCCTGCTGCGCCAATGCGACCGAGCCGCTGAAGGTGACAAAGGTCGAGCTACGGGCGACGCTGGTGATGGTGAAGCCCTGCCCGGTGAGCCATGCGGTGACCTTGGCCAGATCGCTGCTGCTAAGGCCGAAGCGGGCGCCGAACTGCTCGGGGGTGAGCCACTGGTGATAGCTTGGCGAGCTGGGATTGAGCTGCGCCGCCAGCAACTGAGTGAGATCGGCCTGCTGGGCCGGGGTCATGTTGAAGCGCAGGGAGAGCGACTGCAGCTTCAGGTCGCCTGATGCGGGGCCCAGGTCGACGGAGTGCTTGGCGTGGCTACCGATGGTGCCGGACAGGGCCACTCGGCTGCCGCTGGCGGCGCCAGCGATGCGGTCCTGCACGGCTGCCTTGGCCAACGGAGTAAATATGGTGAGAAGGAGGGCGACGGGGAGGATCAGGGACGACACAGAACGGCTGCGCATGGATAATTTTCTACCTAACTACCTGAAGTTCGGCCTACTTGGCTACGGGGCGGCTGCTGATACCCACACGACGATTGGCTGGTCGAGTTGACCCAGAGAGACCAAGGTACATGCTTAGACAGACGACGCGGAGAAATGTTGCGCCTACAGATGCAAAGAGATTGTTTTCGAACTTCAGCCTTTTCCATTTTGGCACGAGGTTCGATGTGTTTCTACAAGACGCAACGACAGGAAGGCCCTGAAGGAGTTATCGGAGCGACCGCCGATGTGAGTGCCCACAGTCCAGATTAGGGTAGTGGGCCAGTTTGACCAAGCGTACCTCAGCGGCTAAAGCCGCAGCCGGTTACAACATCATTTACGGCACCCATTCGACTTCGCTCAGGGCAGGCCCTGAAGCCGTGCCCTTAAGCGAGACCTTGAAGATGATCGACTACGCAGATTAGACATGGCACCGTGGGTGTGGCCAAAAGGATCCGCAGAACGCCAGGTCCAACGACTCTTGCGGAAGGTGTGGACCATGGCTGCGATGGACGAGCCGATTACAAGCTATATTTTCCTGCCTGAATGACGTGCCGCGCAACCTGGCGGCGCAGAGTGATGGTGTCGGCAGAGTCATGCTTGGAGAGACGACGCAGGATCGTCAGTTGCGTGCGCAGCATGTCGCCTTCAGCAACCGCCGCGATCACCTTGCGGGCGGCGAGTTCGATGGTGGACATCGCTTTGTCCGCATAGATGCGAGCCATGGCGACTGGGACCGCAGAGGCTTGACTCCCCTGCCCTGCTGCGATCTTCTCGGCACGCAGGATGGCAGACTCCATCGCGAAGACCTCGATGATCATGTCGGAGATGGCGCCCATGACCTCCTGCTCGTCGGCGATCTGCTGCATGTACTTCTGCGTGGCGGCGCCTGCGACGAAGAGTGTCAGCTTCTTCGCGTTGGCGAGGAGATTGAGTTCGTCGGCAAGCGGACCTTCGCGGTCGATCTTCTCGCTCGGGCCGGACATCACCTCGTCCATCAGCTTCTTGATTGCGGGCATCAGGGCGAGTTTGCCGGACATCGCAGACTTCATGAGCCAGCCGGTGATGATGAGGCGGTTGATCTCGTTGGTGCCCTCGAAGATGCGATTGATGCGGGCGTCGCGGTAGGCACGCTCTGCAGGGTACTCCTCGACGTAGCCGTAGCCCGCGAAGATCTGCAACACTTCATCGACGACCATGTCGAGCATCTCGCTTGCCCAGACTTTGACGATGCTGCACTCGACCGCGTACTCCTCGATGCGCTTCTGAATCTCTTTGGTGTTGTGCTTGTCCTCCGCGGGAATGCCGGCGAGCGCCTTGTCGATGAGGCCGACGGTGCGATAGCAGACGGCTCCGCCGACGAAGATGCCGGTCGCGCAGTTGGCGATTTTTTCCTGGATGAGTCCGAACTCCGAGATGGATTTCCCAAAGGCCTTGCGGTCGATCGCATAGCGGACGCCGTTGTTGAGCGCCATGCGGCCTCCGCCGACGGCTGCGTTGCCAAGCTTGTAGCGGCCAACGTTGAGAATGTTGAACGCAATG
>DATHQG010000298.1:0-1622 GCA_035483075.1 Edaphobacter sp. | reverse complement strand
CATCACCAACGCGCCCCAGATGGTGCTGTAGAGCATGCCGAGCGGTCCGAAGAAGAAGGTGAGGACAAGGGAGAGGAGAACGCTTTTGGTGGAGGCGACGATGACGGTGGGAGGCGGGTACTGGCTCATAGGTCTTCTCAGTCTGGCGTTGTTCGAGGGTTACTCCGGATTTTTGACGATGGCGATCATGAATCCGTCGTAGCCCTTGCTGCCGACGGTTTGAATGGCGGTCGCGGTGAGGCGGGAGTCGGCGGCGATGATTTCGTTCATGCGGCGCACGCCCTGGACGGCGGGGTCGGTGTTGTTGGCGTCGATGACGTCACCGTCGCGGACGACATTGTCTCCGATGATGACGGTTCCGGGGCGGGAGAGCTTGACGGCCCATTCGAGGTAGCCGGGGTAGTTTCCCTTGTCGGCGTCGATGAAGATGAAGTCAAAGGGCCCGAGGCTTTCGGCGGCGAGTTGGGGCAGGGTGTCGAGGGCTTTGCCGAGGCGGAGTTCGACTTTACTGGCGAGGCCGGCGCGGACGATGTTTGCGCGGGCAACTTCGGCGTGCCTGGGGTCGGCTTCGAGGGTGATGAGGCGGCCATCAGCGGGCAGAGCACGGGCGAGCCAGATGGTGGAGTACCCGCCGAGGCTGCCCATCTCGAGGATGGAGCGCGCGCCGATGGCCTGGGCGAGGATCATCAGCCATTTGCCCTGATTGGGAGCGACGGCGATGGGGGGAAGTCCGGCTTTGGTGCTGGCGGTGAGTGCCGCTTCGAGCACGGGGTCGGCGGGGATCAGCGTATCTGAGATGTAGCGGTCGACGGCGGTCCACTTTTTCTTCGACATGGATTAAGGATAACGGGCGGGTCTGATCAGTCGAGGGGGAAGGCGCGGAGGACGTCATAACGGGGGCCTTCGGGTAGGGTGAAGCTTTGGTAGAGCTGGAACTCTGAGGCTTCGAAGGCTGCGCGGAAAGCGGGGTCGTCTTTTGCATCAGAGCGCAGGCGGAGGCGATCGCGGCTGCGGGCGAGGGTGATGTGGGGCGAGTAGGGACGGTCTTCGCGGGGGAAGCCGACGGCTTGCATGGCCGCCATGACTTGTTCGGCCAGTGCGAGGAGCGCGGGTGATTTCTTCACGCCTGCGTAGAGAACGCCCACACGGTCGAAGGTGCCGAAGCCCTCGAGGGAGAGCTTCATGTGTGGGGCGCGGATGGTGGCGAGTGCCTGCTGGATGACGTCGAGGCGGGCTTCGTGGACCTGTCCCAGGAAGCTGAGGGTTACGTGCATGTTGACGGGCGGTGTCCAACGAATGCGCGTGGCTGAGGATGGCACGACCAGGCTTGTCGCGGATTTGGCGAGCGCCTCGGCGACCGGGGTGGGCAAGCCGGTGCCGATGAAGAGGCGCATGTCGTTAGATTAGTTGAGCTGGGAGATTAGTTGACTTGGGCTGGTCGGGACGTTGTGCGGGTCCTGTGCTGATACTCTGAAACTTAGGCCAAATTGCAACCATGAGTACCCTGAAAGCCGTTCGCGGCACACGCGACCTTCTGCCGCCGGAAACCGAACTCTGGAACCACGTAGAAGCCACTGCCCGGCGCGTGTTTACGCGCTATAACTTCGGCGAGATTCGTACGC
>DATHQG010000297.1:0-10982 GCA_035483075.1 Edaphobacter sp. | reverse complement strand
TCGGCGATGATTCGTTTGACTTGGGCCACCGCTTTTTCGTGGAGGTCGGGTGACACCGGCTCGATGACGATGTTGTTGACAAAGCCGCGGACGACGCCGGGGGCCTCGGAAGGAGGGAAGTCGCGCGCCATCGCGGAATATGGTGTAAAGAGTTGGGTGTTGTCCGGGCCGCTTCCGTAGCTGCCGTTCTGCTTCTTTTTTTCGAGGACGCCGATGACGGTGTATTGATAGCCGTTGACCATAAGGGGTTGGCCGATGACTTCCTTGCCCGGAAAGAGCTGGCGGTTGGCTTCGGCGCCGAGGACAATGACCCGGGCACCTTCAGCTTCATCCTGTTCGGACATGAGGCGGCCCTGCTCTACGGCGAGGGAGCGGAAGCGCTGATACTGGGGCCAAACACCGCGCACGGCGCGGCTCGCCGAATTCCATTGGCTTACCTCTGAGACGGTGCGCCGCAGCTCCGGACTTACGGTCTTGACGAGCGAGGCCTGCTGCTGGATCGCGATAGCGTCGTCTACTGTGAGACGGATGTCACGGCCAGCGGCGTATCCACCGGCCTGAGCCCCTGTCTTTCCACCGAAGAAGATGGCGATGTCGGTGCCGATGCTGCGGAGATGCTCCTTCTGGTCCACATTGAAGCCGATGCCGAGGCCGACCAGAAGAATCACAGAAGTGATGCCCCAGACGATGCCGAACATCGTCAGAAAGCTGCGAAGCTTCGTTTCCCAGAGCGCAGAGAGCGTTTGTTTGAGAATCTCGTGGAACGGCATGGTGAAACTACCCCGGGGCAAAATGCTACTTGGCTAGATTACGTAAAAACCCTCGCAGATGTTCCTTAACAAAAGTTGTATGTGCTGGATGAGTTAAGATAGAGCGGGCGAGCCCGGATGGTGAAATCGGCAGACACAGCGGACTTAAAATCCGCAGACCCTTATCAGGTCGTGGGGGTTCAAGTCCCCCTCCGGGCACCAAAATATCCAATAAAAACCCAGCAGCGAGATCGATGCAATCACCTCGAAAGAAGGAAACCGCAAAAATACTTGTTCTTCATAAATCTTCCTTCAGTTATGCAATGGAGTTGTAGAGGCCCTCGACCAGGTCAGTGCCTCTCCGGAGAAGTTCATCATCGGGGACAGCTTGTTTCGCCCATCCCTTCAGAATCTGGTTTATGATTTCGCCTTCTACTCGACCGAACTTCGCGTCTTCGAGGTCGGCATCGTGGATTGCTTGCCCAATAAGCAGCACCTTCTTATCGGTGATGCCGAAGGAGAGGCACAGCACTTCGAATGTGCAGCAATCTTCCTCATGTCCAAAACCGGTGCCTTGAAACATGTCGAAACTAACTGCCTTGGGATGCGCCTGAGCATCGGCATCAAAGATGAATTTTGCCTTGGGATCGATAAATCGGAGAATCAGCCAAGCGGAGGAAACTCTATCGATGCCGGGCCTGGGGCGTGTGATCCAGGTTCGTCTCTGATACTCAGCCTTGGAAACCCGTTTCACCTCGGTGGCCTCGATCTTGGCCTTAGGATGCTCGGCTTGCGACAACGCTCCCTCGGCTTTCTTTCGCAGGGGGCTGCCGAAAAAGTCGATGGCAACTATCTCTTCATAGCGCCGCTTCAACCGCGAAATCTGAGATGAGGTTCCCTTTACCAAGGGCTTGAGCTTCTGTAGCTCTTTGATCAACGCGGTGTAATCGGCTTCACGTAACTGACGAAATTGATCCTGCAGGCCGGTCTCTGAAGGATCATCGACTGATTGAATCTTCAGAACGGAAGCCCCACCTTGATGGCCTCGTATCGCAGTGGCAAGCCACTCAAATCGCTCCAAGTTTTCCGGCGTGTTGGGGAGCATATAGCCTGCGTTGCGGAAAGGCATAGAGCCAAATCTTTGCAGCTTCCTCCATATTTGGACCCGCTCACTGGCTTTGCTGGACGGCAGGGTGAACACCATGAGGAGCCACCTGACGTCGCTTTGCCGACTTGTTATATTCATAACACAACCATGTTACGGAGAAAACCATCTATCTGCAATGGAGTCTTCTCGCGGGTCGTCAGTAATGCAAACACACAAGTTTGTACCCTTTCCATGGGCGTTTATCCGCAGTTGTCGCACAACAATCCCACCAGTTCCGTGCAGCGCGAGGTGGTGCTTCCTGGCCTTCAGTTTTCGCAAACGCGCGCATCGGACCGCTGCGCGTTGACGGTGAAGTCGGCTTGAGGTTTGTTATTGAGTCCTCAACTTGAGTGTAGATTGCAGAACGTTCTAAGGGTGAAAGGATTGTAGATAGAGCAAGCGATACAGCAAGGAGATAGTCCGCCAATTGTTGGTGGGTATCGCCTCATTACTTGAGATAAGAGTCCTATCCCCGTTTGACAGGGGATTCTCATGATCTGTAACCCTACAGGATCGCTTGGACAAAATGACGGAAATGTCATCTTGAATCGGCCGAGGGTTATGCAACCGGCGTTTACTCTCCGCATCTGAATTTGTACGTTGAGATAAGCAGGCGGGCATCAGATATTGTTCTCATCATAGAAAGATAACGACACGTCATTTTGGGGTGTAACGATTTGCAGCGAGGGAATCGCGGACAAGCGCTATGCGCGTTTCAAAGGGGACAGGCCGCGGATCGTCATAGATTCTCACGAGACGCTGCATCAATTTCGACACACATGACGAAGTTGATTCGAACGTCGATCCTTTATGTTTTCGCGATTCTCAGTGTGGCCTCTTTCCATCTTTCCGCGCAGAGGCTTCATTATGCGCAGCGGCCAAATCCGGAGAACGGGGAGAAGGTCTACAAGGGGGGCTGCATTGCGTGTCATGGAGCTGACGGGAAGGGCGCTCCGATGGCGATCACGGTGTTTCTGCGGCCGGATACGTTTCCGGATTTCACTGACTGCGCGGGAACGACGCCTGAGCCGGACGGCAACTGGAAGGCGGTGATCGTGCATGGCGGGCCGTCGCGCGGGCTCTCGCAGATCATGCCGGCGTTTGGAGATCTGCTGACCGACGAGCAGATGAACGATGTGATCGCGTATATGCGGGGGTTTTGTAAGAACGTCCATCACTATCCGCTGGGCGAGTTGAACCTGCCGCGTGCGCTGGTGACGGAGAAGGCGTTTCCTGAGAATGAGATTGTGGTTTCGACGGCGGCGAGTGCCTCGGGTGCGCCGGCGTGGACTACCGATGTGATCGATGAGCGGACGATCATCGATGCGCGAACGCAGCTTGAGACCGATATTCCGGTGAACTACGCGGACCAGAACCACAACTGGACCGCAGGTTTTGGCGACATCACGCTGGGGGTGAAGCGGGAGCTGTTTTCGAGTCTGCGGACTGGGTCGATCCTGAGTGTGCAGGGGGGATTTCTGCTGCCGACGGGGGACAGCAAACGCGGGTTCGGAGCGGGAACGGCGCAGTTCGAGCCATTTGCGGCGTTCGATCAGTTGTTCAAAGAAAATACGTTTGTGCAGACGCAGTTGGGGGCGGACCTGCCGTTCGATACGAGCGTGGCTCCGAACAGTATGTTCTGGCGGGCGACAGTGGGACAGGCGATTGGTCAGGACCAGATGCTGGGACGGCTGTGGTCGCCGATGGTGGAGTTTCTGGCGGCGCGTAACTTTGCGCCCGGGGCGAGCACGAACTGGGATGTCCTGCCGGAGATGCAGGTGACGGTGAGCCGGCGGCAGCACGTTCGTGTGGGCTTTGGCGTGAGGGAGCCGTTCACGAATACGAGCGGACGGCCTCCCCAGGTTTTGTTTTATTTGCTGTGGGATCGGGCGGATGGGAAGCTATGGAATGGTTGGCGATGAGGATTCCTTCGGGTAACTCGACTGGCGCGATTCGCGCGGTCCTGCTTGGGCTGATGGTAGCGGCGGCTCCGGCGGTGTTGCCGGGCAAGTCGAAGACGGAGAGTGCGAAGGGCGACAGGGTGCCTCCGGGGACGGTGTTTCGGACGTCGGACCGTTGTGTGGCTTGTCATAACGGGCTGAAGACGAGTGAGGGCGAGGACATCTCGATCGGATTTCAGTGGAGCGCGAGCATCATGGCGAACTCCTCGCGCGATCCTTACTGGCAGGGAAGCGTTCGGCGGGAGTCGATCGATCATCCGGAGTCGAAGCAGGCGATTGAGGATGAGTGCTCGGTTTGCCATATGCCGGCGGTGCGAATGGCGGACCGGGATAAAGGTTGGCACACGGATGTGTTTTCGCGATTTCCGCTGGCGACGTTTCCAAAGGGGGACAAGGCTGCTGCGGATGGGGTTACTTGCTCGGTGTGCCATCAGATTGAGAAGAAGGGGCTGGGGACTGAGGCGACTTTTGTTGGGAATGTGAAGATCGCGCAGCCGGACAAGAACGGCAACCGGGCGGAGTATGGGCCGTTCGATATTGATAAAGGGCACCAGACGGTGATGCACTCCTCGACGGCTACGTACCGGCCGACGCAAGGCGATCAGGTGCGGGATTCGGGGCTTTGCGGGAGCTGCCATACGCTGATTACGTCAGCGTTGGGGCCGAATGGCGAGAAGATAGCGAGGTTCCCGGAGCAGGTGCCTTACCAAGAGTGGCAACATAGCGACTACGCGACGAAGCAGACGTGCCAGGACTGCCATATGCCAGTGGTGAAGGAGGCGGTAGCCGTAACGGCGTTGTATGGGCAGCCGCATGATGGTATGCATCGGCATACGTTTGTTGGATCGAATTTCGTTGTGGAAGGAATGCTGCAGGATCATCGCAATGAGTTGGCCACGGCGGCGTTGCCGGAGGAGATGGATGCGGCGATGAAGCGCACAACGGAGTTTTTGAAGACGCAGGCGGCGAAGGTAACGATTGGCAGCGTCGATCGGACCGGGGATCGCTTTGCGGTCGACGTGCATGTCGAGAATCTCGGCGGCCACAAGCTGCCGACGGCGTATCCTTCACGGCGGGCTTGGCTGCATGTTGTGGTGCGCGATGGGAGTGGGCGTGCGGTGTTTGAATCGGGTGCGCTGAATCCAGATGGGTCGATTGTGGGGAACGACAATGATGAAGACCCGCTGAAGTACGAGCCGCACCACCGGGAGATTACGCGTGCGGACCAGGTGGAGATCTATGAGCCGATCCTGAAGGATTCGGATGGCAAAGTGACGACGGGATTGCTGCATGCGGTGGGGTACCTGAAGGACAATCGTCTGTTGCCGCATGGGTTCGACAAGGCGACGGCGATGAAGGACATTGCGGTCACCGGCGAGGCTGCGGACGATCCGGGGTTCACCGACAAGGGAAGCACAGTGCGGTATGTGGTCTCGACCGGAGGCGCGGCAGGGCCGTTCAAGGTGGAGGCGGAGCTTTGGTATCAGCCGATCGGGTTTCGCTGGGCGCATAATCTGGCGCCGTATCAGGCGAGCGAGCCGCAGCGGATGGTGCGGTACTACGAAGAAGCGGCGCGGAAATCAGCCGTTATCCTGGCACAGGCGACGGCGACCTTGGCTTCTCAATGAGTGCTAAGCATTCAATGGTTCAGCGGGGAGGGGCCGCGGTAGAGTTGGGCTCAAGGAGCGTCGAGTGGCGTGGCCTTGTCTGGAGGACGAGGCGCGTATCACGAGCGAAAGTGACTTCGCGGCCTCGCTTAATCCAGCGCTCGTAGATCGAGATAGCTGCGCCGTAGTAGCCGATGCCAGCGGCAATGTTGCGTTGCCCGGCGGCGGTTCCGATAATGAAGCCTATGACGCCGAGGCTATTGGACGCGAGAGCGTCCTTACCGAAGGCGTTGTCGCCATGGTCGTAATCAAGAGGACGGGCAGCGAGGGTGAGAAGGATGAAGGGGACGAGGAGTTTGTCCTGCGGCTTCGGTTTTACTTGACCTTCGGAGTCCATGGCAAGCTTTTGGCCTGCATTGGAGTCAGCTCCGGTGAGGGACGCTTGGACGTTTTGAGTTGTGCCGGTGGGCAAGACGAGTTGGCGGAAGTCGAAGTGAAGGGCCCCGGCGCGACCGAACATACGGGCTGGTTTGGCTTGCGTGACAGCTCCAATCATGGTGGCGCCTTCGGGCACGGCGATGGTGTGGTCGGGGTTATAGATCGGTTCGGCGACCGTGGCCCTGATCTCCTGGCCGCTTTTCGAAGTGGCAGAGCTCAGCTGCTCGCCAAGGTAAGCCTGGATTATCCAGGACTGTGTGGTGTCATCGCTTGGCGGGTCGGCCTTGATAGGTTGTGAGGGTGTGACGGCGACGTCGGTTGTCTGCGGGACGATGGAGATAGGCTCCGAGATTTCGACAGTCCAGGCGGTGTTCTTATCAATGCGCTGAGGGTGATAAGGGAGCTGGCTGTAGAGAAGCTGGACGAGGCGGTCGGTCTTATCGGGGCCGGTAATGATGGCGAGTTTGTCGCGCAGGATTTGGAGGCCGTCATCCCACTGCTGGTGGATGAACCCACCTTGCCGTGGTGGGGGTGCAACGAGGCGGTAGATCGGGGCGCCGTCGGTCGCGGTGCCGGTGGCGATGGGAAGGGTCGTGCCGTCGGCCAGAGTGATGCCGGTGAAGCGGACGATCGGCGTATAGAATGGTGTGAAATCACAACGAAGACGGGCGCTGACGCGACGGGAGTGATTGGAGCGGAGTGCCGTTACGGTGCCGTTCACGATGGTTCTGGCTGGGAGAACCAGGCTATTGTCGGCATATACGGGATAGATGAGCCGGGCGCGGATAGGCTGGCCGACGCGTATCGGGAGATGATCATCAATCTGGACTGGAAGTGGTGTTCCAGCGGGGAGACTAATGGCTGGCCTCTGACAGATTGCGGAGCACGGAGTCAGCAGGAGCAACGCAATCAATAAGAGCCGACGTGTCATCTGGATCAATGGTAGCTCTGGTCAACGTGCACCGTACTCTTCGTGAACGAATCGTCATTTCATGTGGATTTGTAACCGGCCAACCGGACAGACTCGAAGAGCGGGTTATGTCCGGTTGGTCCACCAACCGGGGGTCAAGTGACGGGATGCGTTTGATCGGCATAGGGGCGGCGAAATGTCGTGTGCCCGGGGACCTCTCCTCGCTCACCTGCCGTAAACACCTTCAGCACCCGGAGGCAATGAATGCTCTGGTTCTAGGAATCTTTCTTTCACGTGGTCTGGATTGAGTCAACAATTTCGAATATCCTTGGTTGGTCATAAGACAAGAGTGCAGTTAGAACGGCACGGTCCTATTACAGCTTGCAAACAGGATGGTCAGTTAGTTAGAAAGCTGGCCAACGAGATTAAGATCAATCGCAACGTCATTCTCGGCTTTCCAGAACATGAAGCTCGGGTTCTTGAGACCCCACTGAACATAGGGAAGGACGAATTGAGCCCTCACCGTCGCCTTCGATCCATCCATGTGAATCTGCATTGGAATCGTCAGGTCGTGAGGATTGCCGACTAGGGTGAACACTCCGCTCACCTGAATGGTTGAGTCGCCAGAGCGCGCGATCGTCCCGGTGTAGGTTTTGGGCGCAAAAGAGACGGTCGTGTACTGATCTACCTTGAGAATGTCCTTGCTCATCTTCTTGTCGCGGCTGTCGTTACCGGTCTTTCCGCTGCCGGCCAGTACGGCCACCGATCCCGACATCTTAGGAGCGCTGCGGTCAAACTCAATCGATCCAGATTGAATGTGAAAAGTGCCGTTGACTACCTCGTGGGTCGTGTTGAGTGTCATCTTGACCTCGCTGGCATCGGGGTTGACTGCGAAGGTCTGATGCTGGGCGAGTGCGGCTGGAGCGAGTATGACCGAGAGGGCCAAGACTGCGAAGGATTTCACTGCATCTCCCCCAGAGGGTTTGACTACCGAGAATTGTTTGGCGTAGCTCGATTTCAGCTGGCGACCGCCCGTGGAGCAACAGCCGTGTGCTGGGCGACGCGTGTGAGCCTAGCAGTTACGCGCATTACGCCGGGCCAGACCCTGAGGCAAAACGGTAGTACAGCGCGCGCGAGTGAGTTGTTCAAACCATCGGCGGCGAACTCGGCGAGGCGCATCTGAGCCAGCAGTGCGGAACGCAGTTTAGCCTGGAAGAGCGGCGCCGGCTCTGCTGCAAGATAGGCAGCTGTGGCACAGCGAGCAGTGTGCAGCGCGATGGATATACCATCGCCGGTGAACGAAGGGATGACAGCTGCCTGATCGCCAACGCAGTAGAGCCCGTCCTCGGTAGTGCGTCGGATGTATCCATATGGGATATGGGTGATCGCGATCGGCTTGGCGAGCAACGGCTCCGCGCCGGCAAGCCTCATCGCGAGGTGTGGGCAGTCCTGCTGCATTTTCGCTAGGAAGCTCTCCCAGCGATGACCCGCACGCGTCAGATGCCGCCGTTGCACCACGCAGCAGAGGTTTGTAATGCCGCCTTCCACCGGTTGGATACCACCGTACCCTCCAGGGTAGAGCATCAACTCGGAGGCGTCCGCTAGCTCAGCGGCTTGCGCCGAAGCCAGGCGAAAATACATCTTAAAGGCGATCCACTGCGCCGGGTCTTTTGGGCGCGTGTGGCCGCGCAGATCAAGCTTGCCCGTCGCAAGAAAGGCTGTTGGAGCTTCGCGGCTGGTGCCGTCATCAAGCATAGCCTGCCACACGTTGGTGGTCGTACGGCTGAGCGACTGCACACTGCGACCGCGCTCTACGCGGACTCCAGCCGCGACGGCCTCGGCAATGAGCGCTGTATCGAGCGCCTTGCGCGTGAGTGAGGCCGCGGGAAAAGGCAGCGGAGCCTCCGCGGCGCGTTTGGCTGCGGCAAGGCGAACGTAATCGATGGGCACCGCGCCAAGAGAGGCCACGTCGATGCCAAGCGCATGCAGGTCTTCAAGGGCCTCACTGCTTAGGAATTCTCCGCAGACTTTATGGCGTGGCGTGGGCTCGCGTTCGATCAGCGTGACGCTTCGTCCCTTTCGAGCGAGCGCGATCGAAGCCGCACAGCCTGCCACTCCACCTCCGAGGATCAGTACTTCGTCTTGCAAAGCATTCCCTCCGAACTTACTGAATATTCAATCGATTTGTAGCGCACTCCATCTTTCTAGTAGACGTCCAGAAACCAGTTCGGCACGTCATTCTGTACAAATCGTCATTTTGGAGCTTGTAGAGCGCCGGCCAGACGGATACACATGTCGACGTGACATTCTTGCCGGGTTCACCGGGGAGCGGAAGGCGTCTAAGGTGTTAGAACGAGGTATTTGATGACAAGAAATGATTTCCTGGTAGCCGCTTTTTGGGCGATAACGTTGGGCACCGTAGCGCCAGCTGAACCAATTTCGGTAAGACATATCCAACGCCCGATGCATCGGTTTATGGTGGCTCGCTCCGAGGCTGGAAAAATCATCGCCAGTGGCGAGTTTTCGCAGGTCGTGCAGGGCGATGAAGTGACGATGCGCCTGACCTATAAATTTGTGGATGGGTCGATTGACGATGAGACGACAACGTACAGGCAGCAGGGCACGTTTCGATTAGTACTAAACCATCACATACAGAAAGGGCCGTTCTTCGTGAAGCCGGTCGACTTTACTGTGGAAGCCTCTAGCGGCATAGCGACCAGCCGCACAGCGGACAAGAATGGCAACATATACGTAGAGAGCCACCACATTGACCTGCCGGATGATCTGGCGAATGGATTCGTTGGAACGTTGCTGCTGAATGTGCAGCAAAATACGACACCGTTTCGGGTGGGGATACTCGCGCCAGTCGGCGACGGGCGATTGATTCGGATCCTGATCTCTCCGGCGGGCGAGCAGCCGTATCATACGACAGGACAGACCCTTAAGGCGACGGTGTTTCGCATCCATCCCGAGTTGGGTGGCATCGTGGGCGTGATTGCGCCACTGATCGGTCTTCAGCCGAAAGATGTGATGGTGTGGATACTTGAGGGTGAGGAGCCTGCGGTGGTGAGGATAGTTGGACAGCTAGGTGGTTACGGGCCTGTGGTCAGCTCGGAGTTGGAGGGGACTAGCTTCGCGAAATAGGACATTTTTCAAACCCAAATCACAAGGGCGAGGTGTGGATCGCCTGCGTTCATGACGATACCCTGAAAATCTCATGGCCTCCGAGCCGACGATCAGTCACGGCTGGTTGTGAGCTCGCGCCAGTTGAGGCCGAGCTCCACGATTAGCAGCGAGGCAAGTGTGAAAGCGATCACTCCGACGGCGGCTAAGGAGTCGCCAAGATGGCTCCAGTAACGCGGCCAGAGGTTGAGCACGCGGCTGGAGACAAAGGTAAAGGTAACTGCATAGGAGCGCGCCATCCATTGGCGGTGCTGTGTGATTTGGCGGTTGCGCGCGGTGATGAAGGCGGCGGTGGTGCAGACCATCCAGGCGGCGGCCTGCATGGAGGTTCCGGGAAGACCTGGGCGGCCGGCTGCGAGAGCGATACCCGTGAAGGAACCAATAAACACGGAGATGACGTAGATGCGGCCGAGGATGCGATGAAGTTGGAGGTGACGCTGGCGGATCCGCGAGGAGAAATTGATGGGACCGATCAACAGAGCGAAGATTCCGGCGAGTGTATGCGGGATAAGGAGATGGCGGTCGGCAATGACCTGCAGACGGTAGGCGTGGTACATCGGATAGTCCGTGATGAGGAGCAGCTCTGAGGTAATGAAGACGAAGAGTACGATGAGACCAAGCGAGACCCAGAGAATAGTCTTGAATCTGGAACCGGCGGAGCTGGGCGCTAGCAGAGTGAAAATTGGCATTATTCGCTTCTCATATGGTTAGACGTGATGAGGTGCGCCACGAGGGCGACAGGGGCGAGAGGCTTCATATCTCTCAGTCTAACGAGAGGCTTCAGAATCACCGGCCTCACTTCCACCGCCCCACGCACAACCGTCCCGGACGCCACTGCTCCACCGTCACCGCCTCCCGCGGGGCCTCAGCCGCAGCCAGCAGGCGTACCCAATCCTCCTTCCGAAAGGCCCGCCGGAACGACACCGGCCCATCATGCCGCACAAGCCAGTGCCACCGCACCCACCCAAACATCCGACTACTCCACTC